>DASURX010000072.1:0-14391 GCA_036375355.1 Candidatus Limnocylindria bacterium
GGCGGTGCGCGTGAGGTGCGCCTCAGCGTGGTCGCCGAGAACTCCTCAGCGCTCGACTTCTACGCCAAGCGCGGCTTCGACCACTTCGCGATCCGCCTGCGCAAGCGAATCCGCGACTGATCGGCCCCTACTTGGCCGCGGACCCGATCAGCACCGTGTCGATCGGCACCGCGAAGGCCTGTGCCACGGCGACCCCGTTTGGCAGGACCCAGACGGCATGGGGTCCGCCGCCGCAGCCGGCACTCTCGGGCGGGCACACCATGTAGTACGGGAGGGGGCTACCCTGGTCTTCGAGGCGGACCCAATCCACGCCATCGGCTGAGATCCAGGTCGCCGCGTCGACGGAGTCATTCGCTTCGGCGACGGCTGCCTGCTCGGGGTCTTTCCCCACCAACGCCATCCAGTCCCCATCACCGGCCATCAGCAAGGCAGGGGGCAGCTCGGTGCCGAGCTGACCGACGATCCGCCAGGTCACCCCATCCACGGAGGTCCACACGGTAGGGCCGATCTGCGACCGATCCTCGGCGCCACCCCGCTCGACGCCGGTCGCCACGAAGCCAGCCCTGCCGGCGATCACCCGGCGCAGCTCGGCGCCGGGGAGGGCTGTTCCTTCGACGTCGGCCGTAACCCAGTGAACGCCATCGGTCGAGCTCCAGGCCGCCGGCCGGCCGGTTCCCGGAGCCCAGGCACCCGTCGTCGGATCGATGGTGTCCGCCTCGCCGTCGCGCCCGACCACCAGGAAGCCGCCCGCATATGCCGTCACATCACGGACGTTCAGCGCACCGGTTGCGGGAAGCGCGACACGTGCCCAACTGCGGCCATCGGGCGAGTGCAGCACCATCCCGTCGCCCCCTGTCGCCTCGGAAGCGGCGATGGCCACGACACCCGCTGGGCCGGCGGCGAGATTCCGAATGCGGTTCGCCATCCAGTCGACGTCCCAGGCGGGATCGTCGACGGCCTGCCAGGTCACGGCGTCAGCCGACGTGCGAAGCTCGTAGGTCGGCTGGGACCCGGGCGGAGCATCGAGCCGTGCCACGGAGAGGACGCCGCCGGGAATCGGGACCAGGAACGTGCCTTCGTACGACCACCCATCGGGGGGACGAACTGAGGACAGCAGCCGCCACTGGCTGCCATCGAGCCTGAAGAACGCCAGCTCGCTGGAGCTGCCGGTGTCGATCCACCCACCGCCAAGGTAGGTGTCCTCCCACGGCAGAAGGGCCGTGACGACGAACCAGGACGCAGCCTCGGGCGGCCGCTCCGTGGTCAGCCACGAGATCGTCCTCCAGTCCGGGACGGGAGTCGGGGTCGGTGCCGGCGTTGCGCTGGCCGACGCGCTCGGAGACGGCTCAGGCGTCGCCGATCCGCTTGCGCTCGGGGTCGGCGAGCCGGTGGGCAGGGGTCCAACGTTCTGGCGGGGCACGAACAGGAACGCCAGCGCCAGCACCGCGACGACCGCCACCGCGGCAGCCGCCAGGCGCATGGGCGGCGAGGCGAACCACGACAGGCGCGGGGCCGATGGCGCGGCCGTGACATCGGCCAGGCGGAAGCGCAGGGATGCCGGGGCCTCGCTCCCAGCGAGCGCGTGCAGCACGGACCGCAGGTCCTGCTCGAAGTGCAGGCCGTTTGTCGTGTCGTTCATCGGAGCGTCCTTCCCGGTTCCCGCGCGGCCGCGTCGTACGCGGCGCGCAACTCGGCCAGGCCGTAGTGCAGGCGGGACTTGACCGTGCCGATGGGCATGGCGAGGTGATCGGCGATCTGCTCGATCGTCAGGCCCTCGAGGTAGTGCAGCGCGATGACCGCGCGGTGGTCGGCGGTCAGCGTGCGCAGGGCGTCGAGCAGGGCGGCGCGCTCGATCGAGTCGGCGATGGCATCGGTCCCGGCGGGAGGATCCAGGGTCAGCGGGGTCGTCGGGCGGCGCCGGTGCAGGCGATCGCGGCAGACGTTGACCACGATGCGCGTGAACCACGGCTCGAAGCGGGCCGGGTCGCGCAGCTGCGCGACGTGCTGCCAGGCGCGCAGCGCCGCATCGCCGACCGCGTCCTCGGCATCGGCGCGGTTTCCCAGGATGACCGTCGCCAGCCGGAACTCGCGGTCCAGGCTCCCGTCGACGAGGCGCGAGAACGCCGCGGCGCGGTCACCGGCGGAGCCCCGCAGTGCCGCAGCCAGGTCCATCTCCCGATCCCCCGTGGGTACATACGTGCCGACCACGCCCGATACGACCGGTCAGGCAGCCCCACTGTTCAATCTTCGGGAGTCTTTCCACAAGGGCCGATGGTCAGCCCGCGGCGGGCCAGACCGGCCTTTGATTCGTTCGGCGCTCGAGCGCGCTACATACAGCGGGCAATTCCCGACGGGAGGGTCGTTTTCTTCCCGGAATTGCCTGCCAGATCGGGTAACGCTGAGCGTGCGGCGCCCAATTCTTGCCCTTCAGGCTCACGGTTACCCGATGTACCGCGCAGAACGCGCCTCTCAGCACGCCTCCTGCCCGGTTTTGCCCGACGTACCGGGCAAACGGTCCCTCAGGGACCGGCGACGTCACCGATCTGGAACGTGTTGCCCGCCGCCGCGCAGCCCTGACCGCCGTTAGGTCCCGGCCGGCTCCGGCATCCAGCCCGCGACGAACGCCAGCCACAACAGCACCGCGTCGATCGCGAAGCCGAGCAGGATCCACGGGTGGAAGAAGACGGCCAGGACCGCCAGCGAGGCGACGGCTCCGACGCCGATCAGCATCGGCCACCAGTCGCGCGGCACCACCAGGCCCAGCCAGCTGAGGCCGGCCAGGACGAATGCTGCGGCAGCCACGATGACGATGACCGAGCCGATGGCCCGCACGAGGCCGGGATCGACGTTCATGGCGGTCACCAGCCAGGAGCGGCTCATCTCGAACGGCCAGCTGGGACCACCCGCGGTGGGCTTTGGTGCCGGCGAGAGGTAGCTCAGGTGGATCAGGCCGTGGGCCGCGAGGAAGAGAGCAAACACGATACGCACGGGAGAAACCTCAGCGATGACGATTTCTTGCCAGCGCCCAGCCGTTGGCGGCCAGCGCCAACAGCAGGGCCGAGCCGCCCAGCAGCGGGATGCGCCGGTTGAGCCAGCCGGGCAGGTAGATGTCCACCACCGACCCGCGCTCGGCGCCGAGCTCCTCGGCCAGCGGGGTCAGCGGGCAGACCTGGTTGTTCGACACGTAGACGGCCGACTCGCCGAGCCCCACCGCCATGGCGATGACCGAGCGGCGGCGCGGCCGTCCGCGCAGGCCATCGGCCAGGAAGAGGAGGATCGCGCCGGCGATCGAGAAGAAGGCAACGGTGTGGATGCCCTTCACCGCCGCCAGCGCCGCGGGGCGTGCGCTGACGGGGATGAGCCGGGCCAGCGGGCGGGTGAGCGCTGCGCTCCACAGCGGAACGCGATCGGCGCGCACCAGCGAGACCATGGCTTGACTCTGGCGCCGGCATCGCGGGCGGCGTAGGGCCGATGGGCCCGAAATGGACGGTCGTAGCGTCGTTCAGCAGCCCGAGGGAGGGCTGTTCAGCAGCGACGGCGCCTGCCACAATCGCTGCCCATGACCACCGCCGACCCGCCGCGCCTGCGTGACCGCCTGCGCGCGAGCATCACGCCCTTCCTGACGTTCTTCAACGGCCCCTTTGCGGAGCTCAACCTGGAGGCCGATGTCGCCAACTTCGCCGTCGGCAATCCCCAGGAGATGCCCCTGCCCGATTACGTCGCCGCGCTGCAGCAACATCTCGCCCCCCAGGACAAGGACTGGTTCGCGTACAAGCTCTCGGAGCCGGAGTCGCAGCGCACGGTGGCGGCCACGCTCACCCGCCGCAGCGGCATGGCCTGGGATCCGGCGGACGTGGCGATGACCAACGGCGGCTTCGCCGCCCTGGCGGTGGCCATCCGCACGCTGGTGGAGCCCGGCGACGAGGTGATCTTCCTCTCGCCACCCTGGTTCTTCTACGAGATGCTCATCCTCGCCGCCGGCGGCGAGCCGGTGCGCGTCCGGATGGATCCACCCGCCTTCGACCTGCCGATCGACGTGATCGCGGCAGCCATCGGTCCGCGCACCCGCGCGGTGATCGTGAACTCGCCGCACAACCCCAGCGGCCGCATCTTCCCGATCGGGGAGCTGCGTCGGCTGGCTGAGGTGCTGGCCGAGGCCGGCGAGCGCATCGGCCATCCGGTCTGGATCATCTCGGACGAGCCGTACAACCGCATCGTGTTCGACGATGCCGAGTGCCGCAGCCCGTCCGAGGTGCACCCGAAGACGATCATCACCTACTCCTACGGCAAGACGCTGCTGGCGCCGGGCCAGCGCATCGGCTTCCTGACCGTGCCGCCCACCCTGCCGGAGGCGGAGCGGGCCGCGCTGCGCGACGAGTTCTTCGTGCAGCAGGCGGCCGTTGGCTACGCCTGGCCCAACGCCCTGCTGCAGCACGCCCTGGCCGACCTCGAGAAGCTCTCGATCGACGTGGGCGCGCTTCAGCGAAGGAGGGACCGATTGGTGCCTGCGCTGCGCGAGATGGGCTACGAGACGACGTGGCCGGAGGGCACCTTCTACGTCATGGTCAAGGCGCCGATCGAGGATGACGTCGCGTTCGGCGACCTGCTCGCCCGGCACCGGGTGCTGGTGCTGCCCGGCACGATCGTCGAGGTCCCGGGCTGGTTCCGGATCAGCCTGACCGCCTCGGACGCGATGGTCGAGGCCGCCAACCCGCGCTTTGCCGCCGCATGGCGGGAGGCATCCGGCGGCAGCTAGCTCGCGGGGCTGGGGCGGTACGTCAGCAGCAGGCCGCCGGTGGTGGTCGGTTGCGACGAGACCAGCTCGAAGCGGCTGACCTCATCGCCCTGCGGGAACAGGCGCTTGCCGCTGCCGAGCACGATCGGGAAGACGGCCAGCATGAGCTCGTCGACCAGGCCGGCCCGCAGCAGAGACTGCACCAGCTTGCCGCTGCCGAGCACGCTGATCGTGCCGCCGGGCTGCTCCTTGAGGCGGGCCACCGCGTCCATCGCGTCGCCGCCCAGGATGGTCGTGTTCTGCCAGGTCGCTTCCGTCAGGCTGCCGCTGGCGACGTACTTCTGAATGCTGTTGAGGTGCTGCGCGTAGGGATCGTCGGCGGGCGCCGTTGGCCAATAGGCCGCCATGATCTCGTACGTCCGGCGGCCGAAGAGCTGCGCGTCGGTCGCGGCCATGCCCTCTGCCGCGGCCTGGCCGAAGACCTCGTCTACGTAGCCGCGCGACCATCCGCCGTGCCGGAACCCGCCCTCGGTGTCCTCGTTCGGATCACCGGGCGCCTGGTACACGCCGTCGAGCGACAGGAATTCGGTTGCCACCAGTTTTCGCATTCCATCCACCTATCGAATCCACGCGTCTTGTTGAGCCGATGCCTCTCATGAGACCGGCTGGCATTGAGGGATTCATCGGTCCGGAAGACCAAAACGCCCGCGGCATGGCTGCCGCGGGCGCAGGTGTTCGGAGTGATCTCAGTCGTCGGTGCCGACCCCATGGCCGTCGCCGCCCGGATCCATGCCCGCGTTGACCGGCGGCAGGACGGCCGGCTCGCCCATGGCCGGGTTCGACCGGAAGCTGTGGTTGGCGACCACGAACACGTCATCCTCGACCTGGACGTCACCCGCGGAGACGGTTCCGCTCTGATCGAAGTCCAGCCAGACGTCGACGAATCCTCCGGTCAGCCGGCCGGCGGCATTGGTGCCCAGGAAGGTCGTTGCGTCGGTAAAGGGGTCGATCAGCACGGTACCGTGCACGCCGACACCCTCGGGATTGCTCTCGTTCGTGCAGTGGGCCGCGAAGGCCGATCCAGCGAGCACGAGGGTCAGCAGGGACGCCGAACCCAGACCGAGCAGGACACGTCGCATCGATGTGGTTCCTCCATCGAATTGGCGGGGCGCTCGTAGCGGCATCCCGAGTTTACCGCGCTCGCGGGTACCGGCGTTGCGCAGTGTTCTAGTGATCTGATCAGTTGTGGGCGGGTCACGGGCTCAATTCCCATCGTCATCCGATCACGGGACGAATTCGCCATGGCCGGTGGCCGACTGCAGGGCTTACCTTCTGGGGCCTGCTGGCTCGGAGGGCATGCATGCAGCCTCGATCCCGTCTCGCGATGAGCCTTGTTGCCGCGGTTCTCGCGCTGGCCGCTTCCGGATGCGGCGCGGCGGATGCGACCCCGGCGAGCGTCAAGGTCACGCCCCAGCCCACGCCGGCCGGTGGCCCGCATCGGCTCAGCCTCGACGGCCTGGCCGCGGAGCTGACCGTCACGCTTCCGCCCGGCTGGGAGTCGGATGCAACATCGGTATCGCGAACGGGCGAAGATGCGCAGCCGATGGGCCTGTCGGTATGGCTCATCCACGAGATATACGCCGATCCGTGCCACTGGCGCGGAACCGCGACCGTGGTCGGCACGACGGCCGCCGAGGTTGCGGCGGCCCTGGAGGCGCAGCCGATGCGCCACGCGCGCCATTCGCGCGTGGACCTGGCGGGCCGCACCGCCGAGTTCGTGACGCTCACGGTGCCGGACACCGACCTGGCCGCCTGCGACGACGGCGAGTTCCGCTCCTGGACCGATGCCAACGGCCCTCCGCGGACGCAGTCCGCGGAGGGCCAGGTCGACGAGGTCTACGTCGTCGACGTGGACGGTACGGCGCTCGTCATCGATGCCGCCTACTCGCGCGATGCCAGCACGGAGGAGCGGGCGACGATCCACCGCCTGGTGCAGTCGCTGCAGATCAGCGAGGTGGCTGCCAGTCCATCGGCCTCCGGCTAGGCCACGCGCTCCAGCACGATCACCGGGATCACCCGGTCGGTCTTGGTCGGGTACTCGCGGAACCACGGCAGCGCCGTGGCGTGCTGCTCCCAGAGCCGGTCGCGCTCCTCGCCGTTCGTGACCCTGGCTCGCGCGCGGAACGTCTCGCGATTGGCCTCGACCTTGACCTCGGGATGGGCCACCAGGTTGTGGTACCACGCAGGGTTGGTGGGTGCCCCGCTCTTCGACGCGGCGATCACGTAGTCGCCGTCCTGCCGGCTGTAGGTCACGATCGCCTCGCGTTCGGCGCCGGATCGGGCGCCCTTGGTGGTCAGGATCATCAGCGGATGGCCGGCGAGGGGTCCGGATTCGGTGCGGCCCTTCTCGCGAAGCTCGGCCTTCAGCGTGCGTGTGAACTCGTCGTAGTCCATGGTCTCCGGTCGCCTGCCTGCGGGTAAGATAGTTGTGCCAGCAAGTATACCCGCTAGCCGCTCGCCATCGGGAATCGGGCGCTGACCCGGGTCCCCTGGCCCGCCTGGCTGATCAGCTCCACCTCTCCGCCGTGCGCGCGCACCAGGTCGCGCACGATGGCCAGGCCCAGCCCGGCGCCCGCTCCCTCCCCGGCTCGCCAGAAGCGGTCGAAGGCGCGCGCGGCCGCATCGGCCTCCATGCCGGATCCACTGTCGGCGACCTCCAGCAGAACCGCACCCTGCTCGCGCGCCACGCGCACGGTCACCCGGCCGCCGCGCGGCGTGTGGCGCAGCGCATTGGCGAGCAGGTTGCCGATGACCTGGCGGATGCGGTGCGGGTCAAGCTCCAGCGCCGGCAGGTCGGGTTCGGCCGTCGCGCTCAGGTCCACGCCGGCCGAGGCTGCGGCGGCCGCGAAGCCCGCCACCGTCTCGCGCGCGAGGGCTCCAAGGTCGATCGGCTCGCGCTGGAGCGGCAGCGCGCCGGCATCGGCCAGGGAGAGGGTGCGCAGGTCCTCGACCAGGCGCTCCAGGTGCCGGGCCTCGGCCAGCAGCGGCTCGAGGTGCTCACGATCCGGCGGATAGAGGCCATCCATCACGCCTTCGATGCCGCCCTGGATGACGGTCAGCGGGGTACGGAGCTCGTGCGAGACGTCCGCCAGGAGGCGCCGGCGCTGCGCCTCGGCCGCGGCGAGACGGGCGCTCATGGCGTTGAAGGCGCGTGCCAGCGCCTGGATCTCGCGCGGCCCGCGGACCTCCACCTGCGTGCCGAACTGCCCGGCCTCGACCCGCGACGACGCCTCCACCAGGTCGCCCAGCGGCGTCGCCGCTTGGCCCACGCCGCGCACCAGGCGCAGGCCACCCACGACCAGCAGCACGAACAGGACGGCCGGGATGAAGCCCCAGAAGGCGTGGCCTCTGAAGATCGTGCCGAGCAGCCAGCCGAGCAGCACGATGACGGTCGCGAACATCGCGAGCGCCACGACCACGAACAGCGCCGCGCGGCGAGCGAAGCCGCGTCGCAGCGCCTCGCGGGCGGCGGCGTCGGCAGGTGGCCACGCCTCTCCCTCCGGCCACCAGGGCGGGCGCCGCCCGCCCTGGCCGGAGCGGCCCCAACGGCGCCGGCCGTGCCATGCGCGCCAATCGTCACTCGGCAAGGCGGTACCCCACCCCGTACACGGTCAGCAGGTAGCGCGGCGCCCGCGGATCGGGCTCGAGCTTGTGGCGGATGTTCTTGACGTGCGCGTCGATCGCCCGCTCGTACGACTCGAAGGCCATGCCGTGGATCGCGTCGAGCAGCTGGGAACGGGTGAAGACGCGGCCCGGCTGGCGCGCCATGGCCGCCAGCAGCGAGAACTCGGTCGCCGTCAGCTCCACGGGCTCGCCGGCGCGCGTCACTCGCATGCGCGGCACGTCCAGCTCGAGGTCCGCGGCCCGCAGCCGCTCGGCGTCGGCGCTCCCCGCCCGGCGGCGCAGCACGGCGCGCACGCGGGCCACCAGCTCGCGCGGGCTGAAGGGCTTGATGACGTAGTCGTCGGCTCCCAGCTCCAGGCCGATGATGCGGTCGGTCTCGTCGTCGCGGGCGGTCAGCATGATGATCGGCAGCTCGCCGTTGCGACGGATGCTGCGCGCCACGTCCAGGCCGTCGATGCCCGGCAGGCCCAGGTCCAGGATCACCAGGTCCGGCTCGTCGGTGCGGACGCGCATGAGCGCCTCGTCACCGCTCCGCGCCGAGACCACGGCGAAGCCGGCGTTCTCCAGGTAGTCGGCGACGAGCCGAACGATCTTCGGCTCGTCGTCAACGACCAGGATGCGGGCCATGGGACCGATGGTACGGCGGCCCATGGCTCAGGCGGTACCCGGACGCCCGCCCTCGACCGTGGGTCCGGCAGCGGGGCCGGCTCCAGGACCGGCTCCGGGGCCGGCGGCGCTATCGGTCCGGTGCAGCTCACGGTGCAGCTCCTCCAGCCGATTGCGCCGGCTCGACCAGCCGTAGCCGCCGTTGCCGCCGCGTGGGCCACCCCATCGGCCCCAGCCGAAGGCAGCCCGGACCAGGGCGACGACCAGGATGATTCCCAGGATCCAGAAGAAGATCCCGAAGAACCCGAACCCGCCCCAACCGTGCCAGTACGGGCCGTAGCCGTAGTGGTACGGCACCGCCACCGGGTCGCCGGAAGCGGCAGCCTGCTGCGCGGCATCGGCGAATCCGGCGGACAGGCCGGCGTTGTAGACGCCGAAGCCGATGCCCACCAGCACCCCGACGATCGCCAGCACGGCGACCACCCGCAGGAATGTGCTCATGTCTCACCTCTCTGTGCCTGCGATCCGACTCCGGGACCGCGTTCAGGCACAGGGTGCGAGCCGATTGCGCACGAACTGTGAACATCGTTGGCAGGACCGATGGAGAGGCGTCTTCGGGCCTGCGGATTGCCCGCTACACCGGGTAATTCCTGACCGGGGGCCGAGGTCGTGCGCGGATTGCCCGCTACACCGGGTAATTCCTGACCGGGGGCCGAGGTCGTGCGGGGTTCTGCCTGCTCCATCGGGTAATCGTGAGCGTGACGGCCAGGAACGCCGCGCTCATGCGCAGGATTACCCGATGTATGAGGCAATCTCGCCCACGGCGGGCACCTCGTGCGCAGCATTACCCGGTGAATGAGGCAATCAGCCTCCGCCGCCCGGCAAGGGTCACGCCGGCCGAGGAACTCCCTGGGCAGTCCACGTGGCATGGCTGCGCCCGCGCACATAGAGCGCCAGCGGCACGAGGCCGATGACCGCGAGCACCGCGAACAGGTAGGCGCCGCCCATCGTGGCGATGGTCGAGGCCGGGTCGGCGGTCGTGCCGAACCACTGGTCGACGGCCACGCCGATCGACTCCATCAGCCCGTAGAGCAGGTAGGCCCCGCCGAGCAGCACGCCCCAGCGGCGTCGGGTCCAGAGCAGCCAGCCGACGACGGCGGCGCTGGGCAGCCAGAAGGAGAGGTCCTGCACGAAGACCGGGTTGGTGGCGATGCCCATGCCATCGAGGAACGAGGTCGGGTCGTCCGCCCCGATGGCGGGCACGATCGTGCGCAACCAGGCGAGCGTGTTGAACAGCACGATGGCCCAGACATAGCCGCCGAGGATGCGCGACGTGGTCTTGGGCAGTCGCTCGGCGACGGCCTCGGCATCGGCCTTCAGGAGGGTTGCGCCGAAGGCGAAGCCGGTCAGCGAGAACGCGGCCACGTACAGCAGGAAGAGGCGGTTGAACGGCGTCGCGAACAGCAGCATGACGTCGTTGTAGAGCAGGTAGGCGAGCGCGCCGGCGGTGAGCACCGCTGCCCAGCGCGATCCCCGTCCGGCGAGCGCCAGGCCCACCACCAGCATCGGCGCGGCGAGGACCAGCATGATCAGCGCCGTGCCGCGGGCACTGCCGTTCATCACGGCCGGGCCGAGCAGCACGTCGGGCAGGAAGAAGGTGAGCGCCGCGGCGAGGGTGTCGGCCACCACGGCGAGAGCCGGCGAGCCACCAGGCGATTCCCCGGCGGCCATCCTTCACGAGCACGTCAGACTCCGGTGAGGTCATTCCGCGCTCATCGTCCCGCGCCGGCCTCACCGGGCACAGGGCCAAGCGGACCGCATCGCGGTCCCGTTGGTCCCGTTGGGGCTAGCGGCTGCGCCAGGACCGATAGCGTGGCGGCCAGTCGTTCGCGCTGTCGCGCTCGCCGAGCAGCGCGTGCGCGAGCAGCAGCTCGTACAGCGGATACGCCTCGGACACCGTGAAGAACCACTTCGAAGCCGCCGCGGCGCGCGCCACGTCATCGGTCACCTGACGAGCCTGGCCGCGGACCAGGAACTCGTGCGGGCGCTCCGCGTCGAGGTGCGCGTGCAGGGCGTAGTGCGGGTTGGCGGCGAGATCGCGCGCCTTGGCCGACTTGTCCTGGACGAAGACGAGAAGCCGCCCGTCCACCACGCCCACGTTGAGCGGATGCATGCGCGGAGTGCCATCGGCCGCAACGGTGGCCAGGAGTCCCTCGCCATCGCCGCGCTGGTAGATGAGGGAGCGGCCCTTCTCGGCCATCTCCGGTTCGGCGGTCGCGAAGTCGGACCAGCTGCTCAGTGCTGTCATGCTCGCAACCATACGCCCCAGCCGTCCGGGACGGTAGGCTGCCCCGATGCAGGGCACGTTGCGCATCATCGTGGAGACTGGACCGAAGCGGCGGACGGTGGCCGCGGCGATGGACTGGCCGGGCCTCGAGCGCTGGGGCACCGCCGAGGAGGCGGCCCTCGCCAGGCTCACCTCCTACCTGGACCGATATGCCGGCGTCGCCCGACGCGCCGGGCTCGGCGACGAGTTCGAGGCCGCGGCCCGCGCCCCGCTCGAGGTCGTCGAACGCGTCCCCGGCTCGAGCTCCACCGACTTCTGGGGCGTCGCCCACGTGCCCTCCCAGATCGAGGCCGAGGTGCTCGACTCCGCGTCGCTGGAGCGGCGCCTGGCGCTCTTGCAGGCGGTATGGGACTACTTCGACGACGTCGTGGCGGACGCTTCGGAGGTGCTGATCCTGGGCCCGCGCGGCGGAGGTCGCTCCCGCGACCAGATCGTGCGCCACGCGTACGCCTCGGAACGGCACAACTGGTGGCGCAAGGTCGGTATTCGCGAGGACGACGAGGTGCGGCTGAGGCCGGAGGAGCTCGCTGCGCACCGGGCACGCTACGTCCAGGCCATCCGCGAATACAACGCCGAGGGCCGGCGGGCCCGCGCCTGGCCGATCCAGTTCCTCATCCGGCGCACCGCGCAGCACGCCATGGACCACGCCTGGGAGATCGAGGACCGCGAGCCGCCTTGGGCCTGATGCGCCCCGCTCAGCCGGATGGCAGGCTGCGCGCCAGGCCGTCCAGGATGAGGTCCAGCCCGAACTCGAACTCGTTCGTGTCCCCCGCCCGTTCGGAGAGGTGGACGTCGATGTGCTCGGCCAGGTGCGGCAGCTCCTCGAGGGGCGTGGCGGCCACGAACCGCTCGGCGAAGTCGGGTTGGGCCTGCGACAACGCCATGTACGGCAGCAGCCACAGCGTGAAGCCGACGATGTGGCTGTCCAGCGCGTGGTAGCCGTGGTGCGTCATCTCCGGCGAGAAGCCGGCGCCACGCAATCGTCCCAGGATGCTGTCCATCCAGCGCAGCCGAGCGGGGCTGGGGCCGGTGGGCGTCATGAGCAGGCTGCAGGCCCACGGGTGACGCAGGAGCGTCTCATGGGCCGATATCGCGGCTGAGCGCAACGCCGAACGCCACTCCCCCTCCGGCGAGGGCAGCTCCATCTCCGCAGAGACCGCGTCGAGCATTCCACCCAGCAGCTCGCCCTTGTTGGCGAAGTAGTGGTAGAGCGACATGGCCTCGACGCCGAGCTCCTGCGCCAGGCGGCGCATGCTCATCGCATCCAGGCCGTGCTCGTCGGCCAGCGCGACGGCGGCCTGCAGCACTCGCTCACGGCTCAGCCGGAGCCGCGAGCCGCCAGCGCGCGATGTCGTTGCCGGCGTCGTCATCGGTCTTGACAGATCATACGCTGTAAGTCTACTGTGGCGTCTTCACCTTACAGTGTACGGACGGAACAGATGGAGATCCACGAGGCGCTCTACACGACCCGGGCCATGCGACGCATCAGGCCCGATCCCATCCCGGTCGATGCCCAGGCCCGGATCCTGGATGCGGCGATCCGGGCCCCGCACATCGGGGAGGAATGGCGGTTCATCCTGGTCGACGATCCGGAGCTCAAGCAGCGGATCGCCGCGCTCTACCTCCAGGCCTGGGAGCGGCTGTTCGAGCGGATGGGAGTGCGGATCGAGCAGATCGCAGCGCTCGACAACGCTGCCGGGCGCGCGGCGCGCTCGGGGAATCACCTGGCGCATCACTTCGCCGAGGTGCCGCTGATGCTGATCGGATTCGGGAAGACGCGCGACGGCAGCGGCATCTACCCGGCGCTGTGGAGCGCGATGCTGGCCGCCCGCGCCGAGGGCATCGGCTCGACGCTTACCGGCGTGCTCCAGACCTTCTTCGCCGACGAGATGTTCGAGATCCTGGGCGTGCCCGCCGAGGAGGGCTGGGTCATGCACGGCCTGGTGCCGATGGGCTACCCGATGGGACGGTGGGGCGTGGCTCCCCGCACGCCCGTGGACGAGGTCGCGGCGCGCAACGGCTGGACAGGCGGCCTTGGCTTCTCGGTACCCGAACCGTTGTGGCCGCCCGCGACCTAGCCCGGCTAGCGCTCCGCGGTCGCTTCCGCGAGACGGCGGAACGCCTCGAGCTCGCCGCGGAAGCTCCCCTCGTACGAGCCGGTGGCGAAGATGCGCGCGGCGATGGCCGAGATGAGCCCGCGCGTCCGGAAGACCTGGGTGATGCGCGTGCCGTCGGCCTCGGGGTCGAACCTGACATCGGTCTCACCCTTGAGGATGAGGTTGCCGAACCGGGTCCTGACGTGCTCGGGGCGGCTCACCTCCAGGATCTCGGTGGGGCTGCGCATCCGCCCGAACCAGACCGTGTAGCGCGTGCCTGGCCGGTCGATCGGGCCGGTGAGGTCGGTCACCTTCGTCACCCCGCCCACCCACTCGCGCATGCGGTCGAGGTCCATCCACAGCGAGAAGACGCGGTCGGGTGCCGCCCGCACCAGGGTCGTGAAGCGATAGGTGCTCATCGTCGCAGCGCATGGTGCGCGGCTTCGGTCCCGCGCGGGAGAGACGAGCGTCCCGGCGATCCGGGAGCGCCGAATCCATACTCTGGGTCATGGCTTCCTACTCGGTGAACCCGCGCGCCGTGGAGCGCGCGCAGGAACGAATCGATGCCCGGCAGTACGTCCTCGACAGTGACTGGGGCGAGGTCCAGCCCGATGCCGAGGCCGAGAACCGGTACCTCCGCTCGCACTCGTGGGACGAGTTCGCGGAATGGCATCTTGCCCTGACCGATGGCGCCGCCGACGGCACCAAGGCCCGATATGCCTTCGTCATGGGCGACTTCCGCCGCATCCACCGCAGCGCCCTGATCGCGTGTCGCTACCGGGCCGCCGAGTGGCGGCACAAGAAGGTCGAGCTGGCCGCTCACGACCTCCTCCAGCGCCTCGACCGCCTGGCCGGCATCACCTGAGCGCATCCGGTCCTAGTCCGGACCGACGACCTCGACCTCCACGCCCACCTCCGGCCAG
>DASURX010000073.1:0-2776 GCA_036375355.1 Candidatus Limnocylindria bacterium
ATGGGGGACGGGGTGTTGGGCCAGGCCGAGGCGAGCGAGGAGACCGAGCTCGGCGGGGGCACGATCCGGCTGGAGGTGCGCCGCGCCTGAGGCGGGCCATCGCGTACCATCGGGCGCATGACCGCCGATGCCGCCATGACCCGCTCGCGACGCGGGTTGCTGGCGCTCGGCACGTCGGCGGTGGTCATCATCGCCCTCGACCAGCTCACCAAGGCGCTGGTCGTCGGCGGCATGGCGGTGGGAGAGCGGATCCAGGTCATCGGCGACCTGGTGATCCTGTGGCACGTGCAGAACCGCGGCGCGGCGTTCAGCCTGTTCCAGGGCGCGACGCTGCTGATGTACGTGGTGACCGTGCTGGCCATCGGCCTGGTGATCCACTTCCACCGGGCCTTCGCCGAGCGCGGCGTCTGGCTGCAGGTGCTGCTCGGGGTCATCACCGGCGGCGTGCTCGGAAACTTCGTCGACCGGCTGCGCCAGGGCTATGTCACCGACTGGCTGTCGATGGGCATCGGCGACCTGCGCTGGCCGACCTACAACGTGGCCGATGCCTCCATGTTCCTGGGGATCGGCATCCTGGTCGTGTACCTCACCTTCTTCGAGGGCCGGCACGAGGGGGCGGGGGAGTGAACGAGGCGCCCGCCGGAGCGCGCCTGGTCGAGGGACCGGCGGCGGCGGGGCGTTTCGACCTCGCGGTGAGCGGCCTGGCGGGCATCAGCCGTGCCCACGCCCAGCGCCTGATCTCCGATGGGCGCGCCCTGGTCGACGGCCGGCGGGCGCGGGCCAGTGACCGCCTGCGTGGCGGCGAGCGCCTGAGGGTCGAGCTCTCCGCCCCACCCGATCCCACGCTGCGGCCCGAGGAGATCCCGCTGCGGATCGCCTACGAAGACCCTGAGATCCTCATCGTCGACAAGCCGGCCGGGCTGGTCGTCCATCCGGCGGCCGGCCACGAATCGGGCACCCTGGTGAACGCGCTGCTCGGCCGCGCCCGGTCCACCGGCCAGCCGCTGGGCGGCATCGCCGGCGTGGGCCGGCCGGGGATCGTGCATCGGCTGGACAAGGAGACCTCGGGCCTGCTGCTGGTGGCCAAGACCGATGCGGCCCAGGCGAGCCTGATGCGCCAGTTCGGCGAGCGCAGCATCGAGAAGGAGTACGTGGCGCTGGTGCGCGGCTCCGCGCCGGCCGCCCGCGGCCGGATCGAGGCGCCGGTAGGCCGCGACCCGCGGGACCGGCAGCGCATGGCCGTGGTGGCCAGCGGCCGCGAGGCGGTGACGGATTACGAGCTGCTGGGTACCGGCGCGGGCTACAGCCTGCTGGCGCTGCGGCCGCGGACCGGACGCACGCACCAGCTGCGCGCGCACCTGGCCTACCTGGGCCTGCCAATCGCCGGCGACCTGCGCTACGGAGGGGGTATCGGCCCGGGCGGCCTGGAGCGCCAGTTCCTGCACGCCGACCGGCTGGCGCTGGAGCGGCCGCTGGATGGCCGCCGGCTGCGGGCATGGAGCGAGCTGCCGCCCGACCTGGCGGCCAGCCTGGCGACGAGCGGGATCCAGGCCGATGGCCTGCCGGTCGGGGTGGGAGCGGCGGCGGACGAGGAGGAGCGCCGGTGACCCCCGACGTCGAGCCCGTCAAGAAGATGACCTTCCCCAACCCGATGCTTGTCGTGGTGTCGGGGCCGTCGGGGGTGGGCAAGAGCACGATCGTGGCCGAGCTCGCGCGCCGCCGGCCCCAGGTGGTCCCCATCGTGACGGCCACCACCCGCGCCCGGCGCGAGGGCGAGATCGACAAGGTGCACTACCACTTCCTGAGCCTGGAGGCGTTCGAGCGGCTGCGCGACGAGGGAGGGCTGCTCGAGTCGGCGCAGGTGCACGAGAACTGGTACGGGACGCCGATCGAGCAGGTACGCGGCATCCTGGCCGCGGGCCGCGACGCGATCCTGACCATCGACCCGCAGGGCGCGCGCTCGGTCCGGGCCAAGGTGCCGGACGCGCTGCTCATCTTCGTGATGCCGCCCTCGCTGGAGGACCTGGCGGAGCGGCTCGCCCGACGTGGATCGGAGGACGAGGCCTCGCTGGCGGTGCGCCGGCGCAACGCCGAGGTCGAAATGGCCGCCAGCGACGACTACGACTACGTGATCGTCAACGAGACCGGCGACCCGCACGGCGCCGCGGAACGGATCTGGGAGATCATCCAGGCCGAGGCGCGTCGCGACCCACCGCGCCGGGTGCAGATCTAGGCCCGGGCCGATGGGCGAGCCGGCCGGCCGGCCGGTGCAGGTGGCGGTGGACGCCATCGCCGACCGACCGGAGCGCACCTTCACCTACCTCCTGCCTTCGGCACTCGGCGAGGTGGATCCCGGCTCGCTGCTGCTGGTTCCCTACGGCCGGCGCGAGGCGCTCGGCTACCTCGTTCCCGGCGAGCCCGCGCCCGATGGCGACCTGGGGGGCCTGAAGCAGGTCGAGGCCGTCGTCTCGGGGCCGATGCTGACGCCCGACCTGCTGGCCCTCGCCGAGGAGATCGCCGTCTACTACCGCGCGCCGATCGGGACCACCCTGGCCGCGATGCTGCCGCCCGGGCTCGAGTCGCGGATCGAGCGCCGCTGGGCCCTTGCCGCCGATGAGCTGCCCGCCGAGCTGTCCGGGCTGCGCGACGCGGTGGCCGATGACGGGCTGGTGGCCGACGCCGCGGTGCTGCGCCGCGCCCCGCGACGGGGCGTGGACGCCTGGCTGGCGCGCCACCGGCGCAGCGGGGCGCTGCGGGCGACATGGAGCCTCCGGCC
>DASURX010000074.1:0-13660 GCA_036375355.1 Candidatus Limnocylindria bacterium
GGCGGCCTCGAGCAGCGCGCGCCCGGCGCCGCGACCCCAGACCGATGGCGCCGTGTAGAACGCGTCGAGCTCTCCCGTGGACGGGGCCGCGTCCTCGTCTCCGGAGGGGCGCACCACCGCGAAGCCCACCACCGCGCCGTCCAGCTCGGCCACCAGGAAGGCGCTGCGCGGGCCTGGCGCGCGCAGGATCTCCGCCCAGCGCGGCGGCATCGCGAACCGCTCGAGCGTCTCGCGCGGAAAGATGTGCGGCCACGCCGCCAGGCCGGCCGCCATCTTCGCCTCCTCGATCGCCTGCAGGTCCGCGGGCCGCGCCGGCCGGACCGGGACCGTCAACGCAGCTCCTCCGGCGTAGCGCCGCGCTCCACCAGCGTCCGGACGGCCTCGACGTCTGCCGCCCCGTCCTGGAGGGCCACGCCCACCACGCGTCCGTCGCGCACGTAGGCGTGCAGGCCGGTGGCGATCTCCACGGCCGCCTGCGGGTCGGCCACGCCAATGAGGTCGAGCTGGTGGCCGGCGAACTCGGAGAAGACCCACGCCGCCCGGATCGGCGGCACCGGCTCGCCGAGCATGGCCAGCGCCGCCCGCTCGCCGCTCTCGCGCGCCGCATGCCAGTGCTCCACCCGCGCCTCCCCGCGCAGGCGTGCCACGTCGCCAGCGGCGAAGACGTTCGGCGCCGACGTCGCCTGGCGCTCGTCGACCACCACGCCGTCGTCGACCTCCAGGCCCGCGGCCTGCGCCAGCTCGACCCGTGGCGTGACGCCGACGCCGACCAGTGTGACGTCCGCCGGCACCGGATCCGCGGCGCCGAGCCGGACGTCCACGCCGGCCTCGCGCAGGATCCCGACCGCCCACTCGCTGACCGCCGCGCCAAGACCTGCGGCCCACAGGCCCGCCGCCCGCTCGACGAGCGTGACCCGCGCACCCGCGGCGGCCAGTGAGGCCGAAGCCTCCACCCCGATGAACCCGCCACCCACCACCGTGACCGCGACGCCATCGCCGGCAGCTGCCCGCAAGGCGTGCGCATCCGCCAGGGTGCGCAGCACCAGCGAACCCTCGATCGGCAGCCGGCGCGCGGACGCGCCCGTCGCCACCAGCGCCTGGCCGTAGCGCAGGCGCGTGCCGTCAGCCAGCTGCGCGACGTTCTCGTCAGGCACGAGCGCGGCCACCGGAACGCCCAGCTGCACCTCGACCGCGCGCCGCTCGTACCACGACGCAGGCTCGGCGAGCACCAGCTCATCCGGAACCTCGCCGCGCAGCAGCTCCTTGGAGAGCGGCGGCCGGTTGTAGGGCAGCCTCGGCTCCTCGCCCACGAGCAGGATCGACCCGGCGAAGCCGGCACGCCGGAAGGTCCGCGCGCAGCGCGCGGCAGCCACTCCACCCCCGATCAGCAGCACGTCCACGAACCGCAGCGCCATCGGTCCATGCTATGCCAGCGTTGACACTCGCCCGCTGGACCGATACCGTCCCGGCAGCCAACCCGCAGGCGAAAGGAGCGAACCAATGACCACCGTCGTGATCTCGCGCGCCCGCCTGCCCGAGGCATCGCACCGGCCCTGACCGGCCCGTCCGCCCCCCGCGGCTCGCATCGGGCGCGCTCCACCCGCCCACCTTCGTCCGTTCAGCGTGGAGACTCACCCTTGACCGTCGCCCCTGCCCGCGCGCCCTCGAAAGCGGCGCGCCAAGCCGCAACCCTGCTGCCCGGCACGATCCTGCGTGCCCGCAGCGGCTTCTACACCGTCCGCACCGATGCCGGCACCGAGCTCGAGTGCCGGTTACGTGGCCTGCTCAAGAAGGAGCGCCAGCCGACCGACCTGGCGGTCATCGGCGACCGCGTCGCCGTGCGCCAGCTGCCCGATGGCACCGGCATGATCGAGTCGGTCGAGCCACGCCGCTCCAAGCTGAGCCGCCGCCAGCCCGGCCCGCGCGGGACGTGGAAGGAGGACCTCCTGGTCGCCAACGTCGACCAGGTGCTCGTCGTCTTCGCTTGCGCCGACCCGATGCCCCACGTCCGCATGCTCGACCGCTTCCTGGTGGTGGCGGAGCACAACGGGGTGGAGGCGGTGCTGATCGCCAACAAGGTTGACCTGGTCGGGATGGACCGGGCCCGAGCGCTGTTCGGCCCCTACGAGGAGATCGGCTATCCGGTGCACTACCTCTCTGCCCGGGAGGGCCTCGGCGTGGAGGAGGTCGCCGACCGGCTGGCCGGACGCGTCAGCGTGGTGGCCGGGCCGTCAGGCGTGGGCAAGTCGACGCTGCTGAACGCGATCCAGCCGGGCCTGCACATCGAGACCGGGGACGTCAGCCAGTTCCTGCACAAGGGCCGCCACACCACCACCATGGCCGAGCTGCACGCCCTCGAGGCGCCGACCAACGGCTTCGTGGCCGACACGCCCGGCCTGCGCGAGCTGGGCCTGTGGCAGATCCCGCCGAATGAGCTGGCCTGGTGCTTCCCGGAGATGGAGCCGTTCCTGGGCGCGTGCGGCTTCAACGACTGCCGCCACCTGGACGAGCCGCGCTGCGCGGTGCGAGCCGCCGTCGCCCAAGGCGCGATCGGCGAGGCCCGATACGACTCCTACCGCCGGCTCCTGCTCGGGGACGGGTAGGGCCGGGTGGCGCTCGTTGTCTCGCCGGTCCGCGCGCCGTCTTTCCTATGACATGACCAGCATCGAGACCTCAGCGCCACATCCACCGGAATCCTTCGCGTCTCCCGCCCCGGCTCGAAGCTCGCACGGCCGCCCCTCGACCCCGCCTGCCGCCTCCGAGGCCGCGAAAAGTCGCGCTACGGACCACGAAGGTGCACATCTGATCGGGAAGTCCGGCGGCAGGGCGAGCTAAGGTCGCCAAACCTGCACATCTGATCGGAGACTGCCGCGGTCACGCAGCCGAATTCGCCGTGGCCGAGCCAATTCCCTCGAGTGGGGCAGCAAGAGCTGACCACGCCATGGCGGCGCCCGCCGGGCCTTGAATACCTCCCCTCCCGTGGGAATTACCGAGGTTCAGGCGCGCTCGTTCGGCCGGGGCCGCGCAAGAGGCCCCACCACTGGGAATTGGCCCGGCTGTGGGCACCGCAAGGCCCGACGTCCTTCCGATGCCCCGCTTTCGCGCGAGCTCCGCACATCGCGTCCCAACAAGGAAGGGCTACGGCAAGATCCCTCGCTCGGCGAATGCCGCCTCCGCCTGCGCCGCCTCACCGGCACCGTATCGCGCCTCGACCTGCGCCACGATCCGCGCCGCCAGGTCCGGCATGGTGGTGCCGGTCCAGCCGAACTGCGCGTTGAGGATTGCCCAGTCCGCGTGCTGCGCGCCAAGCGCGGTACGCAGGTTCCACAGCGCGTGCGACCAGATCTGGCCGTCGTGGTGCACGCGGCCGTTGAGGTCCGTCGGGTACATCAGGCTCGTGTCCAGGCGCCGCAGGCAGTGCACCGGGCCGGCGGTGTAGGACACCGAGTCCCACTCGGCGATGCAAGCCGGGTCGGACTGTGCCGGACCGGCCCACTCGGCCACGGTCGCCGCCCAGTAGTCGCCGAAGCCCTCGGAAATCGACCCCGCCTCCAGCGAGCTGAAGAAGGTCGCGGACTGGCTGAAGTGGATCTGGTGCCCGTACTCGTGCAGGATGACCTCGCCGTCCTCGGCATCGTCCACGCCGCCCTTGCCGAAGCGCATCTCGTCCTTGGGATGATCGGTGGCGAACGAGTTGTCGTAGCCGAGCTGGTTGATGCGCACCATCTGCGCGTCGTCGTTGATCCCCGGATAGGCAAGGTCGTTGCCGAAGCCGAGCGACCGGATGTAGAGCTGCGCCTGGGTGACCCAGTAGTAGGCCATCACCTGCTCGAAGCGGTCATCGTGACGGGTGTAGTCGAAGGTGCCATCGGTCTCGAAGGCCGGATCGCCGGTGCTGGAGACCACGAAGGCGTAGTCGCCGTGCAGGTAGCCCGAGCCATCCAGATGGGTGAGCGTCACCGACACGCGCTCGTCGTTCAACAGGTCGTAGTCGGCGTCCTTGGCATCGGCCAGGTCCCCGATCCCGCTGGTGACCACCGGGTTGGGGTTGAAGACGAGTCCCTCGGCCGTGCTGCCTCCATTGGCCGGCTGGCGTCCAAGGACCGATGGCGCGGCGACCAGGCTGGCGATCGCCACGCCGACGATGAGCGGGCGCATGCGACGAGTTCGGGACATATCGGCCTGCCTCCTTGAGGTCATGATCGGGCCACGACGGTGGCCGCCATGCTGCGCCGATCCATATGCCGATGGCAACGGCCCGCGTTCATCGCGTGGTGCGCTCCGGCACCCCGGCGGGCATCTTCCTAATCGGCGCGCCGCAACGTATCCTCCGCTCACCCGAGGAGGAACGACGCGTGGCCCGAGACGAGAAGCTCGACCTGCTGCACCGCATCCCGCTGTTCAGCGCCTTCGACAAGCGCAAGCTCGAACGACTCGGCATGCTCGCCGACGAGGTGGACGTCCCGGCCGGCAAGGTGCTCATGCGCCAGGGCGAGAACGGGACCGAGATGATGGTCCTCGTGCGCGGTCGCGTCGCCGTCGAGCGCGACGGCACCCGACTCAACACCCTGGGCCCCGGCGATTTCTTCGGCGAGATCGCGCTGCTGGGCAGTGGTCCGCGCACCGCCACGGTCACCGCCGAGGAGCCGGCCAGCGTGCTGGTCATCACGCACCGCGACTTCCACTCCATGATGGAGGAGTTCCCCGAGATCGCCGCCCAGGTGCTGAATACCCTGGCACACCGCATCCGCCGCCTGGAGCCTGACGTCCCCCACTAGCCCGATGGCGCGGCCCCACCCCACCGCGCCGCGCTTCTTGGCGCGTCCAACCGCCGACGCTAGAATGGCCGCTGCTGAGCGGGAGTAACTCAGCTGGCAGAGTGTCTGCTTCCCAAGCAGAATGTCGCGGGTTCGAATCCCGTCTCCCGCTCCAGGCTTCTCCACTGCCCGGCCCTCTGCCCGCCGCGCCTGCCGACGGCACCCACCCGTTTGTGGTACCAACGCTCCTCCACCTTGGGCCCGATGATCGTTGCGGGGACGGCTCGGGCAACGCTTCAGGAGCAGGAGGACCCGATGACCGACCGCATCGCGCAGCTCGACGCCATCGTCGCCCAGTTCGACCTCAACGCCCATCCCTTCTACCAGGCCTGGCGCGCCGGGACGCTGCCCGTTGAACGCCTGGCCGCCTACGCGGCCGAGTGGGCGCCCTTCATCGCGCGCCTGGACGCGGGCTGGGAGCGCATCGGCGAGCCGGCCTACGCCGCCGAGGAGCGCGAGCACGACCTCCTGTGGTCGCGCTTCCGCGCCGCGCTGGGCAGCGAGCGGACGGAGATGCGCCGCCCGCAGAGCCGCACCCTGCTGGCCGTGGGCGAGCTCGCCTTCGAATCGGTCCCCGAGGCGCTCGGCGCGCTGTACAGCTTCGAGGTGCAGCAGCCGGCCACCGCGCAATCCAAGCTGGCAGGCCTGCGCGAGCACTACGCTGGCACCGTCCACGAGGGGGCCCAGGAGTACTTCCGCGAGCATTCCATCGAGACCGATGAGCCGGCAATGCTCGCCGCGAAGATCGAGGCGCTCAGCGACGACGAGTTCGCCCGCGCTCGCACCGCGTGCGCCATCTTCAGCGCCGCGGCCTGGGGCGCCCTTGACGGGGTGTTCTACGCCGAGGGCTGAAATCGTCCAATTCAGATCAGGGCCGCACGGATCGCGCTGGAGGGCCTTTCCACCGCCCCATGCGGCTGTCAACCTGCAGGAGGGCGGCACTAGGCGCGGTCTCGGCCGTTCGTGCAGCCCTCACCTGAATGAGGCGAGGGCGGCGAGCGGGACGCGCGAAATGTGACCACCGGCCCTAGTGATGCCACGGCATCGGTCCAAGCATGGTCCCTTCTTCAAGACGCCAAGGAGCCGATGTCGTGGCCGACCTGTCGACCCTCTTCACGGGAATCCGGTTCGCGAACCCGTTCATGCTGGCCTCGGCGCCGCCCACCGAGTCGGAGTCGAACATCATCCGAGCCTATGAGGCGGGCTGGGGCGGCGTGGTCACCAAGACCGTCGGCCTGCACCCGGTCGTCAACGTGCGCGGCCCCAAGACGAAGTTCCTGCGGGTGGACGACGGCGGCACGCGCCTGTCCATGGCCAAGCGGCCGAACGCCACGCTGGTGGCCAGCTGGAACTGGGAGCTGATCAGCGACAAGCCGCTCGACTGGTGGGTTCCGCGCCTGGAGTCGATCAAGCGCCAGTTCCCCGACCGCGTGCTGGTGGCCTCGATCATGGCCGGCTCGGGCAGCGACAGGGAGCTCGACAACTGGCAGACCCTGACCCGCGCCGTGCAGGACGCCGGCGTGGACGCGATCGAGCTCAACTTCAGCTGCCCGCACATGGACCGCGTGGACATGGGCTCGAACATCGGCAAGGACAAGGTGCTGTGCTCCATCTCGACCCAGGCGGTCAAGGCCGCAGCCCGCGTCCCGGTCTGGGTCAAGCTCACGCCCGCGGCGGCCGACATCGCCGAGGAGGCCGGCGCCTCCTTCCTGGGCGGAGCCGATGCCATCTCGTCGTCCAACACGTTCCCGGCGGTCCCGCCGGTCGACCCCGCCAGCCTGGACTTCGAGGTCAACGTCGACGGCTACGTCTCGTCCGGCGGGCTCGGCGGCCCGGCGATCTACCCCCAGTCGCTGGCCAAGATGGCGGCCATGACGCAGGCGTTCCCCGATCGCGAGTTCTCGGGGATCGGGGGCATCTCGACCTTCGAGCACGCGTTGTCGTACTTTGCGCTCGGCTGCGGGACGGTCCAGGTGGCCACCGCGGCGATGCTCGACCACGCCATCGGCCCGAACGTCATCCGCGGGCTGGTGGACGGCATGACAGAGTTCCTGGAGCGCAATACGGAGCGTGGCTGGAACCGGCTCGAGGACTTCCGCGGCCTGCGGCGCGGGCGCGTGGTGTCGCACTCGGAGATCGCGCGTCCGGACAGCGCCGAGTACCGCGGCGGCTACGAGGAGGAAGAGGCGGAGGGCTACGCGCGCGCGGCCGAGCCGCTGGAGGTGTAGCGGCCTATCGGGCCCGGACGCGGTTGTTGCGCGGGTTGTGCTCCAGCTCCGCCAGCCCCAGCGCTTCGAGCAGGGGCGGCAGGTACATCCCGAAGCGCCCGCGATAACCCTTGCGCAGGCCGTACCAGCCGCCGACCGGGTTGTCGGCTGAGCGACCCCAGGCCTCGACCGTTCCGGGGGCGGCCTCCTTCTGCTCGTCGGCGGCGCCCAGCGCCACCCAGTCGCCCTGCTGCTTGAGCCAGGCGTGCAGGTCGTCGATGGCGCGCAGGTGGTAGCGCAGCTGGGTCGAGCCGACCTGGCAGACCAGCGCCGGTGGTTCGGCCGCCTCGTCCCGCCACATCTCGTACTCGCTGGTTCCCGGCGCGGTCTTGAGCCGCCACGGGTTCTCGCCCGTGCCGTCGCCGTTGGTCGCCACTGGTCCCGATCCTCCGTATCTGGCCGACCCCCGCCTCTATCGGCGCGCGGCTGGCGCGCCGCAAGTGTTCCAGTGATCTGATCAGTCGTGCGCTGCCCCCGTGCGCTGCGTCCGCCGCGGCCATCGCCACCGCCCGATGCGCTACCGTCGCCGGCATGAACGCCACGCGCCGCCCCGCCGTCCTGGCCCTGGCCCTGGCCTCGCTGCTGGCTGCCTGCGCCAGCGCCAGCGCCACGCCCGCCCCCAGCGGAAGCCACGCCCCGTCTGAGCCCGCCAGCTCATCGGCCCAGGCCTCGGCGTCGACGCCGGCATCGGCCGAGACCGCAGGCTGGCGTCAGCTCACGCCCGCCGGTGAAGCGCCGGCGCCGCGCGAGGACCATACCTGGACCGTGACGCCCGACGGCGCGACGGCCTACCTGTTCGGCGGCCGCGGAGCCGACGGCGCGGCCCTGGATGACCTGTGGGCCTACGACCTCGCGATCGATGGCTGGTCGCGCGTGGACGCCTCCGGCCCGCCGGCGCGCTTCGGGCACAACGCCGCGTGGGTGGAAGGCATCGGCCTGGTGGTCTTTGCCGGCCAGGCCGGCGCCACCTTCTACGACGACCTGTGGGCCTTCGACCCGAGCGACGACACCTGGACGCAGCTGCCCGCGCAGGGCGATGTGCCCGCGCCGCGGTACGGAAGCTGTGCCGCCGTCGGACCGGACGGCCGGCTGTGGATCAGCCATGGCTTCACGCGGGCCGGCCAGCGCTTTGCCGACACGCGCGCCTACGACTTCACCACCGGCACATGGACCGATGAAACCCCCGCCGCCGATCGACCCGTCGAGCGCTGCCTGCACGCCTGCTGGTGGACCGGCGACGGGACGCTGGCCCTGTTCGGCGGACAGACCAACGGGGTGACCGCGCTGGGCGACCTCTGGCAGCTCTCGCCCGGCCCCAGGCCTGGCACCAACGCCTGGACGCGAATCGGCTCCGGCGACGCCGCGCCTCCCCGCAACCTGTATGCCGCCGTGCGCTTGGGCCCGTCGACGCTCGTGTTCGGCGGCCAGGCCGCCGATGGCTCATTCCTGGCCGATGTATGGCGGCTCGCCGACGACGGTGCTGCCCTCCCGGTGACACTGCCCGGAACCGCGCCGCCCGCCCGAGCGGCCGCCGAGCTGATCGCCGATCGCGGTCGCGGGCGCCTGCTGCTCTTCGGTGGGCGGGACGCCACCGACGTCTTCGGCGATGTCTGGTCGTTGACTCTGCCCTGACCCCGCCTCGCCCGCGGTGCCGCGGGGTCGCTCGCTGCCACGCCGCGAGTGTTCCGGTGATCTGATCAGTTGCGCCCGACCAGGTTCACCGACGCCGGCGATGGACCAGGGCCAGGATCCCGACCGCCTCTCCGGCCGGGTCGTCGCGCACCGCGAACTCATCGCCGATCTCGGCGATCCGCGCCTTCAGCGCGGCCAGGTCCTGGGCCGACAGCCGCACGCCGAGGCGCATGGTGCTGACGATGGAGTCGGGTCCGGCCTCGGCGATCTCGTCGCGCACCGCCTCCATGACCGTGACGGTATGCCCGGCGCTGGGCGCCATGCGCACCTGCCAGGACTTGCCGGTGGCGCGGTAGGGTCGCTCGCGCGCACCGCGTCGGCCCGACCGTTCGGGCTCGGCGCGCAGGAATCCCCGACGCTCCAGGACGCGCACGTGGTGCAGGACCGTCCCCGGGTCGCGGCCCAGGCGCTCGGCCAGCTGCTTGTTGCTCAGCGCCTGCTCCAGGGTCAGCCGCAGGATGCGCAGCCGCAACGGATGGCCGAGGGCACGCATCTCCTCCGGCGTGGCGTCGCGCAGCGGCGGATCGGACCGGGCCACGCGCCCGATTATGGGCGCGCGGAGTCCGGGCGTCCCGTCAGCAGGGCTTCAGGCCGGCGTCGGGCGACGGTCCCGTCAGTTGTGGCCGCCCGAGGAGTCGTCAGACGAATCGTCGGAGGCGCGCGGCGTCTCGCTGGGCTCGGGCGTCTTCGACTCATCCGATTCGTGGTGGTCGTCCGACGCGGACGCTTCAGCGCTGCCCGTCGGGGAGGTCTCCGGCGTTGAGGTGGGCACGACCGAGGGCGTCGCCGACGGCGTCGCGGAGGGTGTCGGCGTCGCCGTCGGGCTGGGCGATGGCGCGAGCGTGACGCTCGGCGACGCAGGCGGCCCGCCGGTGTTGCGTTGCACGAGATCTGCCACCTCGGCCGCAGCGACCACCAGCACGACCGCAACGGTTGCGGTGGCGAGCACCGCCGCCAGGCGGACCGGAGCCGAGGGACGTCCGGCAAAGGGCGCGAGCAGCAACGCGAGAAGGCCGCGGGCAGGAGCGGGTTGCTCAGCCACCGCCTGCATGACCCGGTCCGCGAAGCCGGGCGAGGGCAGGTCGGCCGAATCGGCGGCGTAGCCGTCGAGCGCTGCCAGCGTCGAGTCCAGGTCGGGCGGCAGCCCGGCGTCGCGCGGATCGAATCGGCCGCTCATGCCACCGCCTCCCGGTCGAGGTTGGCGCGCAGCCGCTCGAGCCCGCGCCGCAGGTGGGTCTTGACGGTGTTCAGGGGACGCCGCGTGGTCGCCGCGATCTCTTCCAGGCTCAGCTCACCGAAGAAGCGCAGCGCCACGACCTCGCGGTATGGCTCGTTGAGCGCGGCGACGGCCAGGCGCACGGCGCGCTGCCGCTCCCCGGCAAGGGTGACCGCGACCGGATCGAGCGCCGGGGCGTGGGTCGCAACCTCGTGATCCAGCTCGACGGCGTCGCGTCGCTGGCCCAATCGCCGAAATGCCTGCCGCGTGGCAATTCGCATCAGCCAGCCGCCCAATGCACCCTCGCCGCGGTAGGAGCGCAACGCGCGGTACGCGATCACGAAGCTCTCCTGGGCGACATCCTCGGCGTCATGCGGACGGCCGAGGATCCGCAGGCATGTGCGGTAGACCGCCACCTGCTCACGCTCGACGAGGACCCGGAATGCATCGCGGTTTCCTCCCAGGACGGTGTCGACGAGGCCGCGGTCATCCACGGCCCCATCGTGCCACGTGCTCGCGGCCACTCGTCAGTCGTCGTGGTCGCCGCCCGATCCCGAATGGTCGTCGCTGGCTTCGGCGCTCGGGCTGGCGTCGTCATCGCCATTGTCATCTGCGGACGCTTCGGGGGTCTCGCTGGCGTCCTCGTCCTCCCCCTGGTCGTCGTCGGAGGCACTGGCGGAAGCGGAAGCGGATGCGTCGTCCTCGCCGGCGCCGTGATCGTCCGGGGACGCTTCCGGCGATTCGAAGATGTGGTCGACCTCGAAGCTGGCGTCAGGCGAGGCCTCCGGCGAGCCGCT
This sequence comes from Candidatus Limnocylindria bacterium, assembly GCA_036375355.1. Classification (GTDB taxonomy): domain Bacteria; phylum Chloroflexota; class Limnocylindria; order QHBO01; family QHBO01; genus DASURX01. Next base: position 10,790 of record DASURX010000074.1, read on the forward strand.
GGCATCCTCGGTCTCGATCTCGGGCGACGCCTCCATGGAAGCCGATGCGGTGGCGCTCGCCGACTCATCGGCCTGGAAGTCGGAACGTACCGGGGTGCCGGCCTGGGATGCCCAGACGGCGCCGGCCATCATCAGCAGGGCGGCGACCGCGATGGCGGGTCCGCGCAGGAATCGGTATCGGTCCATGGGCGGTGCTGGTCTCCTCTCCGGACGGGATCGGGTTTGGTGCCTTTACTGCAATCGAGGCCGCGACTCCGGCAAAGGTTTCACCCCATCCACGCCGGGTGAGGCCCGGCGCTTGCTAGCATTCCTGTCGACACCCGATGCCGGGCGCCCGCCCGCCGCGCCAAAGCCGCACAGGAGCCGACGACCGAATGAGCACCCTCTCGGGCAGTCCCGCGCCGCGATCCGCCACCAACACGCCGATGGGACCCGGGGGGCGCCGGCTTCCGGCCGCACGATCCGTCCGCTACAACCCGAGCGCCGACGAGCTCCAGCGCCTGACGGCGAGGATGCCGAGCGCCCGACGCACCAGCTTCGGCAACTACAACGTCCAGACCCAGGTCACCAGCCGCTCGGTGGGATCCACCTTCCTGGTGACCGATGATCCCTCCCAGACCACGGGCAAGGCCCTGCCGCGCAGCGAGGCCGATCGGCTGGCGGCCATGCAGGACGCATTCATCGCCGAGCGCGACATGCTCGTCATCGACGGGTACGTCGGCAACGACCCGGAGCACCGCGCCCGGGCGCGCCTCTACATCGAGGAGGCCAACGCCAACATCGCCGGGATGCAGCAGCAGCTCTACTTCCCGCCCGATGCGCCGGCCGACGAGTGGGACCCGCAGCTGGTCATGATCTACACGCCGAACCTGGCAGCGCCCGGCTACCCCGACGACCGTGTCATCGCCGTCGACCTGGAAGCCGGCATCACCCGGGTCATGAACTCCGACTACTTCGGCGAGTCGAAGAAGGGCGGCCTGCGCATGTGGAACGCCATGGTCTACGCCCGCGGCGGCCTGGCCATGCATGCCGGCTGCAAGGTCGTGCCGACCGACGCCGGCGAGCGCACGCTGCTGATCATCGGCCTGTCCGGGACCGGCAAGACCACCACCACCTTCACCCGCCAGAACGGCTCGCAGCCGGTGCAGGACGACTTCGTGGGCCTCTTCCCCGGCGGCCGCGTGGTCGGCACCGAGAACGGCTGCTTCGCCAAGACCTTCGGCCTGGATCCCCGCCACGAGCCGGCCATCCACGGCGCGGTGACCCGGCCCGATGCCTACCTGGAGAACGTGTCGCAGGCCGAGGACGGCGGGCCGGTCGACTTCTTCGATACGTCCTACACCAAGAACGGACGCGCGACCTTCCCGATGGCGTCGCTCGGCATCTGGCGCGACCCGCGCCAGATTGGTCCGGTCGACGACCTGCTCATCCTCAACCGCAACGACAACGTCATCCCGGCCGTCGCACGGCTGCCGCGCGAGCAGGCCGCCGCCTACTTCATGCTGGGCGAGACGCAGGGCACGTCGGCCGGCGGCGCTGCGGAAGAAGGGCGCGCGCTGCGCGTGCCGGGTACCAACCCGTTCTACCCGCACCGCGACGAGCAGCAGGCCAACCGTTTCCTGGAACTGATGGCCACGCACCGATTCGAGGTGTTCCTGCTCAACACCGGCCGCGTGGGAGGCGCGGACGACGACGCGAGCTCGAAGAAGATCGAGATCGAGGACTCCGGGGCCATCGTCAAGGCGATCGCGGAGGAGGCCATTGCCTGGGAGCGCGATCCGGACTTCGGCTACGAGGTCGCAGCGTCCGTGCCCGGCGTCAGCGACCCGGAGAAGCTCCAGCCGCGGCTCCTGTATGAGCGCACCGGGCGCGGCGACGAGTACCGCGCCATGGTGGAGCGACTGAAACGCGACCGCGTCGCCTTCCTGGAGGGCTACCCCGGCCTGACGCCCGAGATCACCGACTCGATCCGCTAAGCGCGGCTATTCCTCGAGCGTCGGCTCGACCGAGAGCTGCACGTTCCCCTTGAGCGCGCGCGAGATGGGGCAACCGTCCTTGGCGTCCTCGGCGGCCGCGGTGAAGTCCGCGTCGGAGATTCCCGGGACGTGTCCCAGCACGATCAGGCGGGACGACACGACCGTCCACGCGTCGCCGAGCTTGTCGAACGTGACCTCGGCCTCGACGTGGAGATGCTCCGGCGGCGTGCCGCGCCGGGCGAGGCCGGCCGAGAAGGCCATGGCATAGCAGGCGGCATGGGCGGCAGCGAGCAGCTCCTCGGGCGAGGTGCGATCGTCGGGCGCCTCGGTCCTCGAGGCCCACGAGACCGGCAGGTCGGTGAAGAGTCCCGTCGTGCCGGCGCTGACCGTGCCCTCGCCCGAGGCGAGGTCGCCGGTCCAGGTGACGGTTGCGGAGCGAACGGCGGCCATGGGATCGGTCCTCCTTGTATGCTCGGGGCGCGTTGACGAGCGTACACGAAGGGCCGATGCACGACGCCGAGCAGCCTCCGATCCATCCGGTGCCCGTGATCCGGTCGGAGCGCCTCTACCTGCGGCCCGCGGAGCGCTCGGACCTGCCCCTCTTCGTGCGCTGGTTCGCCGATGCCGAGACGATCCGCCACCTGGCCATCCGTGCGCCCTTCTCGCAGGCCATGGAGGAGCAGTGGTTCAACGGCCTGCTGCAGCGCCAGGGCAGCAGCGACTATCACTTCGTGGCCTGCCTGGTCGCCGATGGACGGCCGATCGGGACGGTCGGGCTGCACCAGCTCGACCTGGAGAACGGCCAGGCGGCCTTCGGCATCTCCATCGGCGAGAAGGAGGAGTGGAACCGCGGCTACGGCACCGAGGCGCTGGAGGCGATCACCGACTTCGGCTT
>DASURX010000075.1:0-3869 GCA_036375355.1 Candidatus Limnocylindria bacterium
GACGACGCAGTCCGCGGTACGGAGGTGCTTCACCTTCGCCATCTCGCGCTTGCCAGGGACGTAGCGCTGCTCCGCGCGCTTGGCGACGACGCCGTCCAGCCCGGCCCCCTCGAAGACGTCGAACCAGTGGCGGGCCACCGCCGGGTCGGCGGTGGCGGGCGTGAGCAGGACCGATGCCGGCGGGTCCGCGACCAGCGCCTCCAGCCGCGCGCGCCGCTCGTCGAGCGGCGCCTCGCGGAGGTCATCGGTCCCCTCGGCCAGGCAGTCGAACGCCACGTACGAGGCGGGCGTCTCGCCGGCGAGCATCGCCACGCGGGAGGCGGCGGGGTGGATGCGGAGCAGCAGCGCATCGAAGTCCAGGGCACCGTCCCTGGCGATGACGATCTCGCCGTCGAGCACGAAGCGGGCATCGGCCCCGTCGACGGAGCGAATCGGCTCGATCAGCTCGGGAAAGTATCGGTCCAGTGGCTTGAGGTCCCGCGACTGCAGGTAGACCTCCGACCCGTCCCGGAAGACGAGGGCGCGGAAGCCGTCCCATTTCGGCTCGTAGCGCCAGGTCTCGCCGACGGGCAGCTCGGGAACCGGCTTGGCGAGCATCGGCTCGATGGGAGGCGCGATGAGAAAGGCCATCGGCAGCCGATGATACGCGGGGATGGCACGCCATCCGCAATACTCCACGGCAATGACCGTACAGCTGCAGTTCCTGGGTGCCGTCGGCACCGTGACGGGCTCGCAGTTCCTCCTCACCGCCGGCGAGAGCCGGGTGCTGGTGGACTGCGGCATGTTCCAGGGCGCGCCCGAGGAGGTGAGCCGCAACCGGATGGACTTCGCGTTCCAGCCCGGGGAGATCGACGCGCTGCTCCTCACGCACGCGCACCTCGACCACTGCGGGCGCATCCCGGCACTGGTGAAAGCCGGCTACCACGGCCCCATCCTCGCCACCGCCGGTACGGTGGACCTGGCCGAGATCGTCCTGCGGGACGCCGCGAAGCTGCAGCAAGAGGCCGAGTCCCGGTGGCGACGGCGCCATCCCGACCAGGCCGCGGCCCACGCCGCCGAGCTCGCGGACGAGGAGGCGGCCATGGAACAGAACGCGTCCGTGCCGGAGCGGCTGCGCACCGCGGAGCCGCGCGCCACGACCATGACTCGCGCCGCCCTCTACGACGACGGCGACGTGGACCAGACCGTGCGCCAGATGCGCGCGGTCGAGTACGGCCAGCACGTCGAGGTCGCCCCGGGGGTGCGCGCCGTCTTCCACGACGCCGGGCACATCCTGGGGTCGGCCATCATCGAGCTGCGCGTGGCCGATGGCGACGGCGAGCTCACCGTCGTGTTCTCGGGCGACCTGGGGCGCGGCGGCACGCCGATCCTGCGCGACCCGACGCCGATCGCCCACGCCGACTACGTCCTGGTCGAGTCCACCTACGGCAACCGCGAGCACGCCGACCACGACAAGGCGGTGGCCGAGCTGGCCGAGGCGATCAACGAGGTCGCCGACGCGCGCGGCGTTCTGCTCGTGCCGTCGTTCGCGATCGGTCGCACCCAGGAGGTGGTGTGGGTGCTCGACGAGCTGGTGCGCGAGGGGCGCATCCCGCGCCTGCCGCTCTACCTGGACTCGCCGATGGCCAGCCGCGCCAGCGAGGTCTACCTGCGCCATCCGGAGGACTACGACGAGGAGACCGCCACGCTGCTGCGCACCGGCGCTTCGCCGATGGAGTACCCCGGCGAGACGTACACGAACAGCGTCGAGCAGTCGAAGGCCATCCGCGAACAGCCGCGGCCGATCATGGTCGTCGCCAGCTCGGGGATGCTCACCGGCGGCCGGATCCTGCACCACCTGAAGGACTTCCTGCCCGACCCGGCGTGCACGCTGCTGTTCATCGGCTACCAGGGCGAGGGGACCCTGGGGCGCCACCTGCAGACGGGCGGCAAGACGGCGCGTATCGACGGACAGGAGTACGAGGTCCGCTGCCGGGTTCGGTCCATCTCCGGCTTCTCAGCCCACGCCGACGAGCACGAGCTGGACGCCTGGCTGCGCGCCTTCGTGGCCGCCGGCGACGGAAGGCCGCGTGGCATCTTCGTGGTCCACGGCGACCCGGATGCGGCGGCGGCGCTGGCGGAGCGCGCCGGGCGCGATCTCGGGCTGAACGCGCATGTGCCGACCTATCGCGAGACCGTCACGCTCGGGGCATGACGTCCGCAGGCCGGGCCGGCGGCCGCGGGGGCGGTAGGATGCCGGCACCATGGCCGGCCCGTTCATCTCCTTCCTGACCGACTTCGGCACCGAGGCCACCGCGCCGTCGGTGTGCCGCGGCGTGATGCTCGGCATCGCGCCGGACGCGCGGATCCTGGACCTGACGCACGCGGTGCGGCCCTTCGCGGTGCGCGACGGCGCCTTCCTGCTGTGGACGGCGGTTCCATACCTGCCCGTCGGCGTCCACCTCGCGGTCGTGGACCCGGGCGTCGGCACCGAACGCCGGGGGGTCGCCATCCGGACCGGGCGCGGCGACGTCCTGGTTGGGCCCGACAACGGCCTGCTGAGGCCCGCGGCCGAGCGCCTGGGCGGTGCGGTGGCGGCCCGGGAGCTCACCAACCGCGCCCTGTGGCGTGACACCGTCTCGCACACCTTCCACGGCCGCGACATCTTCGCGCCGGTGGCCGCCCACCTGGCCGCGGGCGAGCCGTTCGAGTCGGCCGGCGAGGCCCTCACCCTGGACGAGCTGGTCGCGCTCGAGCTCCCGCAGGCGCGGGTGCGCGCCGGCGGCCTGGACACCGCCGTGCTGTTCATCGACGCCTTCGGCAACTGCCGGCTGGCCGGGGAGCTGGCCGACCTCGAGCGCGCGATCGGCCCCGCCGAGCCCGGCCGGGCGCTGCGGATCACGGTGGCCGGACCGGACGGCACGCCGGCGGAGTACCGCCTGACCTACGAGCCGACCTTCGGGCGCGTGGAACCTGGCACCTCGCTGGTCTACGAGGACGCCGACTACGCCGGCCTGGGCCTGGCCGTGAACCAGGGCTCGGCCGCGACGCGCTATCGGCTCACCCTGGACGACCCGGTCAGGATCGAGCCCGCCTGAGCCGATGCCGGCGCCGCTGCTGGAGGTCGATCGGCTCACCTTTCGCTACCGTCGGGCAGTCGAGCCTGCGCTGCGCGACGTCTCACTGAGCCTGTCGGCCGGGGAGGTGCTGCTGGTGGCCGGGCCATCGGGCTGCGGCAAGAGCACGCTGGTGCGCGCCATCAACGGCCTGGTGCCGCACTCGTACCGTGGCGAGCTCGCGGGAGAGGTGCGGATCGAGGGCCTGTCCACCGCGGGCCAGCGCCTGCGGGACTTGGCCACGCGGGTCGGGACGGTGCTGCAGGACCCGGCCAAGCAGGTGGTCGCCTCGACCGTGCAGGGCGAGCTGGCGTTCGGCCCGGAGAACCTGGGCGTGCCGCGCGAGGAGATCGGGCGGCGCATGCGGCAGGTGGCCGCCTTCGGGGAGGTCGAGCACCTGCTGCCACGCACGACCGACGAGCTGTCCGGCGGCGAGCTGCAGCAGGTGGCGGTGGCCGGCGCCCTGATGCTCGAGCCGCGGCTGCTGGTGCTGGACGAGCCCCTCGCCAACCTGGATCCGGTCGCCGCCAACCGGCTGCTCGGCCTGGTCAGGCGCCTGGCCGATGGCGGCACGGCGGTCGTGATCGTCGAGCACCGCATCGAGGACGTGCTGGCGGCACGGCCGGACCGGGTCGTGTACCTGGAGGACGGGGCCGTCGCCTTCGATGGGCCGATGGAGGGGTTCTTCGCCGTCGCCGACCCGCGCGCGGTGAAGCTGCCCTTCGGCGTTTGGCTGGAGCGCGCCACGGCGGGGACGGTCGAGCTGCGCCCCGA
>DASURX010000076.1:0-17297 GCA_036375355.1 Candidatus Limnocylindria bacterium
TGACGATTGACCTGCTGGTCAAGAACTATGGCCTGCCGGTCCCCGGCATCGTCCAGGAGGTCGGGCCGAGCACGGCTCCGTAGCCGCGCCCGCACCCCGCCTTTTCTGTCAACTGGGAGCGCAACGTGATCAAGGTCCTCATCGTCGACGACATTCCGGAGACGCGCGATCACCTGACGAGGCTGCTTGGCTTCGAGCAGGAGATCGACGTGGCCGGTACCGCCGGCTCGGGCGAGGAGGCCATTCGCCTCTCGATGGACCTGCGGCCGGATGTCATCGTCATGGACATCAACATGCCGGAGATGGACGGGGTGGCCGCGGCCGAGATCATCAGCCAGCGGCTGCCCGGCTCGCCCATCATCATGATGAGCGTCCACGGCGAGGCCGATCAGCTGCGGCGGGCCATCGCCGCCGGCGCGCGCGAGTTCCTGGTCAAGCCGTTCTCCAGCGACGAGTTCAGCACCACGATTCGCCGCGTCTTCGAGAAGGAGCTGGAGCGGCGCGAGCAGCTGCAGCTGACGGTGGCGGCTCCTGCCCGGGCCGGCGACTCCGGCGCCGCGTTTGGTCGGGTCGAGGATCATCAGCTCCTCGCCGTCTTCTCACCAAAGGGAGGCGCCGGCCGCACCACGGTCGCCGCCAACCTGGCGCTCGCGCTGCACGCCGAGACCGGCGGGCGTGTCTGCCTGGTGGACGCGAACCTCCAGTTTGGAGACATCGGCGTCCTGCTCAACCTGAACCCCAAGAACCGCTCGATGCTCGACGCGGTCGAGGGCGGCGAACCGGACGGCGACATCGTCGAATCGGTGGTAGTCAATCACTCGACCGGCATCCGTGTCCTCCTTGCGCCACCATCCCCTGAAGGCGCCGACCTGGTCACCCCCGCCTATCTGCGCAAGATGGTCGACTACCTGAAGACGACTCATGACTGGGTCGTCGTGGACCTGCCCGCAGCCCTCAACGATCACCCGCTGGGCGTGATGGATGCGGCCGACCAGATCGTGGTGCTCTCCGCCTTGGAGATCACCACCATCAAGAACGTGCGCCTCTTCCTGGAGGTGGCGGATCAGCTCGAGTACGATCGGTCCAAGGTCCGGGTCGTCATCAACCGGTCCGATACCGCCCAGGGCATCCGCATCGCGGATGTCGAGGCCTCCATCCGCCGATCCGTGGACGGCACCATCGTCTCCGACGGGCGGCTTGCCGTCCTGGCCGTGAACCGCGGCGTGCCGTTCGTCGTGTCCAATCCTGAAGGCGCGTTGTCGCGCGACATCATCAAGCTCGCCCGGACGCTCGTGGGGGATTCGCCCGCCGCGGAGAGCAACACGTCGACCAAGCGGGGACTCTTCGCTCGTCGTTAAGGGGAAGGAAAGAAGCTGCCAATGTCACTGCTGAAGAGGATCGAGCGGACCCGACCCGCGGCCGAGGGCGGCGATGCCGCGCCGGCGAGCCCATCGCCGAATACGCCGGTACCGGCCGCGCCGGTGCCCGCACAGCGCCCTGGGGGCGCCGGCATCACGCCGCCGCATGGCGCCACGCCGCGTCCGTTCCTGGGCTCGTTGCCCGCCCGCGAGTCGTTCCGCGAGGCGAAGTACCGCGTCCAGAACCGGCTCATCAACGAGCTCGATCCCAAGCTCGACCTGACCAACCAGGTCGAGGTCCGGCGCCAGATCGAGGAACTCTTCGGCAAGATCGCCGACGAGGAGGGGATGGCCCTCACCCGCGCCGAGCGGGTGCGCATGCTCGAGCAGATCACCGACGAGATCCTGGGCCTCGGACCGCTCGAGCCGCTCCTCCGCGACGAGACCGTCACCGAGGTGATGGTCAACGGGCCGCAGCAGGTCTACATCGAGCGCGAGGGCAAGCTGGAGCTCACCAACGTGACGTTCCAGAACGACGAGCACGTGATGAAGATCATCCAGCGCATCATCGCGCCGATCGGTCGTCGCGTGGACGAGTCGAGCCCGATGGTCGACGCCCGCCTGGCCGATGGCTCCCGCGTGAACGCGATCATTCCGCCGCTCTCGCTGGTCGGCCCGGTGATCACCATCCGAAAGTTCTCCGCCACGCCGTTCACGGTCGAGGACCTCGTTCGCTTCGGGACGGCCACGCCCGAGATGTTCGAGTTCCTGGAGGCCTGCGTGAAGGCCCGCCTCAACGTGTTCGTCTCGGGCGGCACCGGCTCCGGCAAGACCACGATGCTGAACATCCTCTCCTCGTTCATCCCCGACGACGAGCGGATCGTGACCATCGAGGACGCCGCGGAGCTCCAGCTGCGCCAGGAGCACGTGGTCACCCTGGAGGCGCGTCCCGCCAACATCGAGGGCAAGGGTGCGATCCCGATCCGTGAGCTGGTGCGCAACGCCCTGCGCATGCGCCCCGACCGCATCGTGGTCGGAGAGTGCCGCTCGGCAGAGGCACTTGACATGCTGCAGGCCATGAACACCGGCCATGACGGCTCGATGTCCACCGGCCATGCCAACTCACCCCGCGACATGCTCGCCCGTCTCGAGACGATGGTGCTGATGGCCGGCATGGACCTGCCGCTGCGCGCCATCCGCGAGCAGATCGCATCGGCCGTCGACCTGATCGTCCACCAGAACCGCCTCAAGGATGGCTCGCGCAAGATCGTGAACATCACCGAGGTGCAGGGCATGGAGGGCGACGTCATCGTCATGCAGGACATCTTCGTGTTCGAGCAGACGGGCGTGGTCGAGGGCAAGATCCAGGGCAAGCTGAAGCCCACCGGCATCCGTCCGAAGTTCGTCGAGAAGTTCGAGGCCGCCGGCATCCACCTTCCGCCGAACGTCTTCGGCTCGCCGTTCTAGCAGAGGAGTAGCGCGACATGGGCATGCTCCCGTTCGTGATCGCCGGCCTCGCGGCCGGAGCCGTGCTCCTCGTGGCCATCGGCATCGCGATGAGCGGTGGATCCGGTGGGGTCGCATCGCGGCTGGAACGCTACGCGCGCTCCGGTGGCGATGTCCCGAGCGGGACCGCCGGGACGGGGGAGCGCGAGTCGGTCGTCACCGCCGGCCTCAGCCGCGCCCTCGAACGCCAGGGGCTTGCCACGCGGCTCTCCGTCGATATCGCGCGTGCCGACCTGAAGCTGCGGCCGGCCGAGTTCGTCGCGGCCTGGATCGCATCACCCTTCATCTTCATCGGCGTGGCGTTCGTGCTCGGGTTCATCTTCCCGGGCTTCAAGAACCCCGTCGCCCTCGCCGGCGCCTTCCTCATCGGCGCCTTCTTCCCGCGGTTCTATCTGAAGTACCGCAAGGGGAAGCGGCTGAAGGCGTTCGCGACGCAGCTGCCTGACACCATCACCCTGCTGGCGAACTCGCTGCGCGCCGGTTCCTCGTTCCTGCAGGGCATCGAGCTTGTGACGCGCGAGGCGCGCCCGCCGATCTCCGAGGAGTTCGAGCGGGTCGTGCGCGAGATGTCGCTCGGCGTGGCCCTGCAGCCCGCCCTGAACAACCTCGTCCGCCGCGTGGCGTCCGAGGACCTGGAGCTGATGGTCACCGCCATCAACATCCAGAGCCAGGTCGGCGGCAACCTCGCCACCGTGCTCGACTCCATCGCCTACACCATTCGCGAGCGGGTTCGCATCCAGGGGGAGATCCAGACGCTGACCGCCATGCAGCGCTACAGCGGCTACGTCATCACGCTGCTGCCGGTGGGCCTGGCCGGGATCCTGTTCCTGATCAGCCCGACCTACATCTCCAAGATGCTCGACAAGCCACCCGAGCTGTTCGGGCTGCCCGCGGGCGTCATCTTCTTCATCATCGGCGGCATCAGCATGGCCATGGGCTACGTGCTCATCCGCCGCATCGTCGATATCAAGGTCTGATCCCATGCCTACTGAAGTCCTCATCGCGATCCTGGCCGCCGCCGCGGTCCTGCTGATCACCTACGGCATCGCCGCGCGGCCCGCCCAGGATGCCGTCCAGGCGCGCCTCGAGCAGCTGGTCGTCCAGCCCAAGACGCTGGAGGAGTTCGAGCTCCAGCAGCCGTTCTTCGACCGTGTCCTGCGGCCGGTCATCAAGAGCCTCTCCCGCTTCGGTCGCCGCGGCGACCAGGGCGGCATCATCGCCCGCACGGACGCGAAGCTCGAGAAGGCCGGCTATCCCGGCGGCCTGCGCGGCGCGGACTGGATGGGCGTCAAGATCCTGTCCACCATCGTCCTGGCCATCGCGCTCTTCTTCCTGGGGCTGCTGATGGGCGGCATCCGGCTGGCCTTCGTCTTCGCCCTCGCCGGGGCTGCGTTCGGCTTCATCCTGCCCGAGTTCTGGCTCGGCCGCCGGATCCGCGCCCGTTCGATGGCCATGATCCTCCAACTGCCCGACGCCCTCGACCTGCTGACGATCTCGGTGGAGGCCGGATTGGGCTTCGACGCCGCGCTCGCCAAGGTGGTCGAGAAGATGGAGGGCCCGCTGGTCAACGAGTTCCGGCAGGCCCTTGCCGAGATCCGGATGGGCCGCACCCGGCGCGAGGCGCTTCGCGACGTCGTGGCGCGTGCCGACGCCCAGCCGATCTCGAACTTCATCGGCGCCATCGTCCAGGCCGAGCAGCTCGGCGTGCCCATCGCCAAGGTTCTGCAGATCCAGTCGCAGCAGCTGCGCATCGAGCGGCGGCAGCGCGCCGAAGAGGCCGCGGCCAAGGCACCGGTCAAGATGCTGTTCCCCATGGTGGGGTGCATCTTCCCCACGATCTTCATCGTGATCCTGGGGCCGGCGATCGTCACCGTCATGGGCGGCGTCGGGATCTGACATGCTGCCGGCGATCCGGCCGCCGGTCCTGCTGGTCGACGACGACCCAACCCTTCTCTCCGTCCTATCGCGGCGCCTGAGCCGCGAGGGGATGGAGGTGCGCACGGCGGCCTCAGGTCACGCCGCGCTCGCTGCCCTGGAGCGGTCCTGGCCGGCACTTCTGGTGGTCGACCTGATGATGCCCGGCATGGACGGCTTCGAGCTGTGCCGCCGCGTCAAGCGCATCGCCGACCTGCCGATCATCGTGCTCTCCGCGGTCGATGCGGGCGAGTCCAAGGTGCGCGCCCTGGAGGAGTACGCGGAGGACTACGTCACCAAGCCCTTCAACCCGGACGAGCTCGTCGCCCGCGTCCATCGCGTCCTGCGCCGGGCGTCCGGCGGAGCCGCACAGATCACGCTGGACGGCGGCAACCTGGAGATCGACCTCACCGGCCGCAAGGTGGTGACCACCGCGGCCACGCATCCGCTCACGCCGACTGAGGTCCGCCTGCTGCAGGTCCTCATCGGCTCGCTGGACCACACGGTCGCCACGGAGACGCTGCTGGACCGGGTCTGGTCGGAGGCCGATGGCGCCGATCCCTCCTACGTCTGGGTCAGCATCCGAAGGCTGCGTCGCAAGCTCGAGGTCGACCCCGACCACCCGCGATACCTGCTGACCGAGCGCGGCATCGGCTACCGGCTGTCATCGGTCCCGTCGGACGCCGCGGTTTCCAGCGCCTAGCGCCATGGACCAGGGCCGACCCTCCCTGCGCCTGCTGGCGGCGCTGCTGGTCGTGGCGCTGCCGCCGCTCATCGCCTTCGCCGCGATCAGCGTCTTCGCCGGCGACTGGCTGCTGCAGCGTGGCTTCGGGGCCGGTACGCAGCTGCTGATCGGCACCCTGGTGACCGTGGTGTGGGCCACCCTCGTCGCCGTCTTCGCGTCCCGCCTGGCACAGGGGGAGGCGCGCTCGCTGCTCGACCTCGTGGAGCGCGGCGCGCCCGGGGACGGCGAGCCGCCCGAAGCGCTGACCGCCGCACAGCGGCGCCTAGCCGCCACCCTGGAGGAGCGCAACCGCCAGATCGCGGAGCTGGCCGAGGTCGCCCGTCGCGCGCCGATCGCCGAGGATGCCGTGGCCGTGGCCCGCTCCATGGCCGCGGCAGCGCGCTCGCTGACCGGGGACCCCACCTGGGTCCTGGTCGTGCTGCGCGCCGGCAGCACGGAGGCGCTTCCGCTGGGCGCCTACGGCCCCGATCCGGGCGAGGATGCCGAGCCCCTCGGCGAGGTGCACCGCTGGGCGTCCACCCTGGAGACACCCGAGGAGGCGACCGGCTCAACCGGAGGGGCTCGCCACGCCATCGGCCCATGGGGAGCCTTCGTCGTCGTGGACGTCGCCGCCGGCGAGGACCTGCGCGCGATCCTGCTCGCCCCGTGGGAGGGGCGCGCGGCGCCGTCGCCGGTGGAGCTTCGCCTGTTCGGCTTGCTGGGCCAGCACGCGGCGACCGCGATCGAGCACGCGCTGCTCTACACCCGCCTGCGCGCACAGACCGATGAGCTCAACCGCATGGCGGCCGTGCAGACCGACTTTCTGCGCGGCATCACCCACGACCTGCAGACGCCGCTCACCAGCATTCGCGCCCTGGCCGCCGAGCTTCGCGATGCCGGCGGCCTGTCGGAGGCCGGTCGGGCCGACCTGGACACGATCGCCCACCAGGCGGATCGCCTGCGGCGCATGGTCGGACAGCTTCTCGCGGTCTCACGCCTGGAGGTGGGGGCGCTGACGCCGCGCCAGGAGGTCTTTCGCGTGGAGCCGATCCTGCGGCGCACCTGGGATGCGCTTCGGGCCGATCGCGTGCTGGACGTCTCGTTCGAGGGCGAGCCGCACCTCGCGGTCGGCGATCCGGACCGATTCGAGCAGGTGCTGTGGGCCGTGCTCGACAACGCCGTGAAGTACTCGCCGGCAGGCTCGCGCATCGGGATCGGCGTCGCCTCGCGCCCCACCCCCGACGGCCTGGAAGCGGTCCTGACCGTCAGCGACGAGGGGATGGGCATGGACGAGGCCACCCGCGAGCGGGCATTCGAGCAGTTCTATCGTTCGGCGGACGCTCGGCGGCTGGCACCCGACGGCAGCGGCGTGGGGCTCTACGCGGGCCGCGGGCTTCTGCGCGCGATGGGCGGCGACATGACCCTGGAGAGCCGCCTGGGCGGGGGCACCATGGTCACGATCACGCTCCCGGCCGAGCGGGCATCGGAGGAGCCGCTCGCCGGCGTGGAGGGCGCCGCCAGGGGGTGACCAACGTACCGTTGCGGTACTGCCCGGCCGCCGACACCCTGCAAGGTGGACCGTAAGGTCGCCTGCCTACCCTACGGCCAACTACTAGTCCAGTTCAGCCATTTCGAGGAGCCCGAGCACGCGATGAAGCTGCCCTTCCGACGCCGTCGCGATGAACGCACGCGTGGCCAGGCGATGGTCGAGTTCGCCATCATCCTGCCGATCCTTGCCGTGCTCATGGTTATGTCGCTCGACTTTGGGCGCGTCTTCTTCGGCTGGGTCGGGATGCAGAACGTCGCTCGCGTGAGCGCCGATTTCGCGGCAGCTCACCCCGACGCGTTCGATCCGACCGTTCCGAGCACTGTGCAGACGCAGCTCCTGATGCAGCAGTACCAAGTCAGGGTCGCAAACGAGGCGGCGGGCCTCAACTGCTCGCCGCTGCCGGTCGCATCGCCCAGCCCCACGTACATGCCCGAGCCGAGCCTCGTCGATACCAACGGTAACGGCAGCTGGGACGTCGGCGAGCACGTGCGGGTTCAGCTGTGGTGCGGATTCGGCCTGCTCACCCCGTTGGCCGAGGTCATCCTGGGTGGCGACGTCGACGTCGCCGCCGACTCCGTGTTCGCGATTCGCGGTGGATCGATTGGAGGAATCCCGATTGGTTCAGTGGCCCCGAGCGCTTCGGCAAGCTCCAGCGCATCCTCGAGTGCGAGTGGGTCAGCATCGGCTTCCGCATCTGCGTCCTCGTCACCTTGCCCGCTGCCGATCGCCAATTTCAACGCGTCTCCTACCGTCGGCAAGAGGCCGCTGACGGTCGCGTTCACCGATGCGTCCCAAACCTTTGGCTGCGCCGTCAGCGGCTGGGTCTGGGACTTCGGCGATGGATCGGCCATCTCCACCCTGCAGAACCCCACGCACATCTACACGAGGAATGGCCTCTTCCAGGTGACTTTGACCGTGACAAGCCCCGGTGGTGAAGTCTCGACCTTCAAGCCTGGCTACATCCATGTCTGCGGGAACTGCTGACATGACCATTCCCTTCGTCCGACGCAGCAAGCGACGGTCTCGTGGCCAGAGCCTGGTCGAGTTCGCCCTCATCCTGCCGATCTTCCTGCTGGTGCTGATGGGCATCCTCGATCTGGGCCGAGCCGTCTACTACTCCTCAACACTCAGCAATGCGGCTCGCGAGGCCGCCCGGCAGGGCATCGTCGACCAGACCTGCTCACACGTGGTCGACCAGGCGCTGCAGCGCTCAGTGGGCATGGACAACGTCGCCGTAGAGGTCGTCTGGCTCGACGGCTCGAACACGCAGACGCGGACCTGCCAGCCGGTCGAGACCGGTACAGCCAAGTTCGGGAACCGGGTCCTCGTCACCGTCGATTACGACTACAACGCAGCCACGCCGATCATCGGCAACTTGGTGGGCACCATCCATATGCGCGGCCAGTCGACGTTCACCGTGGAAGCGGAGTGCGTCGAAGGCCCGCCCCCAACCTGTCCAGCAGGATCTTGACGCCATGAGTACTTCACGCCCACTCACACCCATCGGCCGCAGGAACGAACACGGTCAAGTGCTCGTCATCGTGGCGGCCGGGATGTTCGTCATCATCGCCCTCGTCGGCCTCGTCATCGACGGCGGCTACGCCTGGGGCCAGCAGCGGCAGACGCAGAACGGCGCCGACGCCATGGCCGAGGCAGGGGCCGTGGTGCTCGCCCGAAATCTCAAGGGATTCGCCGTGACCGATGGCGACGTGGGCTGCGCGATCGAACAGGTCGCATCAGCCAACGGGGTCACGAGTCCTGCTGCTGAATACACCGACGTGTATGGCAACTTCCTGACCCCGGCCGTGACGGTCGGGGCCTGTGGCAGCGGTGGGTCGATTCCGGCGGGCGCCCAGGGCGTGAAGGCGCACGGTCAGCGCCAGTTCGACACGTTCCTGGCGCGCGTCATCGGCTTCAACCAGTTCACTGCCACCGCCGCGGCCACCGCGGTTGCCGGCGTCGTCACCGACGTCTGCTCGGCGCAGGAGGGCTGCGCCGTCCTGCCGGTGACGTTCCCGCTGACGGCCGTGACCTGCGACGGCACGAACCAGCAGCTGCAGATCCCGAGCACGGCCTGGCCGTTGGTCCAGGTCGAGAGCCCGTCGCTGCCGAACTACGCCTCCACCGCGAACGAGGCCATCATCCCGCTCTGCACCGTCGGGCCGGGATCGGTTGGCTGGCTGGATCTCGGACCGGATTGCGGCAACCTCGCCGACAGCATTACAGACCCATGCAACGTGTCAATTCCGATCCCGACCTGGATCCACACACAGACCGGTAACGTCAACAACCTCGAGGACGAGCTGAACGCATTCGCGGGTCCGCTGCTCGGCGTGCCAGACGATTCGATCGTCCTCATCCCGATCAACAACAACACGTGCATGACCGATCCGAACGCGAACGAGGCGCCGGGCGACGATGATCCGGACTGCCCCGGTGACGGGAACGCGTCTCTGAACGGGTCCGGCAACGGAAACCTCTTCTACTACCACGTCCCCAAGTTCACGCGCTTCATGATCGACCGTGCCTATGTCTCCGGCGGCAACGTCGCAGCCTGCAACAGCGCGCCGGGCTTCCCGGCCATACAGGGCAATGGCGGCAGCGGCTGTTTCAAGGGCTGGTTCGTCGACTACGTGGAGATCGGGCCTGTGGGACCGGGTGCCACCGGTAACCAGGACCCCGGCCAGATAGGCATCCAGCTCATTCGCTAAGGGCGGCAGTACCGCCAGGCTCAGGCACGCCCCGGCCCCTCCCCTTGGCCGGGGCGTGTCGCTGTCTTCGCCGAGCCCCGGCTGACCGCTGCTAGCATCGGTCCCGGATGCCCGCCTACCGCCTCGCCCGCGTCCTCAACGCCACGCGCCAGTCGGTCGTCGCGGAACGCTGCCGGATTGCGCAGGGCTTTGTCCGAACGGTCTTCGGCCTGCACCTCCTGCCACGTTTGGAGGCCGATGAGGGCCTGCTCCTGCCCGGCGCCACTACCATCGACACCGCCTTCATGTCGTACCCCATCGACCTCGTCTTCCTGGACCGATCCGGGGCGGTGACACGCGTCGTGCACGACATGCGGCCGTGGCGCATCGTCCTCGGCGGACACGGCGGGAAGGACTGCCTGGAGCTGGCTGCCGGTACGGCGGCCCGCTCCAGCACCCAGGTCGGCGACCTCGTCGAGCTCACCGACCTCCCGGTAAGCGAGCCCTAAGCAGCCGGTAAGCATCGGCGCCGTAGCCTGCGGCCGATGCAGATCGTCGACCTCGTCCTGCCGCCCGCCTGCGCGGGCTGTGGGCGATACGGCTCCATCCTCTGCGGCCCATGCCGTGGCGCGATCGAACTGGCCAGCCGCGCCGAGGAGCGCTTCCTGGCCGCCGACCACGGCGTCGTGGTGGGCGATGCCCTCGAGCTGGCACGCGCCGCATTCGCCTACGACGGGCCGCTGCGCAAGGCGCTGTCGCGGCTCAAGTACGGTGGCGCCGCGCGCCTGGCGATGCCGCTTGCCGAAGCCGCACTCCCCGTCCTGGACGAGCTGCTCGCCTTCCTGCCGCGGCCGACGCTGGTGCCGGTGCCGGTGCATGCCGAGCGCCGACGAGAACGGGGCTATAACCAGGCGGCGCTGATCGCCTCGGGCCTGGCGCGTCGGCGCGGCTTGCCTTGCGCCGAGATCCTGGTTCGGCAACGGCCGACCACGCAGCAGCATCGGCTCAACCGGGCGGCTCGCCTGCGCAACCTGCGCGACGCCTTCGCCCTGGCGCGCAGTGGTACGCATGCGGCGCGTCCGCCCCCGACCGTGCTGCTGGTCGATGACATCCTGACCACGTCCGCCACGCTGGAGGCGTGCGCTGCCGTGCTGCGTGCCGCCGGGGCGGAGCGCGTCTGGGGCTTTGCCCTGGCGCGCGAGATATGACCGCGCGCCGGTGGTACGGTAGAGCTCCACTCCGCAGCGAGAGGACAGGTCGGTGAAGACCACGGTGAAGGCCCGGAATCTCGACCTCACGGAGCGGCTTCGAACCCAGATCGACCGAAAGCTGCGGCGCCTCGATCGCATCGCTCACCCCGATGCCGAGGCGACCGTGGAGCTGATCGCCCATGCCTCGCGCTCGAGTGCTGAATCGCACGTGGCCGAGGTGACGCTGATCAGCAACGGAAGCGTCGTGAGGTCGGTCTCGGCCGGCGCCACTCCCATCGCCGCCATCGACACGCTGCTCGACAAGCTCGAGCGGCAGGTGATCCGATCCAAGACGAAGCCGCGGCGCCTGCACCTGCGCGACGCCGACGAGACCCAGGAGGTGCTCGCCCGCGAGGCGACCCGCACCGTCGCCTCGGACGAGGAGGTGGAACCGCGCCAGGTTCCGTCGGTCGTGCGCATCAAGCGCTTCGACATGGAGCCGATGTTCGAGGAGGACGCCATCGCCCGCATGCAGGAGCTGGGGCATGCCTTCTTCGTGTTCCTCAATGCGGAGAACCAGCGCATCTGCGTGGTCTACGCGCGGCGTGACGGGACGTTCGGGCTGATCGAGCCGGTCGTGGGGAACCGGCGCTGAGGAGGGGAGCGGCGAGGGCGCGAGGCGGCCGCGTCAGCCGAAGATCATCGGCAGGGCAAGCAGCGCCGCCACGATCAGCAGCAGCGAGACGAAAAAGACCAGCAGCGCGATCGACAGCAGGTCCGCGCCGGATCCCGGCTGCTCGACGGGTTCTCCGCCGGGCTGAGAGGGCTCCTGCTCGGTGCCGAGAGCTGATTCCGCTTCATCTGCCATGGCGGGCACCGTAGCACGCGGGAGCGCGTCGCGACGGGGTGCCGCGAACGCGCGGAGCGGCATTCGCGGCAAAGCTCCCCGCGAGCCTCGCCGGCGGCTGAGCTGGCCGTCTGACGCGCCACCGGTCGGCATCCATCTCGGCGTGGCCGGCGGCCTGCTGAAGGCTGCCCGCCGGGCGAGGCAGATCGGCGCAACGGCACTGCAGATCTTCGGCGACAACCCGACCGCGTGGCGGCGCCGGCCGGAGCCGCCGCGGGATGCGGAGGCGTTCGTCGCGTACTGCGCGCAGAACGGCATCGGCCCGATCTCGATCCATGCCAGCTACCTCATCAACCTGGCGGGCTCGGCCGAGCCGTTTGCCACCCAGTCGCGCGAGGGGCTGCTGCACGAGATGCAGCGCGCCCCGGCCTACGGGGCCACGCTGGTGAACACGCACATCGGCTCGCACCGCGGGCTCGGGCATGCGGCCGGCATCCGGCGCGTGGCGGAGCACGTGGCGGCGATCCTGGTCGACTCGCCGGCATCGGTCCAGCTGGTGCTGGAGAACTCCGCCGGAGGCGGCGACAACATCGGTGCCAGCCTGGAGGACCTCGCCGCCATCCTCGACGCGGCGTCCGGGTTGGGATCCGATGCCCGGCGCCTGGGCTTCTGCCTGGACACGGCGCACCTGTGGGGTGCCGGCCACGACATCTCGACCGCCGAGGGCGTCACGCGACTGCTCGACCGTTTCGACGAGCTCATCGGCCTCGATCGGCTCAGGCTGGTGCACTTGAACGACTCGCGCTCAGAGCTTGGCTCCCGCAACGACCGGCACGAGCACCTGGGCAGCGGCAGGATCGGCGCGGAAGGGCTGGGGGCGATGCTGCGCGATCCCCGGGTAGCGGGGCACGCCGCGGTGATGCTCGAGACGCCCGGCGTGGACGATGGTTACGACGCGGTCAACATGCGTCGCGCCCGGCTGCTGTACGGCGGCGCGCTGACGTTGCCGGTGCTGCCGCCGGGGGCGTTCAAGCTCAATCGCAGGTCGACGCGGGCAGGGCCGGGGGAGCGGGTGAAGCGCCGCGCTCAGGCGCGGCGGGCAGTGCCGGCGACGGAGTAGCCGGCAGCATCGGTCTCGCGCGTTCCACCGTTCGTTCCGGTGGACGAGCCGTTGCCGTGGAGGCGGCGGCTGCGCACGGCGATGTAGGCCTGCATCAGCTCGCGCACGTCAGCCTCGGTCAGGACCTCATCACCGCGCAGGGCGTACTCGACCCGTGCGGTGGGCAGCAACTGGCGTGCGGTGAGCGAGGCGAAGTACGCCGGCCCCTCGGCCTCGTCTGCGATCTCGCGCAGGCCGCGGGCCAGCCTGGTGGCCGTGCCGAGCGACGGCATGCGGTCACCCTTGATCAGCCGGGAGATGGTGGAATGGTCCACGCCCGACTGCAGCGCCAGCTGGCGCTGGCTCATCTTCTTTTCCTTCAGCTGGCCTCGGAGCCAGCTGTTGAACGATCGCGGCGTCTGGAGCGTCATGCGCCTCGTTCCATGCGCCGTCCGGGCCGCCCGGGTGAGCCCGCGGGTGGTGCGTACGAGCAACCGGATCGTCGCAGCGGGCACCCGAAGCGCCAATGGCCCAAAGGTACCGAGCCTGCGGATGGACCGATGCTGCTTCTTGGCTCGGGATTGCGGCGGGCGGTGCGGATTGGCCGCCCTATCGGGCCAAATGGCGCCGGAGCCCGGTGGGCGGTGCGGATTGGCTGCCCTATCGGGCCAAATGGCACCGGACACCGATGGGCGGTGCGGATTGGCTGCCCTATCGGGCCAAATGCCGCGTAAGCAGCGGGGTCTGTCGTTCACGTGTGCCAGATGGCCTTCCAAGAGAGCCAAACCGCGCATAGAGCCTGGGTCGCGTGCAGAACGGCATCGCAGAAGAGCCACCTGCCGCCTGCCGCTTCCAATCTGCTGGCTGCGAAACCGATATGTTCAGATGGCAGGGCCGGCGACCAGTAAGCCCGTGGTAAGTGCGCGGTTAGCGCGAATCCGGATGATTCCGCGATGGGCCATCGAGAGGCGGCACGACGGGCAACCCGGCAGATGGAGCGGATCGCTGATGAGATCAGGCGCGCGCGCGGAAAGCTGGGTCTGTCGCGGCGGGAGCTGGCTCGTCGATCAAGGGTGGCACGGTCCACGCTCGAGCGAATCGAGGATGGTCGGGTGCGCGTTCAGCTTGACCGCGTGTTCGCGGTGGCCTCTGCCGCCGGTTTGGACCTCGTCCTGAATGCGTATCCCGCGCCGGGCGTGCGGCTTCGCGACACAGGTCAGATGACGATCGCCGAGCAGATCGTCAGGGTAGCCGCTCACGCGTGGCGACCAGTCCTCGAGGCGCGAGCCGGCGACAAGGGACATGCCGTCGACCTGCTGCTGGTCGGCCAGGACGAGCTCCTGGACGTGGAGATTGAGCGCCGGATCGAGGACTTCCAGTCGCAGTACCGGCACGCCCGATGGAAGCGAGACCTTCTCGCCGAGCAGCATCAGGCACCGGTTCGACTGATCCTGGTGATCGAGGACACCCGGCGAAACCGGGCCGTCGTCGAGCCACACCTTTCGCTCATCCGGTCTCAGCTTCCAGCAAGCCCGCGCGCGATCCTGACCGCGGTGCGAACCGGACGGCTGCTCGGCGCGGATGGGCTCCTCTGGCTGCGCCGTCGGAAGACCGAGTAGTCCGGCGCCGGCGTGGCACCGATGGCGCCGTTTCGAATGGCCGTTCCGTCGGGCGAGCGGCGCCGAATGGCCCTTCTGTCGGGCCAAATGGCGCCGGAGCCCGGTGGGCGGCGCCCAATGGCCGTTCTGTCGGGCCAGATGGCACCCGAGCAGCCGGGGCGTTCAGCTTCGTGCGTCGTATGGTCTGCCAGGAGAGCCAAACGTCGCACGGAGCGTGCGTCGCGCGGTAAACGGCCTGATAGGAGAGCCAAAACGCCCGCCGGCGGAACCGGCAGGACCGGTGCTGACGCGTTCGCGCTCAGCGCGCTCCGTGGGCGGTGCGCACCTTCTTGCTGAAGGCGTACGCGATCCCGCCCAGCACGATCACGCTGAGGGTGCTGAGCACGAAATCGGTGATCGCCACAGCGGTCGCCGAGTTCTGGTCGACCCCGTACAGCCACAGCGTCCCGACGATCCCGGCCTGCACGAAGCCGATGCCCGCCGGCGTGAGCGGGATGGCTGTCAGCAGCGACGCGGCGAGGGCCACGAAGACGGATGAACTGATGCCGAGCTGGACATCGGGCAGGTCGAGGGCGTGGATGACGAAGTACACGCGCGCGCCCTCGAGCAGCCACACCACCGCGGTGACGAGGCCTACCGGCAGGAGCACGCGCGGGGTCAGCGCCCCGGTGCTGCCCTCGTGGAAGCGCTCGTAGTACTCCTGCACGCGGAGCGGCAGGAAGCGGGTCAGGCGCCGGCCCTGGTAACGCAGCAGCACCACGAACAGGATCAGCAGCCCGGCGAAGATGAAGCCGATCACGAACAGCAGGTCGACCTCCGGCCGGTTGCGGCCGCGGAAGCTCCAGAACCCGGCAGCGAGGGCCAGCGCGAAGATCACGACGATGTCGGTCACGCGCTCGATGAAGACGGTGCCGACCGTGCGCGAGATGCTGGCGGCGTAGTTGCCGCGCAGCAGGTAGGCCCGATACAGGTCGCCCAGCTTGGCCGGCACCACGCAGTTGACGAACCAGGACAGGAACAGGATCTCGGTCGCGGCGGTGTACGGGACGCGGGTGCCGACGCGGCGCAGGATCATCGTCCAGCGCAGGCTGCGCAGCGGGAAGGTGAGGTAGTAGGCAACCAGGCCGAGCAGCAGCATCCCGATGTGCGCGCGGCGGATCAGCTCGAAGGTGCGCTCCCAATCGACGTTGAGGACGACGCGGAACAGCAGGAAGACCAGGACCAGGCCGAAGATGATCGAGCCGATGGTGCGGACGTTGAGGAGCCGTCGCGCCAGGCTGACCTCGCTCTCCGCGATCGCCTCGTCCGGAGGGGCGTCCAGGAACTCGCCGGGCTCATAGAGCGAGTGGCCGTGCTCGTGCGGCCCGACCGGGTGTTCGGCCGGGTGCTCGCCGCCGGCGCCATGCGACGCCTGCGGACCCTGCGGCCCTTGCGGCCCTTGCGGCCCTTCCGGCCCTTGCGGGCGCGCCGCATCGTCAGCGTGGGTCACTCGACGCCTCCCGATCTTCCGGATCGGGCAGCTCGGCCGGGGCGGGCCGTTTGACCGGCTCCGCCTCCACCTTGGCGGGGGACTCGGGTCCGAGCACCGGCGCAGCGGCGGTCTCGCGCCCGAGCCAGCTGCGCACGATGTTGCTCCACACCGCCCAGCGGGTGGTTAGGTGGATCAGGACGGTGGAGCGGCTGCCGTGCCACTCGTTGTCGGGTAGGCCGGCGCGCAGCTCGTCGGCGGACGTGAAGGCGGGCAGGGCATTGAAGCTCATCGCGATCTCGAAGCTGGAGTGCGAGTCGCTGCAGGCGATCCCCGGGATCCCGTAGCGGGCCGCCAGCTCCGCCGCCTCCAGGTTGTGCCGCTGGAGGGTCACCCGGCTGTTGAAGACCTCGATCATGTCGATCTTGCCGGCCTCGGCCAGGCGCTCCAGCGGATCGCGCCGGATGTGCGAGGGACGGAACGGGTCGAACGGGTGCGGGACCGATACCAGGCCGCCCTGCTCGTGGATGGCATCGGCCGTCTCGTCGGCTGAGAGACCGCGCGGGATGGTGCGCTGCAGGTAGACGCCGACCACCTCGCCATCGGCCGTGGAAACCTCCTCGCCCAGGATCACGGCGAGCTGGTCGGACACGCCCATCTCGGCTGCCCGGTCGCGCACCGCCATGGCGCCCTCGACGTTGTTGTGGTTCGTGACCGCCACGTGGGTCAGTCCCCGCTCCAGCGCGATGCGGATGAACTTCTCCTCGGACAGGATCGAGTCGCGGCTGAAGCGGGTGTGGATGTGGAAGTCGGCAAACGCAAGCGAGCGCTGCGGCCCGCCGGTCCGCTCCCGCACAGCCGCGGGCAGGGCCGCGCGGGCGGCCGCCGTGGGAGCGGACGCGGTCACGGTCGTGGGGAGGGCGTCACGAGGCGCTCACCAGGCTCTTGCGGAACGTGCCGAAGTGCTCGAGGGCGAGGCCCGTCCCGACCGCCACCGAGTTGAGCGCGTTCTCCGCGACGGCGCAGGGGATTCCGGTGACCTGCGTGAGCAGCGTGTCCAGGTTGCGGAGCAACGATCCGCCGCCGGTCATGACCATGCCCTTGTCGATGATGTCGCTGGACAGCTCGGGCGGCGTCTGCTCCAGGACGTTGCGAACCGCGGTGATGATCTGCTGCAGCGGCTGCTCGATCGCCTCGGTGATCTCGGTGGAGGTCACCGGGATGGTGCGCGGCAGGCCGGCGATCATGTCGCGCCCCTTGACCTCCATGCTCATCGGCTCATCCATCGGCAACGCGGAACCGATGGCGATCTTGATCTCCTCGGCCGTGCGGT
>DASURX010000077.1:0-5112 GCA_036375355.1 Candidatus Limnocylindria bacterium
CGGCACCATTACGCTCGAATCGGTCTCGCCCGCCACCGAGGTTGGCGGTACGGCGAGCGCAACCTTGATGGTGAGCGCCGCGACACCGGCAGGAACCTACCAGGTGCCACTTGGCGCCTTAAACGATGATGCCTCGCCACAGACCAGCGGTTGTTCGCTAACCGTCACGGTGACGGAGGTCAAGACCGTCGGGGAAGTCCAGGGACAGACCCTCGAAAGCGAGAACGGGCTGACCGATGCTTCGCCATACGCCGGGCAGAGCGTCTGGGTGCGGGGCGTCGTGACGCAACGCATCCGCTACAACGTCGCGCCGACGAGCAGCAACCCGACGGGTGTGCAGTACGCCTTCTTCCTGCAGTCCAGCGTCGCGGACTCGGACGGTGATCCGCTGAGCAGCGACGGCCTGCTCATCTACCAGAATCGTTTCACGACGTTGCTTAATGAGGGTTCCGGCAGCTACTTCCCCGTCGTGGGCGACCAGGTCGTGCTTCACGGTGCCGTGAGCGAGTTCTTCAACCTCACCGAGATGAATAACCCGCGAGTCGCGGCCGTGGAGCGCACGGGTGTCGACCTGGCCACCGAGATCGAGACGACCGAGGCTGCGCCACCCGACGACCTGGCCGACGCCAACCGCTTCTGGGAGCGGCATGAGGGGATGCGCTTCCACGTCGACGCGGGCGCGCACGTCGTGGCGGCGCGGGATGTCTTCCCGTCGACCGCCGACGGCGAGCTGTGGGTCATCCGCGGCGACCACCCCATCGCCAACCGCGCGGACCCGTTCGCGCGGCTGGTGTATCGCGACACCCATCCGCTGGACGACATCGGTCCAGCCGGCAGCTTCGACAACGGCAACGGCATGCGGATCATGCTGCAGAGCCATGGGCTGAAGTGGGCGGCCAACGATCGCGCGCTGCTGATCGCGCCGGCCAACACCCATGACACCGTCACCAACGAGCTGACCGGGGCGCTCTACTTCGCCTTCAGCAAGTACGGCATCGAGGTCGAGCAGCAGCTCCAGCTCGAGGGCGGGGTGGACCCGGCCCTGAACGCGCCGCCGCAGGCGCCCGATCCGGACGCCGAGTTCGCGACGTCGGACTACAACGTCGAGAACCTGTACGACTTCCGCGACGACCCGAACGACGGCTGCGACTTCGCCGGCAACGCCGGCTGTCCTGGCGTCAGCCCGCCGTTCGACTACGTCCCGGCCTCGGCCGAGGCGTACCAGAAGCACCTCACCGACCTGGCGGCGCAGATCGCAGGGCCGATGCACAGCCCCGACCTGCTCATGATCCAGGAGGCGGAGGACCAGGACATCTGCTGGGTCTCGTCCGGTGCGTTGACGTGCGGCACTGCCGATGACGCGGACGGCAAGCCCGATACCCTGCAGGAGCTCGCCCTCGCCATCAGCGACGCCGGCGGCCCAACCTACGAGGCCGTCTTCGACCGCGACGGTGCCGACGACCGGGGCATCGTCTCGGCCTTCCTGTACCGGACCGACACGGTCGAGCTGCTTGCCCCCGACGCGGGCGATCCGGTGCTCGGCTCGGCGCCGAACATCGAGTACCGCGGGGCGCCGCTGGCCTACAACGCGGACGTCCAGAACCCGAAGGCGGTCAACGCGGACCTGCCCGCGGACGTCGACCTGTCAACCGGGGTGGACGGCAGCAACGTCTACACCCGTCCCCCGCAGGTCGGGCACTTCCGGGTGTGGCGCGACGGCATCGGCCTCAGCGTCTTCACCGACCTGTACGCGATCAGCAACCACTTCAGCAGCACGCCCGACGGGCGCGTCGGGCAGCGCACCGAGCAGGCGGCCTACAACGCGGCGATCGCCGAGGCGATCCTCGCGGCGGACCCGAACGCGCGGATCGTCAGCGCGGGCGACTTCAACGTCTTCCCGCGCCCGGACGACCCGTTCACGCCGAGCAGCTCGCGTTATCCGAGCGACCAGCTCGGGCCGATGTACGAGGCCGGGCTGCACAACCTGTGGGACACGCTCGTGACGGAGGTGCCGCAGAGCGCGTACAGCTACTCCTTCGTCGGGATGGCCCAGACGCTGGACATGCAATGGGCCGATGACAACCAGTTCTCCGACCTGGTCCAGGTCCGGGCGGCGCACATCAACGCCGACTTCGCCGCCGACTACGACGGCGACACGGCGCGCGGCGCCTCGGACCACGACCCGCAGGTGGCGCGCTGGTTCACCGACGTGACCTTCGACCGGCTGCACGCGCTGGTCGACGAGTACGTCGCCGCTGGCGAGCTGCCGGCAGACAAGGCCTTCCTGTTCCACGATCGGCTCGACAAGGCCGAGGCCTATTCCGACCAGGGGAAGACGCGGACCGCCCAGGCACAGCTGGCCGCCTTCGGCAACCAGGCGTACGACTACGCGTCGGCGACGATCGCGGGCGCCCTCCAGAAGGAGGCCGATCGCCTGGCGACCCTTCTCTGAGGCTTCTCCCCAAAACGAGCGCAGGGCCCGGCCGCGATGCCGGGCCCTGCCGTTCTCGGCGGCGCGATGTCAGCGGCGGGCCAGCTCCGCGAGCAGGCGCATGACCAGGCGCACCGCGACCAGCGCCGAGATCCCGTTGCGATCCAGCGAGGGCACGAGCTCGGTGAAGGCCGCGCCCACCACGCCGCGGCGCTGGACCACACCGGCCACCAGGTCCAACCCTTCCTGATAGCCGATCCCGCCCGGTGACAGGCCGCTGACCGCGGGCACCACCGACGGATCCAGGCCGTCGAGGTCGAACGCCAGGAAGGCGGGCCGATCCGCGGGCAGCTGGTCGAGCAGCCACGGCACGCCGCGCTCCCGCAACTGGCGGGCAGTCACGAGCAGGTTGCCCGCGGCGCGGGCGTCCGCCACGTCCGAGGTGCGGGCGCTGCCCACGCCGCGCAGGCCGACCTGGACGATCCGCTCGACGTGCGCCATCTCGGCGCTGCGGCGCATGGGCGATGAGTAGCCTTCGCGCACGCCGGCGACCTCGTCGCGGAAGTCGAGATGGGCATCGACCTGGACCACGGTAAGCGGCCCGTGGTCCGCGAACGCGCGGACGACGGGGATCGTCACCGAGTCGTCACCGCCCAGCACGATCGGCATCGCACCCGCCGCCAGCACGGCGCGGATGGCCTCCTCGGCACGGGCCGCGTTGCCCGGACCGTCGTCGGGGGAGCCGGCGAGGTCGCCGGCATCGACGGCGTGGAACGACGAGCCCGGCGGCAGCATCGGTCCATCCAGGTCGAAGTCGTGGTGCCCCGCGAAGCGCGCCAGGCGGCGAGAGCGCGCGCGGATGGCGGAGGGAGCGTCCGCGCAGCCGGCCGTGAGGCCCGGCACCGGGTAGGGCACGCCGTGGGGCACGCCCAGGATCACGGCAGCGGCCGCTCCGGGCTCGAGGGCCTCGAGAGAGACGTGCGGCAGGCCCAGGAAGGTGTGGTGCGTCACTCCCCGGCGCTCGCCGAGCAGGAGGCGCAGCGACCGACGACGGTCACGTGGCTCAGGTCGACCTGGAAGCCATCCGCCTCGCGGAAGGCGGCAAGGACGGCCTGCGCCGCATCGGGACCGATCTCCCAGCGCGATCCGCACGACGCGCAGTACAGGTGGCCGTGCTCCCCGCCAGGGCTGACGTGGAACTCCTCCCGGCCGTCGGCGCCGTGTCCGTGGCGCACCAGGCCCAGCTCCTCGAGCGCGTCGAGGGTGCGATACACCGTGGACGGCGTGGTCTCGGAATCCTGGCTGCGGCAACGCTCCACCACCTCGGCCCCGGTGATGTGGCCGTTCACCGCGCTCAGCACCTCGACCACCGTGCGACGCTGGGGCGTCCAGCGCAGGCCACGCTCGTGGAAGCGGGCGCGGACCTGGGACCAGGCGATGGATTGCTGCGCGGTGGACATCGGCCCAAGTATAGGAAGGCCGCCTTACTGCAACAAGTTGCAATAGCATCGGTCCCTGCGTAGAATCCGGCCCTGGAGGTACCGATGTCCCAGCTCCTGGCCATCGCCGGATTCGGGTTCCTGCTCGGCATGCGCCACGCGACCGATGCGGACCACGTGATCGCGGTGACCACGATCCTCAACCGCAGCCGGAAGTTCATGCACGGCACCTTCATCGGCGCCATCTGGGGGCTTGGCCACACGCTCACGGTGCTCATCGTCGGGACGCTGATCATCGTCTTCAACGTGGTCATTCCCCCGCCCGTCGGGCTGGCCATGGAGTTCGCCGTGGCGCTCATGCTGATCGCGCTCGGCGTGCTCAACCTGACCGGCTTCATGCGCTCGTTCACGGAGCGGCTGACGCCCCCGGCCCCGCTGCACGGGCACGAGCACGCGCACCTGCACGCGCACGAGCCTTCCCAGCCGATCCACGGGCACGAGCACGCGCACCTGCACGGCCACGGCAGCGACCCCGGGCTGCTCGCGACGTTCGGCTGGTTCCAGCTGGCTCGCCCGCTGGTCGTGGGGCTGGTGCACGGCCTGGCCGGCTCGGCAGCCGTGGCGCTGCTCGTCCTGGCCACCATCCAGGACACAGGGCAGGCGATCGTGTACCTGCTCATCTTCTGCGCCGGCGTGGCCGCCGGGATGGCGATGCTCACCACGGTCATCGGCCTGCCATTCCTCGTCAGCCGAGCGCGTTCGGAGCGTATCAACCGCTGGCTGACGATCGGCTCGGGTGTGCTGTCGCTGGCCTTCGGCCTGTACCTTGCCTACCAGATCGGCGTCGTCGACGGCCTGTTCACCGGCGACTTCCACTGGGAGCCGGCCTAGCCTCGCTCCCCTGGCGGCAGGGCTTGCCGTCGTGCCTAGACTGGTCTCCTTCTCGCGCCGTGCGGACTCGCCAGTGGAGACCACCCAGCCTCTCGTCTCGACACGCACCACGCGCATCGCGCTGGGACGGCTCGCCTATGCCGCGGCGGGCACGTCGCTGCTGCTCTTCGCGCTTGGGTTCCTGTGGCTCAGGCAATCGGCTCCATCCGACGGCAGCGCGGGCGCCTACGTCACCTCGTCGTGGACCGATGCCGGGATGGCCATCACGGCCCTGCCCGGCGCGTCCGGGCCGCTGCGCGACGGCGACCGCGTCATCGCCGTCAACGGCCGATCCCTGGCGGATTGGCTGGC
>DASURX010000078.1:0-3746 GCA_036375355.1 Candidatus Limnocylindria bacterium
GCCTCGACCTCTAGCCGCGTCTCAGCAAGCGTTTCGCCCACGCGATGTCCTCCTTCACGGCCGCGATCGTCTCCTCGGGCGGGCCGACGCGGATCTTGCGGATGCCACGCCACGCCAGCAGCGCGGCGAGCAGCACCAGGAGCACGAAGAACAGGAGCGCAACCAGCCAGCTCGGCAGGAACGAGAGCAGGGCGGCGACCCCCAGGATCACGAAGTCGACCAGCGCAATCATGGCCAGCAGCAACAGGCCGACCGCGATCCCGATCAGGATCGCGCCCGACTTCACCTCGCCGACCATCTCGCCGATCTCCTGGCGCCCGCGGGCGAGCTCCAGGCGACCGAGCTGGACCATGCCGCCGATCAGCCGGCGCGCAAGCCCGACGATGCTTTCACGCTGGCGCGACTGCTCGGCCTGCGTCATCTCAACCTCCGGGGAGTGCGATGCCGCGGCGAGCGCGGCTTCCACGCGGATTCTAGCAAGCGCCGGACCGCTTCCCGGCTTGCCCGCCATGCGACCGTTCGGCGCGGGTCACCGGGCTCCGGTATCCTGTCGCGCCGATGGCCAAGCGACGCACGTCCGGAATCCAGCGCCGTGCCCGTGCCAGCGACGAGGCGATGACTCGTCGCCTGGGGAGCGGGGGCGGCAGCGCGCTCGACATGCGCGTCGTTGCGCTGCTGGGCATCCTCGCGGTGGGCGCCGTGGTCCTGGTCGTCGTGCTCATGTTCGGAGCCGGTGGCGCCCAGGCGCAGGTCGGCTCGCGGCAGGTGGACGACGGCGGCGGGCACATTGCCGACGGCCAGACCGGGAGCGGCTACAGCTCGAACCCGCCCACCTCCGGGCAGCACTGGACGACGCCAGCGGAGTGGGGCGTCTACACCGGGGCGAACCCCGCGGTGCCGTACCAGGTCATCCACAACCTGGAGCACGGCGGCATCGTGATCTGGTACCAGGCCGACAAGCTGGACGAGGCATCGGTCAAGAGCCTGGACGACTGGGTCCGCCAGCAGGTGCAGACCCCGCAGTTCAAGGTCATCGTCTCACCCTGGACCGGAACCGATTTCGGGCATCCGATCGCGGTGACCGCCTGGAACTGGCTCCTCTACCAGGACAAGCTGGACCTCGACCAGGTCCGCGCCTTCGTTGAGGACCACTACCAGGACGCGCCAGAGCCGAACGGTGGGCCGGGACCGCCCGGCTGAGCGCCGCTCGGTTGACCCTCCGCGCCACCTCCGGCATCATCTCCCCGGGCGGCTAGCTCAACGGCAGAGCAAGTGACTCTTAATCACTAGGTTCAGGGTTCGAATCCCTGGCCGCTCACCAGCCCTCCCCCCTCGAACCCCTCACTTGACGGCGATCACCTGCAGGTCGCCCTGGCGGCGCACCACGCGCACCCCGGCCCCCATCGCCTGGCGCTCGACCGCCAGGTCCACCGCGGCCGGGCCGACGTGCAATCCCTCGATGGAGAGGTTGTCCAGGAACTCCGGCAGCACCGCGTGGCTGAACCGCACCTGGCGCCCCGGCCCGTCCACCTCGAGCCCGAGCACCGCCTCGAGCAGCATGAAGACCGCTCCGGCCGACCAGGCCTGCGGCGAGCAGGCGACGGGATAGCGGGTCGGGCCATCGGCGGGACGCCGGCTGAAGCCGCAGAACAGCTCGGGCAGGCGCGCCAGGTCGATCTGGCGACTGGCGTCGAACATGCCGCTCAGGATGCGGGCCGCCGCGTCGCCGAACCCGTAGCGGGCCAGGCCCAGGGCGATAAGCGCATTGTCGTGCGGCCAGACCGATCCGTTGTGGTAGGACATCGGGTTGTACCGCGCCGACTCGGCCGACACGGTGCGGATGCCCCACCCGCTGAACGCCGCGTCATCGGTCAATGCCTGCGCCAGGCGCTCCGCGCGCTGTGGCAGCGCGATGCCGGTCAGCAGGGCGTGGCCCGCATTCGAGGCACGGACCCGGCACGGTTGCTTGTCGCCGTCCAGGGCGAGCACGTAGGTCCCCAGCTCGTCGTCCCAGAAGGCCGCGTCGAAGCGCTTCTGGAGCGTCGCTGCCTTGCGGTTCAGAGCGCGCGCCCGACGCTCGTGACCGAGCGCAGCGGCAAGCTGCGCCGCGCCGTGGTAGGCGCCGTAGGCGTAGGCCTGCACCTCGCACAGGGCGATCGGTGCCTCGGCAAGGCGACCATCGGCGTGGAAGATCGAGTCGACCGAGTCCTTCCAGCCCTGCTGGACGAGGCCGCTGTCCGCGCGGCGGGCGTACTCCAGGAAGCCGTCCCCGTCGAGGTCGCCGTAGTCCTCCATCCAGCCGATGGCGCGCTCGACGTGCGGCCACAGGCGCTCGGTGGTGGCCATGTCGTCGGTCTGGCGACGGAAGGCGGCCGCCAGCATCACGAACAGCGGCGTGGCGTCGTGGCTGCCGTAGTAGCGGCCGAACGGAATTTCGCCCAGCGCGGCCATCTCCCCCTCGCGCACCTCGTGCAGGATCTTGCCCGGCTGGGCGTCGTGCGCGGGATCGACGCGGTCCGCCAGGGTGGCGGCCAGGTAGCCGAGCACGCCGCGGGCGATGTCCGGAGCCAGCCACAGCGACTGCATGGCGGCGATGAGCCCGTCGCGCCCGAAGACGGTGCTGAACCACGGGACTCCGGCGTACGGGTACAGGCCGTACCGGGTCGAGGCGGTCAGCATGGCCAGGTCGGCGACGCTGCGGTCCAGCCAATCGTTGAAGGCGGCGTTTGAGCTGGTGATGCGCGAGCCGTCGCCGATCACGTCGCGCAGGTGGTCGTGCGCCCGGCCGGCCGCCTCCTCCCACGCGACGTGGCGGCCGGGCCGGTCATCGCCCAGCTCGCAGGCGATCGCCACGTCGATGGTCAGCGCCTGGGCATCGGGCAGGTCAAGTTCGAGGGACGCGTGCTCCGCGTCCAGGGTGTCGGGCGGTCGTGAAAAGGTGATCCGGGTCCGGCGCACCACGTCGTCCAGACCGGAGTAGCGCAGCAGCACCTCGCGATCCGTCACCTTCGGAGCCAGATTCCGGCCGCGCGCGGCCCGCCGCATGCCGCGCACCTCGAAGATGTCGACGAAGTCCGCCCCGAAGCTCAGCTCCAGCACCACGCGCAGCGGCCGCCGGGCGAAGCTGCGCACGATCAGCCGCTCGTGGAGCACCCCGTCGAGCAGGACCTTGCTGCGCGAGACGTGCACCTGGCTGTGCGCCACCTCGTCGTCGCCCACGGCGTAGGACGGGTTGGTGAGGTCCACCGCCAGGCGCGAGTTCTCCATGCGCGTCGTCGACCCCAGCAGCAGCGGCCGGCGGCCGGCGATCAGGAGGTCGAGCGACGACAGGTGTCGCGTTCCGTGGTGGTAGATCCCCTCCTCGCCCAGGCCGACTGGCCGGATATCGCCATGCCGGTCGAAGACGGCGAACGATTCGCCGTGCTTGAGGACCTGGTCGTGCTCATCGGCCAGCTCCGAGCTGGCCTGGACGTCGTATCGCTGATGGAGGTCCGCCTCCTCGGCGGGAACGGGTCGAGGTTCGGTGACGTCGGACATCGGCATTCCTGAGTCTGACATGCCCGACAGCCCGATGCGTCCGTGGTAGCCTTCGCGGGCCCCGCCAAACCGCCCTCCAGCACGCGCCTGCCGGTGCCGGCGCACAGAGGTCTCGAAGCTTGCCCCACGTCCCGATCCAGCGTCATCGGCTCGCCAATGGCCTGCGCGTCAACCTGTCTCCTGACGACAGCGCACCGATCGTCGCCGTG
>DASURX010000079.1:0-4352 GCA_036375355.1 Candidatus Limnocylindria bacterium
GATCGCCGCCCTGGCCGGCACCCCCCAGGTCGTCGTCCCGCAGCTGGTGGATCAGCCGCACTGGGCCCGGCGCGTGGCGGAGCTGGGCATCGGCGCGGCGCACGATGGTCCGGTGCCCACCGCGCACTCCCTCTCGGCCGCGCTCTCGATCGCGTTGTCGGACGAGACTCGCGAACGCGCGCGCGCCGTCGCGCCCATGATCCGCACCGATGGCGCGATGGAAGCCGCGCGGCTGCTGATCCGCCCGTAGCGACGCCGAAAGGCGGCTCTTCCGAAGCCCGGCTATGCGGGCAGCGCGGACCTGTAGGGCCGTGGGCGACCGAGCAGGAAGCCCTGCCCGTACTGCACCCCCAGCTGCCGCAGCATCTGCAGGTCGCTGCGCCGCTCGATGCCCTCCGCGATCACCGCGCACTGGGCCTGCTGGGCGAACCGAACCAGACCGGCGATCATCGCCTGTCGCGTGACGTCGCGGCGCACGCCCCGGACCAGGCTGATGTCAACCTTGAGGAACTGCGGCCGCAGCTCGACGACGTGGCGCATGCTCGCGAATCCGGATCCGGCGTCGTCGACCGCCAGGCGCACGTTCGGGCCGAGGCTGTCCAGCGTGCGACGCAGCGCCGCGTAGTCCCCCACCTCGGCGTGCTCGGTCAGCTCGAGCACGACCACCCGGCGCGTGTGGCGCAGCGCGGCACCGAGTTCGGCGATCGCCGCCTGCACGGCAGACGGCGAGATGTTCACGCTGACCCAGGCGTCGGGCCCAAGCGACCGGGCTTCGTCCAGCGCGGACATGGCGCAGGCCATCTCCAGCGCCGTGCCCAGACCGACGGCGTGGGCATCGGCGAACATCCGTTCGGGTGGCGAGCCGTCGTCGAACCGGGTCAGCGCCTCGTACCCGGCCGGCACGCCGCTGACGATGTCGAAGATCGGCTGGAACACCACCGCGAACGTTCCGGCCGCGATCACCTGCTCGATGCGCTGCCGGGCCACCTCCGCCCGATGCTCCGTCTCGAGCCAGCGACCGAGCAGGGCCGATGCGGCGGCGGCGAACTCCCCCACCACAGGCAGGTGGTCGATCAGGTGCTGGGCGAACTCCGGGTCGGTCGTCCCGGCTGCGATGAGCCCCAGCAGGCCGTCACCGTTGCGGATCGGCGCATACGCGGCGGCCCGCATGCCGATGGCGGCCATCGCCGCCCCGTACGCCCCATCCTCGGGGCGAATGCGCCACGCCTCGGCCCACGGGCCAAGCGATGCGCGCTCATACAGGTAGCGCGCGCGAGCCTCGGGAATCGGGCGTCCGGTAGCCACCTGGGGTCCCTCGGGGCCGCCGTGTGCGAGCGGGATGGCGAGGGTGGACCCGGCGAAATCGAAGACGGTGGTGATGTCGAAGCCCGGTAACGCCAGCAGCTCGTCACAGATCTCCGCGGCAGTCGCCTCCGCGGTGGGTCCGGGTTGCAGGCGTCCGAGCGCCTCCGCGACGCGGGCGCGCTCGCGGAACTCCGCTGCAAGCGCGGATTCGGCTGCCCGGATGGCGGTGACGTCGCGCTCGACGCCGACGTAGCCGGTGATGGCGCCGTCGAGACCGTGCAGCGGCGAGATCGTCGCCTGCACCTCGTACAGGGCACCATCCTTGCGGCGGTTGGTGAGCGAACCGCGCCACACGCTGCCCCGGGTCAGCCGCCGCCAGAAGGCGCGGTAGAAGGCATCGGTCTGGCGGCCGCTCCTCAGGATGCGCGGGTTGACCCCGATGGCCTCCTCGCGGCTCCAGCCGGACAGTCGCTCGAACGCAGGGTTGACGTACCGGATAGTGCCGTCGGCATCGGTGATGACCACCGAGTCGGAGGTCTGCTCGACCGCCCGGGCCAGCTCGTGATTGTGGGCATCCCTCTGACGCGCCTCGGTAACGTCGGTGAAGAAGCCGACCATGCACGCGACACCCTCGATCTCGATCAGGGAGGTGCTGATATCGACCAGGCGTCGGGTGCCGTCCTGGCGGATCACGGGGATGGAGCGCGACAGGCCCCCACCCACGGACGTGCGCCGGAAGTCGTCGAGGATGCCGGGCAGCTCATCGGCCGGGTGGATGTCGGGCACCGACATCGACAGCAGCTCCGCTCGCGTGCACCCGAGCAAGGCACAGGCCGCCGCATTCGCCCAGCGGAAGCGCATCGTTCCCTGCTCGGCGATCAGGACCGCCTCGAGAGCGCTCTCGAGGATCCTGGTCGCGCCGCTGTTCGACACCACAAGCGGACGCGCGCGACGCGCACGCGTGCGCGAGGAGAGACGTTCGGTTGTCCTGGTGGTCATGTGCCCGCCTGCGGCGATTCCATGCGGGTGAGGTGCCCGCATGCACCAGGCATCATCCCGCCGCGCCCCGTGGCGGGCGACAGTACGGATGGGCTACGACCGCTGCTCGGCGGCCAGTCCCCGCGTGCCGGCCTATGCCTCGCGCTCGAGGATCGCCTTCGCGCGCTCGATCGCGCGGACCTCGGCGTCCATCGTGCGTTGGACCATGGATCGCATGAAGAAGCCGCGCTTGACGGGCGCGGTACAAGGATGCCGTGGAAGAGGTCGCCACCGTTCGCCGCATGATCGACCTGGCCATCCAGCGCCTGGAGGCGGGCCCCCACGACCATCCGCTGCTCGGACTGGATCGCGTTCGGCTGCGCCGGCTGCTGGCCGAGGCGGCCTACCGCGAGATCCGTAGCCTGCGGCGCGAGATCGCCGCGGAATCCGGCGAGCAGCCGCCTGGACCGACCTCGTCCTAGTACCTAAGTACGGTACGAGTCCCTCGCGGCCAGGACCACACTCCGACCATCGGCGCACGAAGCGCCGCCGACGGAAGGGGATCCGCAAGAGTGGCCGCCACGCCCGGTGACATGCTGCCGGAGATCGCCCGCACGCGGGCACTGCGGCCACCGTTCGATCCGGAGCCGGAGATGACCGTCGGCCAGGACACCACGCGGCGCGAGGCTGCCTATGCGCTGGCTGTGAGCGGCGTCGCCATCGGCCTCGTCCTGTGGCTGACCGGCACCTACCCGGTCAAGCAGTCGATCGCGCTGCATTGGAACGGCGTGGCCGGCTCGACCGCCCTGCTGGCGGGCGTCGGCTACTGGATGCTCTTCGGCCTCCTCGGCGCGCTCCGGGCTCGCTACATGGAGGGCGGCAGCGTGCTCACCTTCCACATGCCCTTCGTCGTCGCCGGCACGATCCTGGGTGGCCCGGTGGTCGGCGGCTGGATGGGCATCCTCTCCCAGTTCGAGCGCCGCGAGTTCGAGTCGGTGCGCTGGTACGGCCTGCTCGGCAACCACGGGATCATCGCCATCGCGGCCATCGCCGCCGGAGCCGCCGGCGACGCCGTCGCGCCCCTGGCCGTCGCCCTGGGCGCGGACCCCGGCGTTGCCGAGTTCACGTCATCCATCGCGGTCGCCACCATCTTCGCCATCGTGAACTTCGTCCTGGTGCTGCCGGTCGTCTCGATCCGCGGCAACAGCGGCCTGCTCGAAGCAGCGCGTTCCTACGACGCCGCGTTCCGGGCGACGGTGGTGGCGGAGGGCATCCTCGCCTGGCTGATGGCCAGCATGTACCTCAGCGCAGGCTGGTGGGCGCCCATCGCCTGCGTGGCGGTGGTGCTCGCCGTCTGGGATGCGCACGACCGATCCCGCCGCCTGATCCATGACCCGATGACCGGGCTGCTCAACGGCACCGGCTTCCAGCCAAGGCTCCGGGCGGCCCTCGCCTCGCAGCGCTCCGGCAGGCACGTCCACGGCCTGCTCATGCTCGACCTCGACGGCTTCGGGGCGCTGAACAAGGATGTCGGGGAGCATGCCGCCGACCAGGTGCTGGTGGCGGTGGCGCGCCGGCTCCAGGCCGCGGTCCGTACGACCGACGTGGTGGCCCGTCCGCACCGCGCCGGGGACGAGTTCAGCATCCTGCTGCTGGACCTGCCCGATGCCGCCACCGCCTCGACGCTGGCCTGGCGTATCCACGACCGGGTCCGCGCGCCGATCCTGCTGCGCGGGATGGACGAGACCGTGTCGGTGGGCGTCTCGATCGGGGTCCTCATCCTCGGCGACGAGGCGGGGACGAGCGAGGAGGCCGTGCGCATCACCGATCGGCGCATGCAGTACGCCAAGCGTCACGACCTCGGGGTCCTGGCGAGCACCCCGGCGTGAGCCGCTAGCAGCAGCCCTCCCGGCCGCAGCACCCCGACGCCAGCGGCAGCTCGCGGCGCGTTGCCAGGCTGGCCAGCGTGGGGGCATCGGCCGGCTTGGTGGCCTTGACAATGGCCGAGTGCATCCCGGCGGTCACAGCGTGGGTCGGCGTGACGGAGACATCGGTCAGTCCGACGGCCC
>DASURX010000080.1:0-9153 GCA_036375355.1 Candidatus Limnocylindria bacterium
CACGTCGTAGCGGTCCCCCGCGCCGTTCGACCAGGCGTAGGGCTCGACACCCTCCGCCCGCAGACGGGCGGCGACCGAGGCGGTGGATACCGCGTCGCCGCGATCCCAGCGCAGCGGCCGCAGCGGCGCCGGCAGGTCGCCGCCTGGGCCGCCGGTCATCGGCTCACGCTGGCGGTCTCGCCGCCCGAGATGCGCTGGGCCAGCCAGACCGGGATCACCGAGAGGAGGATCAGCACCACCGCCACGACGTTCACGACGGGGAGCTCGTTCGGCCGCTGGATGGCGCTCAGGATCCAGAGCGGGATCGTCTCGGTCGAGGGCCCGGCCGTGAAGTTGGTGACGATCACCTCGTCGAACGAGAGCGCGAAGGCGAGCAGGCCACCGGACAGCAGCGCGGTGCCCATCGTCGGCAGGGTGATGCGCCGGAAGGTCTGCCAGGTGTCCGCGCCGAGGTCGGCCGACGCCTCCTCCGTGGAACGCGGCATGCGGCGCAGCCTGGCGATGACGTTGTTGTAGGCGATCACCACGCAGAAGGTGGCGTGGCCGACGATCACGGTCTGCAGGCCGAAGTCGACGCCGATGGTCTTGAACGTGGCCGCCAGGGCGATGCCGGTGACCACGCCGGGCAGGGCGATCGGCAGGACCAGCGCGAACGAGATCGCCTCGCGGCCGAAGAAGGCGTAGCGCGATACGGCCAGCGCGGCCAATGTGCCGAGCACCAGCGCCACGCCGGTGGCGCCGAGCGCTGCCAGGATCGAGGTGCCGAAGGCTCCCAGCACGCGTCCGTTGGTGGCCGCCTCCGCGAACCAGTGCAGGCTGAAGCCGCTTGGCGGCCAGACCTGCGAGCGGCTGGGATTGAAGGCGTAGATGGCCAGCACCAGCAGCGGGACGTAGATGAAGGCCAGGGTCACGGCGGTCATGATTCGCAGGCCGATGCGGACCCAGCGCGACTCGGTCATGGGCCCATCCCCCTCACAGCGACTCGAACGCGCCCAACCGGCGCGCCACCAGCAGGTAGGCGATCATGATCACGATCGGCACGAACGAGTACGCCGCGGCCAGCGGCAGGCTGCCAAGGCTCGAGTTCTGGTAGATCACGTTGCCGATGAACTGCGTGCTGGAGACCATGGTCGGGGTGATGTAGTCGCCCAGCGTCAGCGAGAAGGTGAAGATCGAGCCGGCCACGATGGCCGGCAGGACCATCGGCAGCACGACCCGGCGGAACGTGGCGCCGGCACGCCCACCCAGGTCCGCCGAGGCCTCCAGCAGCGAGTTCGGGATGCGCTCCAGGCCGGCGTAGATGGGCAGGATCATGTAGGGCAGCCACAGGTAGCTCAGCACCACCCAGGAGTTGGCGACCTGTGTCAGTCCCGGACCGTCGATACCCAATGGAGTCAGCAGCCAGTCGAGCAGGCCGTTGCCCTGCAGGATCACGCGCCAGGCGTAGATCTTGACCAGGTACGAGGCCCACAGCGGCATCAGCACCGCGATGAGCAGCATCGTCCTCGTGCGTCGCGACGCGACGCGCGCCATGTAGTAGGCGATCGGGAAGGCCAGCAGGATATCGGTCAGGGTCACCGCCACGGCCATGCCGATGGTGCGCAGGGCGATCGTCCGGTACACCTCGCTGCCGATCAGCTGCTGGAACGACTCGAGCGTGAAGCGCGCCACGACCCGCCCGCTGAAGGCATCGGTGTCCCAGAAGGCGTTCAGCAGCAGGATCGCCAGCGAGCCAAGGTAGACGAGGCCGATCCAGAGCACCGGCGCGGCGAGCAGCAGCAGCATCTGCACGCGCCGGTGCGCGTGCAGCCAGGCCGCCAGCCGGCGCAGGCGGCCTGGTCGCGGTGGCTCTGCGGCGATGGCGGTCATCGGCCCGTCACGGCGTGCATTCTGCGCCGCCGATGTGCTTCCCCCGGTGGCCGGGGCCCCCGGGGGAAGCGTTCGTCGCTGCGGGTCGGACGTCGATCGCGTCCAGCTCGATCAGCCGCCCGTGATCCCCGTCCAGGCGTCGATCCAGTCCTCGATGTCCTTGCAGGTCGTATCCGGATCGTCGTCGTTGCAGTCCTCGCGCGGCGTGCTCCAGAAGGCGACCTTGTCGAAGTAGGCCTCGTCGGTCGCATGGAACGTCTCGCAGTGGCCGGGAGACAGCTTCTCGGCCTCGTCGCACGCCTTCTGGCTCACCGGCGCCTCACCGAACCAGACCGTCGCCATGGCGCTGGTCGTCGGCTCGAGCATCCAGTTCATCCATCGATACATGCAGCCGGGGTGGGCGGCGTTCGAGGCGATCATCCAGGTGTCGGACCAGCCGGTCGAGCCCTCGTCGGGCAGGACCGCCGCCACCGGCGCATCCGGGTTGTCGGCCAGGATCGTGTTCAGCTGGTACTGCCAGCTCGTGCCGGCCAGCATGTCGCCCGAGCCGAACGAGGTGATCTGGTCGGTGGCGAAGCTCCAGTACTCGCCGACCACGTCGTCGTGCTGCTGCTGCAGCAGGTCGACCGCCGCGTTGAACTGCTCCTCGTTGAGCTGGTAGATGTCTTCGATCCCCAGCTCGGGGTTCGTCTTCTTCAGGTGCAGCGCCGCGTCGGCGATGTAGATCGACGAGTTGTAGACGCTCACCTTGCCGGCCGCCGGCGAATCGGCATCCCAGACGACGTCCCAGCTCGTGGGCGCCTCGGGAAATGCCTCGGTGTTGTACATCAGGACGTTCGCACCACGACCGTGGGGCACGCCGTAGGCAACCCCGTCGACGGTGTTGTGCGGCTGGTTCTTCAGCCCTTCGAACACGTCCTTGTAGTTCGGGATCAGGTCAAGGTTGACGGGCGCCACGGTGCCCGCCGCGATCATGCGCAGAGTGGCGTCGCCAGAGGCAGATACGCCGTCGTACTGGCCGGTGGCCATCAGGCTGACCATGTTCGCCGAGTCGACGCCGTCGGTCGTGTTGACCTGGCAGCCGGTCTCCTCCTCGAATGGGTTGACCCAGTCGTAGGCCTGGTCGCTGGAGCCATCCTCCGCGTACCCGACCCAGATGACGAGGTTCAGCTCGTCCTCGGCGGCGGGCAGCTCTGCGGCCATGCCGCTGGGAAGGCTCGTGCCCGTTCCGCACCCCGCGGCCACCAGGGCGAGCGTGGCGAACGCGGCCGGAATCCTCAGGTTCCTCATGTGTGTCTCCGCTCCGTTGTACCCCCGCCTCCGTCTCACCCGTCAGCCAGGGACAGGACGTGCTGACGGTTCCAGATCAGCGTCACCGCCTGTCCCCGGGACTCGAGAGCCTCCATCGACGACGTCTGCAGGTTCTGGCGGGTGACCACCAGCTCTCCGCCGACGTCGAGCGCCACGATGTAGCGCGTGTCCGAGCCGAGGTAGATCACCTCGCGCACATGCCCCCGCACCCCCAGCTCATCCGGCGTGGGCAGCTCGTCGGCAGACCCGAGCCGGATCTTCTCGGGTCGCACCGTGAACACTCCTTCGGAGCCGATGACGGCCTTCGCCGTCTCGCCGCTCAGCAGGTTCGAGGTGCCCACGAATCCCGCCACGAACGGGGTGGCGGGATGCTCGTACACGTCGGCCGGCGTCCCGACCTGCTCGATCCGGCCGCCGCTGAACACCGCCAGGCGGTCGCTCATGGTCAGCGCCTCGTCCTGGTCATGGGTCACGTAGATGAAGGTGATACCGACCTCGTGCTGGATCCGCTTCAGCTCGATCTGCATCTCCTCGCGCAGCTTCAGGTCAAGCGCACCGAGGGGCTCGTCCAGCAGCAGGACGCGGGGTCGATTGACGAGCGCGCGGGCCAGTGCGACGCGCTGCCGCTGCCCGCCGGAGAGCTGCGCCGGGCGACGCTTCTCGTACCCCTCCAGCCGGACCTGGCCCAGCGCCTCGCCGACCCGGCGGCGACGCTCGTCCCCAGGGACCTTCCGCACGGCGAGGCCGTAGGCCACGTTGTCGCCGACGCTCATGTGCGGGAAGAGCGCGTAGTCCTGGAAGACCGTGTTGACGTCGCGTTCGAAGGGCGGCACACCCGTCACGTCGCGGCCGTGGAGCACCACGCGCCCGGCGCTGGGCTGCTCGAAGCCGGCGATCATGCGCAGCGTGGTCGTCTTGCCCGAGCCGGACGGTCCGAGCATCGAGAAGAACTCGCCGTCGGCGATGTCGAGATCCACGTCGGCGACCGCCACCACCTCGCCGAAGCGCTTCTCGACGCCCTCCAGGCGGACCGCCGCCGACCCATCGTTCACGCGGGTGCCGATGGCGCGATCCGGTGCTGCGGGGGGCGTCGCCTCCGGGGAAGAGGTCATCGGTTCGACGGCCAACCTGCTCCTCGCGGCTGTCGCGAAGCGCCGGCGCCGGCACCTCCGGCGGCTCGGCAGGCGCTTCCGAGGCTTGCGCACTGTGCGGTTTTGGCC
Organism: Candidatus Limnocylindria bacterium; assembly: GCA_036375355.1. GTDB lineage: Bacteria > Chloroflexota > Limnocylindria > QHBO01 > QHBO01 > DASURX01. Next base: position 4,401 of record DASURX010000080.1, read on the forward strand.
GACCCGATGTCAAGCCAGATTCCTCGCCTGTGCGGCCCCAGGCGTCGCTGGATCCGCCACTCGGTCGGGCGAATGCATCGGAATCCGCAGCCGCGCGCGTGACGCGACGCTGCTAGAGTCGCCCACCAGCCCATGCGCGGACCTTCCTGTTGAGCACTGGTTCGGGACTCCTGTTCGGCGCCGCCTCGGCGCTGGCGTTCGGAGCCGGCGACTTCGCCGGCGGATCCGCCACGCGCCGCGCGCCGGTCCTGGCCGTGGCCGGGTTGGCCCAGCTCGTGGGGCTGGCCGGACTCCTCGTCGTGCTCGGCCTGCAGCGGCCGGCGCTGCCCGAAGCGCGGGTCCTGCTGCTCGGCGCCGGCGCCGGCGCGTGCGGCTCGTTCGGCCTGGTGGCGCTGTACCGCGGGCTGTCGCTGGGATCGATGGGGCTGGTCACGGCCCTGTCGGGGGTTGGGTCGGTCACGCTGCCGGTGGTGGTCGGCGCGGCGTTCCTGGGCCACCTCTTCAGCCCGCTGCAGGCCCTCGGCGTAGTGGCCGCGGTGGCCGCCGGTGCGGCGGCGAGCGGCGCGACGCTGCAGGGCATTCGCGCCGACGCCCTGCGCCTGGCCCTGCTGGCCGCGGTCGGCCTGGGGATGTGGTTCGTCCTGCTGGATCTCGCGGCAGCCGGAGGCGACGAGCTCTGGGTCCTCGTCGCCAGCCGCGCGACCTCGCTCGTGCTGGTCGGCTCGCTGGCGATGGCGCGCGGCACGACGCAGCTCGGCTCGACCTGGCCGCTGGTGGCGCTGGCCGGCCTGCTCGACGTCACCGGGAACGCCGCCTTCGTCCTGTCGCGCGCCGCTATCCCGGTCGGCACCGCGGCGGCGCTGTCCGGCCTCTACCCGATCGTGACCATGCTCCTCGCCCGGATCGTGCTGCGCGAGGCGCTGCCCGCCCTGGGGCTGGCGTCCGTGGGCCTGGCGATGCTCGGCATCCTGTTCATCGCCCTCGGCTGATCCCGTGCTGGGCGGCGGCGCTCAGCCCGGCCAGCCTCCGCCGCACGAGGCGTTTGAGAGGTGATGGCGATCGGTAGCGCGGATCCGACGGCTCATGGATGGCCCTCCTTGCTCGCGTCCCGGCAGGTGCCGGGCTCGCGCGCAGGAGACCGCATCGGTCCTTACCGCCCGCTTACCAACCGCTTATCGCTGGCTATCATGTGTGCCCCGGCATGCGCCACCGTCCGGTGCGCCGCACCGGAAGGCAGCAGCGGAGAGCCCCTCCCGGACCGAGCATGACCTTCGACCGTGTCCCCGTCGTCGAGGCCGCCCTCGACGCCTACCTCGAGACGGCCCCAGAGGCTGCACCGGCCTCGGCACCGCGCGCGCTGGACGAGCCCGTCACCCCCGGCCGCTCCCTGACGGTCGGCGCCGCGCGCGCCCTCTTCGAAGACCAGGTCACCTCGAGGGCGATCGACGTCACCGCCCGCGAGCTGAAGAAGACCGACCGCAGCTACTACACCATCAGCTCGGCCGGCCACGAGAACGACGCGGTGCTGGGCGCCCTGCTGCGCATCGACGACCCCGCCTTCCTGCACTACCGCTCGGGCGGCTTCATGATTTCTCGCGCCCGGCAGCTGCCCGGCACCACTCCGGCCTTCGACGCCCTGCTCGGCATCGTCGCCTCCAGCCAGGATCCGATCGCCCAGGGCCGGCACAAGGTCTGGGGCAGCCGGCCATTGTGGGTGCCGCCACAGACCTCGACCATCGCCAGCCACCTGCCCAAGGCCATGGGCACCGCCTTCAGCCTGGCCCGCGCCCGCCGGCTCGGCGTTGCCACCCAGCTGCCGCCCGACGCCATCGTGATGTGCTCGTTCGGCGATGCATCGGCCAACCATGCGAGCGCCCTGTCGGCCATCAACACGGCGCGCTACGCGGTGCGCATCGGCCTGCCCATGCCCATCCTCTTCGTCTGCGAGGACAACGACACGGGCATCAGCGTGCCGACCCCGGAGGGCTGGATCGCCGACACCTTCGGCAACCAGGGCCACCTGCGCTACTGCCTGGCCGATGGCGACCTCGATGAGATCTGGGAGGTGGCGGCCGAGGCCATCCGCTTCGTCCGCCATGCGCGCCAGCCGGCGTTCCTGCACCTGCGCACCGTCCGCCTGTGGGGCCATGCCGGATCGGACGCGGAGCATGCCTACCGCAGCCAGGCGGAGATCGCCGCCAACGAGGCCCGCGACCCGCTGCTGCGCAACGCTCGCCGCCTGGTCGAGACCGGCGCCGCAAGCCCCGTGGAGCTGCGCGCGCTGGTGCGGGACACCCGTCGACGGGTGCTTGAGGCCGGCGAGGAGGCAACCCGCCGTCCGCGCCTGGAGACGACGGCCGAGGTCGTGGCACCCATGGCCCCCTACCATCCCGACCGCGTCGCCCTGCGCGCCGCCACGCCGCCCCCCACCGCCGAGGGGCGCCGCGCCGCCTTCGGTGAGTCGCTGCCCGAGGAGCAGGCGAACCCGAACGCGCGCACCCTGGCGGGCAACCTGAACGCCGCCCTGGCCGATGAGCTGGCGCGCCGGCCGGAGATGATCCTGTTCGGCGAGGACGTGGCCCGCAAGGGCGGGGTCTACAACGTCACCAACGGCCTGCAGCGCCGTTTCGGCGCGGGGCGGGTCTTCGACACCCTGCTGGACGAGACCTCCATCCTGGGCATCGCCCAGGGCGCGGCCCATCTCGGCCTGCTGCCGGTGCCCGAGATCCAGTACCTGGCCTACATCCACAACGCCCTGGACCAGGTCCGCGGTGAGGCCGCCTCGCTGCAGTTCTTCAGCTCCGGCCAGTTCCGCAACCCGATGGTCATCCGCGTCCCGGGCCTGGCCTACCAGCGCGGATTCGGGGGCCACTTCCACAACGACAACTCGGTCGGCGCGCTGCGCGACATCCCGGGCCTTGTCCTGGCGGTCCCGTCCCGCGGCGACGACGCGGCCCGCATGCTGCGCGGCGCGATCGCCATGGCGGCCGAGGATGGGCGGGTGGTCGTCTTTTTGGAGCCGATCGCGCTGTATCACGAGAAGGACCTGCACGCGGATGGGGACGGCGGCTGGCTGTTCGGCTATCCCCCGCCCCCGGACCACCTGCTTCCCGGGCAGGTAGGCGTATACGAGGCCGATGACGAGGCCGACCTGCTGCTGGTCAGCTACGCCAATGGCCTGCGCCTGTCGCTGCGCGCCGCCCGCCGGCTGCGCGACGAGCACGACATCCGCGCCCGCGTCATCGACCTGCGCTGGCTGAACCCGCTCCCCTTCGAGGCGATCCGGACTCATGCCGCCCGGGCGGGCGGCGTCCTGGTCGTCGACGAGTGCCGGAGCACCGGTGGCGGCGTGGCCGATGCGATCGTGGCGGACCTGGCCGAGGCGGGCATCGGCCCGCGGCCGGCGTCGGTCCGGGCGGTGGACAGCTTCGTGCCGCTCGGGCCGGCCACCGCCGCGGTGCTCGTCGGCGAGGACCAGATCGTCGCGGCTGCGCTCCTGGCAGCCGGCGAACGGACCGCCCGATGAACCGGCCGCCGCGCGCCGTTGTCGTCTGCCCCGGACGCGGCGCCTACACGTCGGCCTCACTCGGGTCGCTGCCCGCCGATCACCCCATCGTCCGCCGGGCGGAGGATCACCGCGCAGCGCTCGGCCTGGAGCCGTTGCTGGCGCTGGATGGCGCCGAACGCTTCGATCCCGCGCGCCACCTGCGGCCGGCCAACGCCTCGCCGCTCATCTTCCTGGCCACCCTGCTCGACGTGGAGGAGGCGGCGCGCGACCACGAGCTGGTGGGCGTCATCGGCAATTCACTGGGCTGGTACACCGCGCTGACCGTGGCCGGCGCGCTCTCCTTCGACGACGGCTTCCGGCTCGTGCAGCAGATGGCCCTCCTGCAGGAGCAGCCCATCGCCGGGGACGGCCCCGGCGGACAGGTCATCTATCCCCTGACCGATGCCGGATGGCAGCCCGACGAGCGCCTGACCGCCTCGGTTGCCGATGCGCTGCTCGACGGCGGCGAGGGGCAGGTCTTCGAGAGCATCGACCTCGGTGCGTATGCCGTGCTGGCCGGGGACGAACCCGGTGTGCAGGGCCTCCTGCGGCGGCTGCCACCCGTGAAGGTCGGCGACCGGCTCTATCCGCTCCGCCTGGCACTCCATGGGCCGTACCACACGCCGCTGGTCGCCCCGGTGGCTTCCGCCGCGGCCGAGCAGCTGCGCGACCTGGCGTGGCGGCGGCCCGCCATCACCCTCGTCGACGGACGCGGGGGTCGCTGGACGCCCTGGTCCAGCGAACCGGCGGCGCTGCGCGACTACACCCTCGGCGGGCAGGTCGTCACGCCCTACCGCTTCGCGAGCAGCCTGCGCGTCGCGCTGCGCGAGCTCGCACCCGACCTGCTGGTGCTGCCGGGACCCGGCAACTCGATGGGCGGCATCTGTGCCGCGGGCGTGGTGATGGAGGGATACCACGGCATCCGCAGCCGCGCCGACTTCGACGAGGCGCAGCGCGCGGTGCCGGTCATCCTCAGCATGCGGCGCGAGGGATGACCCTCGGCAGCGCAACAAACACGGCTTCGCCACCCGACGCGGAGGGGTTCGTGGCCCTCGCCCCGCTCGACCTGCCGCGGACGCTGGCGCCGCTGGCGCACGGCAGCGGCGACCCCACCCTGCGCTTCACTGCGGACGGCATCTGGCGCGTGACGCGCACCTCCCAGGGCCCGGCGACGCTCCGCCTGCGCGCCACGCGGGACGGCGTGAG
>DASURX010000081.1:0-3507 GCA_036375355.1 Candidatus Limnocylindria bacterium
CTTCAAGCAGGGCATGCGCCGCGTCTTTCCACGAACGGCGCGTAACTACGCCGAGAAGTACGGCATCCACTTCGTCGGCTGGTTCAACGTCACCGAGGGATCGGACTGGAACAACGTCATCATCCTCGACCTGCCGAACTACGCTGTCCTCGACAAGCTGTACGCCGACGAGGCGACCAACCGATTCGGCCATCGCGTGGCGGAGATGATCTTCGACCGGCAACACACCATCTTCCTCCGCGAGCGGATGGGCCCGGACCTCGTGTTCAAGAAGTAAGGGCGGACCCGTGACCGATAAGCAGCGACCGGAAAAGGCGATGCCGTCCCCGCGGATCCAGGCCCTCCGCGAGCTGGCCGGCGAGGCCGAGCTCGAGCGACGCGACTTCATCTATGAGGCGACCGAGCAGCTGCGCCGCTTCTTCGAGGCGCACCGCGATCGGCTGCGCGAGATCGGCTCCATCAAGCTCGTCGACGACGACCAGGACTACCTCATCTACCACCCGGCCGATGACACCTGGACCACGCGGCTCACCTACCAGGATCCCGCCGACAGCGAGTGGTACGACGAGGAGCAGGCGGTCGACGCCTTCAGCGAGATCGTGGAGCTCTACAACCCGGCGGACATCTACGCCTGGCTGCTCGAGGCGGTCCGCGATCCCGCGGCGCACCTGATCGCGGCCGATGAGCTCGAGGCCGAGGAGCAGCCAGCCGACGAGGGCGAGGAAGAGGACTGGCAGGCGGGCCTCACCTCCCAACAGCAGGAGACCCTTGCCGCACAGCGGCTCTGGCAGCTGGCCGATGCGTATCGCTCCCAGATCAGCGCCCAGCAGAAGCAGATCCTGTGGGAGTTCACCGCGAACGCGGAGGAGGTCCTGGCGCGCACCGGCGACCTGCAGCTGCTCGACGAGACGGAGGACACGCTGCTGCTCCGCGCCGATGGTCGCTTCGAGACGAGTCTGGACCTCACCGACCTGGGCGACGCGGGCGTCGTGCACGCCGAGGCGCACCATCCCGGGCTGACTGTCACCGACGCGCGTACCGTGGCCGAGTACTACGACCCGTCGGACGTGCTCCAGTGGGTCACCGATGCGCTCGGAGAGCGCTATCCGGCGGTCGACTTCACCGCTGTCTACGAGTAGCTCGCCCTACTCGATCCCGGGGCCTGCCCCGATCCCCTCGCCGGGGCGCGCCGGGCCCGGCTCATCAGGCTCGGCCGGTTCCTGCCAGTTGACCTGGGTGATGCGCGCCGGTGGATACTCCCCGTCCGGCGGGACGATGTCGTCCTCTGCCTCGAGCGGGATCCCGATGGGCGCCACGTAGTAGCGTCCCGCCAGGCGCCGCGCCGTGGCGTCCAGGGCAAAGCCGGCCTTGGCCCGGTGGAAGGTCACCGTCGCGTCGGCCGTCACGACCGGATCCGACTGGCCGCCGCCGGTCAGCTCGATGCGCGTCGGCGTGTCGACCGCCAGCACGGCGAACGGCCGCGCCGCCGCGATGGCGTGCGTGCGCAGCGCGTTGATGACGTCGACTGCCGTCGAGACCGGCTCGCGCAGCGGCCCGCTGCCGCCGCTACCCAGGAGCGCATCGATCACCAGGGTCGCCGCCGACAGCTTCTCTCGCAGCTGGAGCAGCAGCTGCGGGGTGGGCGCCACGAACAGCTCGAGCGATCCCGCCGAGGCCATCGCCTGCAGCACGTTCCAGTTGTGGACCTGGGCGTGGCCCTCGAGCTTCGAGGCATCGCCGACCAGGACGCAGAGCACGCGGCGGCCAGCCGCGGCCAGCCGGCGCGAGACGACGAACCCGTCGGCCCCGTTGTTGCCGGTCCCACACAGCACCGCGACCAGCGGTGGCTGGGCGAGCGGACCGGCGGGGCCGCGCACCGGCTCGGCCAGGCGCGTCAGCTCGTTGAGTGCGACCTCGGTCACCGCCGCGCCGGCGCTCTCCATGAGCGCATCCTCGGTGAGCCCCAGCCGTTGCGCCGCCTGATCGATGTCCGCCATCTCGGCGGCGCCGATCAGGACGGGAACGTTACGCGTGGGCATCGGGCGCCAGGCTCAGGATCGGCAAGGGAGCGGGCCGGCGGCGGCGCCGACCGCATCGGTCACTTGAGCGTCTTGAGGTAGGCGACGACGGTGTCGATCTCGTCGGCGGTCAGCGTGCCCGTACCGAACGCGGGCATGCCCTTGCGGTCGATATCGGCCACGGCCGGATCGGTTCCATCGATCCACAGGTGGATCCAGTCGTCGGGGTGCTCCTCGGCGACCGGCTTGAGCGCCGGCACCAGGGGCCCCTCTGCCAGACCATGCAGGCTGGGGCCAATGGCGCCCTCGAAGTTCTGGCCGTGGCAGGCCTGGCACTGCGCCTTCTTGATGAGCGCCAGGGCAGCTCCCGTGTTCACCCCTCCCGATGCGGCGGCGCTGGGCTGCGGCACGGCAAGCGCGGGATTGGTGCCCGACAGGTTGGAGGCGAAGTAGACGCCGCCGACCAGGAGAAAGAAGACGGTGACGCCGGCCGCCCAGGCGGGAAGCCGATTGGTGTGCGAGGAGATGGGGGTATGAACGGTCATGACTCGGTAACTGCGGTGGACGTTGAGGCCGATGTCTGCGGGATCACGACCTGGTACTCGACCGTTCGGCCCGCGGTGTACAGCAGGAAGAGGTCAATCACCAGCGCAAGGGCACCGAGCGCCACCAATCCCATACCGCCAAAGGCGACGAGTCGGAACCAGACCAGCGTGGCGTCGATCTGATCGCTGGCAGTTCCCTGGCTGAGCAGCGATGCCTGCGCCAGGCCGCCGAGCATCAGCGCCGCACCGGCGATCAGCGAGCCGCCCCAGACGCTCCAGAACTCGGTGGTCGCCAGGGCGTTCACGCTCCACGCGCGGCGCAGCACGCGTGGGAACGCAAAGTTGACAAGCGCCAGCCCAGCCATGGTGTAGGTGCCGAGCGCCGCGTACACGAAGGCGCCGGCGGTCCACTCGGAACCGGCGATGCCGGCCTGCACGCTGCGCAGCGCCCCCACGCCCTCGATGATCGCGCTGGTCAGCAGGAAGATGAGTGCCACCACGGCGAAGGCCAGGGTGCCAGGCACCAGCGCGAGCGACCATCGGCCGCGAACGGTGAGCAGCAGGTTGCCCACGACCAGGAAGGCGTGCAGCACGAGCAGCAGGGTGGCGACCGCACCGGCCGTGGTGATCGCATAGGCGACCGACGGGTCGAGCAGCTTGCCGAGTCCCGAGAGCAATGCCAGGACCAGCCAGAGGACCCAGCCGAGCAGGGCCGTCGGCGCACTGTACAGGGGGTTGCCGGTGGCGCGTGGAATGACGTAGTACAGGATGCCGACAGCCGGGCCGAGCAGCCAGTAGGCCTCCAACGTGCGCACGAAGAAGTCGTTGGCGAGCACCGTGGTCGTCTGGTCGAGGTTCAGCAGCGGAACGACGCTCTGCGCGGCATACAGGCCCAGGAAGGCCAGCAGCGCGATCCCGAAGTAGAGGAGGCTGACGTAGGCTCC
>DASURX010000082.1:0-12476 GCA_036375355.1 Candidatus Limnocylindria bacterium
CGCCGGCCCGGCGGAGATCGGCGGCGACCTGCTGGGGATGGCGGTCTGGGCGGTGATCGCCTTCGTCGTCGCGGTGCGGCTCTTCAGCTGGGAGTGACGCGCGACATCAGCGCCAGGGTATTGCCCTCGCCGTCCTCGAAGAAGGCCATCCACTCCTCGGCGCCGCTCTCGTCGTCGGTGTAGATCAGGTGCGGCGCACCGCTGAAATGGACGCCGCGCTCGGTCAGCTGGGCGGGCGCCGCGGCGATGTCGTCGACCCGGAAGTAGAGGATCGACCCCGGAGACCACTCCGCCTCGTCCTTGCGGTGCAGGTAGATGCGCAACCCACCGGCGTCGAAGAAGGCGAGGTCGCCGAACGTGAAGACGTGCGGCAGGCCGAGCGTCTCGCCGTAGAAGCGCTCGGCGCGCGCAACGTCGCGGATGGAGAGCGAGACCTGGCCGATGGGGCCGAGCGCGATGCCGGTTGCCGATTGCATGGGAGTCTCCTTTCGACTGCGCGCGATGGGGCTGGTGGCCGGATAGCCCGGCCAGTGCCGCAGCCGGCGAATGCCCCGCACGCCGAGCTTGTCGCCGATGTTCGCCAGGTGGTATTTCACCGCGTCCGGGCCGATGCCCCGCCGTTCGGCCACCTGGCGACGGTTGAGGCCGTGACGCACGAGGTCGAGCACCGCCCACTCGGCGGGAGTCAGGACGTCGGGATGGGGCGGCCGTCCCCGGCCTCGTGGGCTCATGGCATGAGCGTAGCGTGGCGAGGGGGGAATTACCCTACCCGTCGTTGGTGCCTCTTGATGCCGTGCCACCGAATGGCGCTCCAATCAGGGCCCCATGCACGGGATGACTGCTGGAACCGATATTCCTCAGATCCAGTCACCGGGTGACTCGGACGGCGGTTGTCGGCCAGATCCCGGCGGATCGAGTCACCACGCGCATGCACCGGCCACATCTCGGGCACAGCACTCATCAGGTGCATGGCCGCCCCGCCGCCGTGGCCATGGCCTCCTCCATCGGGTAATTCCGGGCAGGAGACGTCCGCTGTGCGGCGTGTTGCCTGCTCCATCGGGTAATCCGGAGCGTGAGGGGCCGCTCGTGCGCGTGCTTACCCGATGAATCGGTCAGACCTGGTCGTGGCTGACACCTCCTGCCCGTATTTGCCCGATGTGTGAGGCAGGTCGGACCTGCCTGCCCTCGGAGGCCCCAGGGCATACCACGAAAGAACCGCCGGCCCGAAGGCCGGCGGTTCGATCGGTCCGGGTGGACCGCTGGGCGTAGTCCGTGCTACGCGGTGACCTCCACGCGTCGGGCGACGCGGACCGCCGCATCCTCGGAGCGAGTGGCCCAGACCAGGCCGCCGCCCGCCAGCAGGAAGGTGAAGCCGACGCCTGCGAACAGGCCCGCCAGGCCCAGTCCGAGCTGGAGCGCCTGGGCGGTGACCGTCCCGACGCCGAGCTCGCCGATCAGGGCGTGCGCGGTGGCGGTCCAGATCTGGCCACGAGCCGCACCCTCGATCGGGTTGTTGCGGTCGAAGCCGGTCCAGTAGCGGCCGTCGTTCTTGAACGTGTACTCACCCGCCTTGTACACCGTGCCGTCCTTGGCGGTGACGTCCTCGTTGAGGACGACCGTGGTCTCGGCGTTCAGGGTGTGGTAGGTGATGGTCGCGAGCTGGTACATGTACTCGGAGGCCGTGTTGACCACCGGGTCATTGGGATTGAGCTCGGCATCGACGACCGGGTACTTCCAGTCGTTCTTGAGCAGCGCCATGATGGCGTCGCCCTCTTCCCCGCCCAGCTTGCCGTTCTCGTCGTAGCTCAGCGTGACGTTCTGCGCCGCGCTGAAGCCGTTCAGGGACGCCTGCCCATCCTGGACCTTGATGAATGCGAACGCACCGGCCGCCATGAAGGCGAGGCCGAGGACCGCGAGGACGATGCCCAGTCCCTTCAACCGACTGATCACTGAAAGTTCCACCTTTCCTTGATGACCCACCCGGACCTGCCGACTGGGGTTCAGCTCCATTAGCTGCTCGCAGCGTACGGGGAGCGGGCGGTCGTCAAGGTCTGCCGGACGGCCCTTTCATGGGGGACCGATGGGGGCTCGATGGAGGGCGGTTTCCGGGCCGATGGCCCGTCCCGGAGCGGGCCGTGTGGCCCGGGCCATCTGGCCCGCTAGCTCTGCTCGTCGCTGATGTGGTGGCGTGCCACGAAGGCCGCGGCCTGGGCGCGGCGCTGCAGGTTCAGCTTGGCGAGAATGCTGGAGACGTAGTTCTTGACGGTCTTGTCCGACAGGAAGACCTCGGCCGCGATCTCCTTGTTGGTCTTGCCGTCGGCCACCAGCAGCAGGATCTTGCGCTCCTGCGCGGTGAGGTCCGACAGCTCGTCCCGCTCGCCGCCGGCCGCAACGCGGCGCACGCGCTCGAGGACGCGCTCGGTCACCGCCGGGTCGAGCAGCGAGTCGCCGCGCCCGACCGACTCGAGGGCCGACACCAGGTCACGGCCACGAACCTGCTTGAGCAGGTAGCCGCTGGCGCCGGCGATGATGGCCGATAGCACGGCCTCTTCGTCGGGGTAGCTGGTCAGCATCACCACGCGCGTCTGCGGGAACTCGGAGCGGATCTCGCGGCAGGCCTCGATGCCCGAGCCATCGGGCAGGCGAACGTCCATGACCACCAGGTCGGGCACGAAGCGGCGGGCAGCCGCCAGCGCCTCGCTGACGGTGCCGGCCTCGGCCACCACCTGGAACTCTTCGCGTCGTCCGAGCAGCGCCACCAGTCCCTGCCGCACGACCTCGTGGTCGTCCACGACGAGGATGCGCATCGGCCGCTCGGTGGCCTTGGCGTCGTCCGCCATCGCTGGGTCGTCCCTCCGACTCATGCCGAATCGCGATGCAACGGGACCGTAACGATGATGCGGGTCCCGAAGCCCGCGCGGCTCATAATGCGCAGCGTACCGCCCAATTGCTCGGCTCGCTTGCGCATGTTGCCGATGCCGTGGTGCTGCTCGGCCAGCGGAGCCGATGGATCGAAGCCGGAGCCGTCGTCGCTGACAGCCATCTCAAGGCGGCCGTCCCGTGGCTCGACGCTGATGTCGACACGGGTCGCCGAAGCGTGGCGCACGGCGTTGCTGAGCGCCTCGCGCGCGATGCTGACCAGCTGCGAGGTCGTCTCGCCGGGAAGCCGCGGCACGTCATCGGTCAGGACGTCGACGTTGAGCGAGGCGTGCATGCGCACCTCGGCGGCCAGCGCCTGGAGCGCCGCGACCAGCGCGCCCTCCGCGCTGGGCGGCGGTCGCAGGATGTAGATGAACTCGCGGATCTCGGCGATCGCGGTGTTCAGCGAGTCGATCGCCTCGTCCACGCGACGCGCTGCTTCGCCCGGGTCGCGCTGAACCAGCTCGGGCACCTCGTCGAGCGACAGGTTCACGCCGTAGATGCGCTGGATGATGCCGTCGTGCAGGTCGCGGCCGATGCGCTCGCGCTCCTCGACCACCACCAGCCGCTGCACCTGCTCATGGAGCCGCGCGTTCTCGAACGCGATGCCGGCGTGCATCGCGAAGCGTTCGACCAGCCGCTGGTCGTCGGCGCTGAACTCCGGCTCCCCGATCTTGTCGGTCAGGTACAGGTTGCCCACCGACCGGCCGCGCACCTGGATGGGCACGCCCAGGAAGGAATGCATCTCGGGGTGGTGCGGCGGGAAGCCGTAGCGTCGCGGGTCGATGGCCAGGTCCGGGATGCGGATGCTCTGGCCCTCGGCGATCAGCAGCCCGAGCAGCCCGCGCCCGTGCGGCAGCTGTCCGATTCGCCCTCGCAGCTCCGCGCTGATGCCGCTGGTCAGGAAGGCCTCGATCCGTCCGTCGTCGCCCACCAGCCCCAGCGCGGCGTAGCGCGCGCCGGCCAGCTCCCGCACGCGATCGACGATCAGCTGCAGCACCCGCTCGGTGCTCAGCACGCCGGCGATGCCGCGGACGGCGGCGTCCAGCGCGCTGAGGTGACTCTCGGCCCGATCCGCGCGCAGGTGGGCACGCGCGGCCGCGACGGCGGCCTCGACGGCGACCGCCGCGCGATCGGCGACGGCCCGCTCACCGTCGATCCACAGCCGCGTGGAGGTATCGCCGCCAAGGGCGCCACCGTTGCCTTCGGCCCTGGCGGCCAGCGTGCCCCAGCCGACGGTGAGCGACGGCAGCGGATCGGCCTTGTCCAGGGCCAGCCGGATGCCGGCCAGGCCCAGCTGGGAGGCCAGTCCGCCGAGCGCGATCGCGATCGCCCGCTGGTCACCCGATCCGTCGCGACCCACGCCGCGCAGCGCTGCGATCAGAGGCGGCAGGGGCAGCTGCGGCGTGCTCACGCGGGCACGATACACGGCCCGTGCCGGGCGCCTAGTCGGCGGTGCGGATCTCCAGGCGTGGCTGGACTCGGCCCGGGTCGCGCTGGCGCGCCTTCGCCGGCGTCATCTCCGAGAGCTTCGCGCGCCCCAGCGTGCGCAGCAGGGCCTCCTGGCCGGCGAAGAAGGCGTCGTGCACCCGGCAGGTGCCGTCCACGCCGCACGGCCCGCCGCGCAGGATGCAGGTCCCGCGCCGGCTGTCGCCCTCGGCGGCCTCGACGATCGCCAGCAGCGAGATCTCCCTGGCGGGACGGGCGAGGCGGTAGCCGCCGGTGCGGCCCTGGAAGGCATGCACCAGCCCGGCATGCACCAGGCTGCCCATGACCTGGGGCAGGAAGCTGATCGGCACCTCGGTCTGCTCGGCGATCTCGCGCCCGGTGACCAGGCCATCGCGCGCGTCCGCGAGGGCGAGCATGGCGCGCACGGCGTAGTCGCCGCGCTTGGTGAGTTCCATACGCATCTCGTCCTCCAGTCTGCCCCAGGACGTGTCCCGGCCGCCTGTGCCGAATGTCCCTGATCGGCCTGCTCCGAAGGGGCCGAACGGCACATTACAGGTGAAATGGTAAAGGTTTATCACTTTACTAAGCAATAAAAGCCGTCGAGCTCGTCAGGGCGAGCTCGGAAGAAGAGCATCAGGCACTCCAGGGAAGGACCCCGACAATGACTCGTATCGTGGTGGTGATCAGCGCCGTCGTCAGCATGGTGCTGCTCTCGCTGATCTACGCGCGCATGGCACCCACGCCCGTGGTGGCGGGTGCCGACCCATCGGCCAGCGCCATGCCGTCGATGGACCACGGCAACATGGGCGGCGGCACGGCTGATCCGGGCGCAGTCGCCGAGGATCCCAACGCCCCCGCCTACACGCTGCGGGATGCGACCGCGCCGCCGCTTGCCGATGGCGAGGTGCACGACATCGACCTGTACGTGATCGAGCAGCCGATGACAGTGGCCAAGGGCTTCGTGCAGACGGTGTATGCCTTCGGCCTCACGCCGGAGACGGCCAGCGTTCCCGGGCCGGTCCTGCGCGTCAAGGTCGGCGACACCCTTCGCATCCACCTCAAGAACCCGGCGACCAACCTCATGCCGCACTCGGTCGACTTCCATGCCTCGCTGGTGGCCTGGAACGACGAGATGACCGATATCAATCCCGGCGAGGAGAAGCTGTACGAGTTCACCGCCGAGTACGCCGGCGTGTTCATGTACCACTGCGGCACGGCGGGCGCGCTGAGCCATATGCTCAACGGGATGTACGGCATGATCATCGTCGAGCCGCGCGAGGGGCTGCCCCCGGTCGATAACGAGTTCTTCGTGGTCCAGAACGAGTGGTATCTCGGCCAGCAGGGCCAGACCGGCGACCTGACCGCCGCCAACGCCACCGTCCCGGCCCCCGACTACGTCGTCTTCAACGGCATCGCCAACCAGTACAAGGACAACCCGATCCAGGTCCCGACCGGCGAGACCGTGCGCGTCTTCCTCCTGAACGCCGGGCCCAACATCGACAGCTCGTTCCACATCGTGGGCACGATCTTCGAACAGGTCATCAAGGAGGGGATCGCCCTGCAGCGCGGAAACGAGGGCAACTGGGGCAGCCAGGCCGTGGACCTGTCGCCGGCCCAGGGCGCCATCGTCGAGTTCCATTTCGCCGAGGACGGCCTCTACCCGATGGTCACCCACGCCTTCAACTTCGTGGCCCACGGCGCGATCGGCCTGTTCCAGGCCGGCGACGGGGACCCGACCAACTGAACGCCGCCTGATGCTCGGCGGACCCCTGGGCGAGGCGCCGGCGCAAGCCGGCGCCTCGTCGCTGCGCGCCGAGCTCGCCGCTCGCATCGACCGCGGCCGCGCCGAGCGGCGCGTGCTGCGCACCGGCCTGATCCTGATCGGCGGATTCGTTGTCGCCACCCTGGTGAGCGCCGTGCTGGGCGGCACCGCACGCGTCGGCTGGCCGACCCTGCACATCGCTCTGGTTGGCGCGGCAACGGTCGGGATCGGCACGTTCATGCCGCACTTCGCGGTCACGCTGGCGGGCACCACGCCCGAGCCGGCACCTGCCCGGTTGCTCGTCCTCGGGCTGCTGGCCGTGGGAGCCGCGGGGGTGATCGGCGGCGTGGGCTACGGCATCGGCTGGCTGGTGGTGGCGGCCGGCATGCTGCTGCTCGCCGGCGTGCTCGGCACCGGCTGGATGACCTTCGCGCCGATGCGGCGCGGCATCACCCGCCGCCACCCGGTGGTGCAGCTGACCTACGGTGCGGCGCTGCTGCAGGTCGCGGTCGGGGCGAGCATCGCCATGCTGCTGTACGCAGGCTGGCCGCCGGTGGTGAGCCACTGGGCGGAGCTCAAGGTCGCGCATGCCTGGCTGACCCTTTTCGGCTTCGTGTCGCTGACCGTGGTTGCCACGCTGGTCTACCTGTTCCCGACGGTGACGGGCGCGCGCATACGGGTCCATCCCTCGCTGATG
This sequence comes from Candidatus Limnocylindria bacterium, assembly GCA_036375355.1. Taxonomy (GTDB): domain Bacteria; phylum Chloroflexota; class Limnocylindria; order QHBO01; family QHBO01; genus DASURX01. The sequence continues at coordinate 6,828 of DASURX010000082.1, forward strand.
GTGCTGGTCGTCGGCTGCGTGGCGGGACCGCCGCTGGTGGCGCTGGGAGCGGCCGTCGATGCCGGACCGCTGGTCGCCGCCGGCGCGTGGCTGACGGTGACCGGCGCCATCGGGCAGGCGTGGTACGTGATCGACATCTGGCGACGCCGCGGGCGCTGGGCGTTCGACCATGCCTGGCATCGGATCGTGATCGCGCACCTGGCGGCCGGCCCGGCCTGGTTCCTGGTGGCGGTCGTGGTGGTCGCGTTCGCCATCGGCCTCGGCACGCCCGTCAGCGGCTGGAGCGTGGGTGCCGCGACGGTGCCGCTGCTGGGCGGCTGGGTGGTGCAGGAGCTCATCGGCTCGTGGAGCCATCTGCTGCCGGCGGTGGGCCCGGGCGATGCGGCCGCGCACGCCCGGCAGCGCGACCTCCTCGGGCTCTGGCCGATCCCGCGCCTGGTGGCGCTCAACCTGGGCGTGGCGCTGGCCTGGGCCGGGCTGGAGCTGCGACTGCCCGCGCTGACCGTCGCGGGCGCGGCGCTGCTGCTGGCCGCCACCGCGCTGGCGGTTGCGCTGCTGGCGAGGTCGCTGCGGGCCTGAGGCGGAACCTGTCCGCGTCGCTCCCGGCCAGGTGCGACGCGGACTCCCAGGCCCGCAGCTGGTCAATCGAGCGTCAGCCGCCCTCAGCCGTCTCGAGGTCGCGCATCGCGCCCAGGACGTCCATCAACTGGCCGCCCAACGGCTCGAGCGCCTGGCTGACCGCCAGGAAGGGCGAGTGATCGCGCCCCAGGGTGGGGCCTTCCAGCGTCTGGGCCGATGCCAGCCACCGGCCCTGGACGCGTGTCAGGCGCACCTCGACCGCTCGCCCGCGGACGTCGACGGTCACGCTGCGCCGCTCGATGGGGGCGAGGCGAACGTCGCCGTCCGCCGCCCCGTGCTCCAGGAGGCCCGGCATCATGGGTAGCGCCCCCGGATCTGCTGAGCCTCGGCCACGCGACCGACGGCGATGGCGTGCGACGCCAGTCGCGCGTCGATGCCTCGCTCCTCGGTGACCCGCTTCACGTCGTCGTAGGCGGCCAGGATGATGTGCCGCAGCCGCTCGCTGACCTGCTCGACCGTCCAGGCGAAGCTCTGGAGGTTCTGGACCCACTCGAAGTAGCTGACGATCACCCCGCCCGCGTTGCACAGGATGTCCGGGATGACCGTGATGCCGCGCTCGCGCAGGATCGGATCGGCCTCAAAGGAGGTCGGGCCGTTCGCGCCTTCGGCCAGGATGCGCGCGTGGATGCGGCCGGCGTTCTCGCCGGTCACCTGGCCCTCGAGAGCGGCCAGCACCAGCACGTCGCAGCCGAGCTCCAGCAGCTCTGCGTTGCTGATCGGGTCGGTCCCCGGTGCGCCGGCCACGCTGCCGGTCTCCCGGACGCGCAGCTGCAGCGAGCGCGGATCCAGGCCCGCCTCGTTGCGCACGCCGCCGCCCACGTCGCTGATGGCGATCAGCGTCGCTCCGCGTTCGTGGAGCAGCCGCGCCGCGGCCTCGCCCACGTTGCCGAAGCCCTGGACGGCGATGCGCGCCCCCTTCAGCTCCATGCCGGCGTCGACCAGCGCGCGCTCGATGCAGTACACGACGCCCAGCCCGGTGGCGTCGGAGCGCCCCTCGGATCCGCCCAGGCTGACCGGCTTGCCGGTGACCACGCCCGGGACGCTGAAGCCGCGGTGCATGGAGTAGGTGTCCATCATCCAGGCCATGGTCTGGGCGTTGGTGCCCATGTCCGGCGCGGGGATGTCCATCTCGGGGCCGATGATGCCCTGCAGTTCTGCGGTGAAGCGGCGGGTGACCCTGGCCAGCTCATCGGGCGAGAGGGAGAACGGATCAACGGTGACGCCACCCTTGGCGCCGCCGAACGGAACGTTGACGAGGGCGCACTTCCAGGTCATCCACATGGCCAGGGCGCGCACCTCGTCGATGTCGGTCGACGGATGGAAGCGCATGCCGCCCTTGGCGGGACCGCGGGCCACGTTGTGCTGGACGCGATAGCCGGTGAATACCTCGACGTGCCCGTCGTCCATGCGGACCGGGAAGCGCACCGTCCACTCCCGCTTCGGCACGCGCAGCATGGCGCGGGTGGCGGGGTCGAGGTCGAGGTGCTCCGCGGCCCGATCGAACTGGGCCAGGGCCGATGCGATGGCCGATGGCTTGGCCGCGGCCGGCGCCGGCTGCGGGGATGGCGGCGCAGCTGGCCGCTCGATGGTCTGCATGTGGGCGACTCCTGGTGCGTTGTGGCGACGCCGGCCGGAGGACCGGCGTCGAGCTCCAGCGTCGCCGAGCGGGCTGACAATCGGCCGCAAGCCGCATGAAGAGCGCGGTGTGCAGCCTGAACGTTTCATGAACGCGTCGCCCCGGGGCTATCCTCCGAGCGATGGAATCGCCGCCGATCCCGCCCGCCGACCGCGTGGCCACCGCGCTCCTGCCGCTGATCGGGGAGGGCGCCACCGCACCGGAGGTCGCGGCCCGCGCCAGCAGCGACGACCTGGCGATCGACGCCGGCACGGCGACGCGGCTGATCGAACGGCTGGCGCAGCTGGGGCTGGTACGCGTGGCGGAGGTCGGCGAGTCCGGCGATCCGCGCTACGTGCTTACCACCCTCGGCCAGCGCGGCGCCGACGTCCAGCTCGGGTCGCAGCCGGATCTCGTGCTGCAGCTCGGCGAGCTGGAGCGGCTGCGCACGGAGCTGCTGGCGACGATCGCCCACGAGCTGCGCACGCCGCTGACCGCCATCCGCACCTGCGTCGGCCTGCTGCTCGACGTCTCGCTCTTCCCGACCGCCGAGGAGCGCCAGCAGCTGCTGGCGACGATCGAGCGTTCCGCCGACCGCATGCAGCGGCTGCTCGAGGACCTGCTCGACCTGGCCCGCTTCCGGGCCGGGCGGGTGACCCTCAGCCCGCGCCGCTTCGACGCGCTGGGGCTCACCCACGACGTGGTCAGCGCCATGCGCCCGCTGGCCGACATGGCCGGGCAGCACTTCGTCGTGAGCGGGCCGCACCAGCCACTGTACGTTGTCGCGGACCGGCGCCGCCTGGAGCAGGCACTCCTGAACCTGGCCAGCAACGCCCAGAAGTTCTCGCCCGCCGGCGAGACGATCGAGATCGGCCTGGAGGCCCGTGACGGACGCGTGCGCTGGACGGTGATCGACCACGGTCCGGGCATCGCCGAGGCCGACCAGGCGCGGCTCTTCGAGCGCTTCTTCGTCGGCGCATCCGATCGATCCGGGCCGCGCGGCGGCGTGGGGCTTGGGCTGCCGACGGCCCTGGCCATCGCGCAGGCGCACGGGGGAACGATCGAGGTCGAATCGCAGCTCGGCCAGGGCAGCCGCTTCAGCCTGGTGGTGCCGGCCAGCTCCGGCATCGGCCTGGAAGGCGACGCATGAAGCTGCTGATCGTGGACGACGACCCGGATGTCGTCGAGTCGGTGCGGCTCGGCTTCGTGCTGCAGTGGCGCGAGGTGGAGGTGATCGGCGCCGCGACCGGCGAGCGGGCGCTGACCCTGGTCGAGGAGGAGCATCCGGACCTGGTGCTGCTCGACATCGGCCTTCCGGACATCGACGGCTACGAGGTGTTGCGCGAGATCCGGCGCTTCAGCGAGGTGCCTGTGATCATGCTCACCGCCCGCGACGAGACGATCGACAAGGTGCGCGGCCTGGAGGCGGGCGCCGACGACTACGTCACCAAGCCGTTCAACCACCTGGAGCTGCTGGCGCGGGTACGCGCCGTCCTGCGCAGGCTCGACCTCAAGGCGCCGTCGGACCGCCACCCGCCCTTCCGCGCCGGTGACCTGGAGGTCGACTTCGCCGCGCACGAGGCGCGGCTCGCCGGCGAGCGGCTGGACCTGACCCCGACCGAGTTCCGCCTCCTGCAGCAGCTGGTGCGCAACGCCGGCTGGGTTGTGCCGCACGAACGGCTGCTGGGGCAGGTCTGGGGCCGCGAGTACGTCGACGAGCTCGACTACCTGCGCGTCTACGTCCGCCGCCTGCGCAGCAAGCTCGGCGACGACCCGGAGCGCCCGCGCTACATCCAGACCGAGCGCGGCATCGGCTACCGCTTCCTGGCCCCGGAGGCGCGCGCGTCCGACTCGGGCTGACGGCCCGGTCGCTCAGGTCGCGGCGCTCGACCGCGCCCGGACCTCCCGGGACCTGACGAGCAGGCCGCGACCGACAGCCGCGGCCGAAGCGAGCACGAAGGCCAGCAGCGCAACGACGTTGAGCACGCCGCCGGCCTGGCGCAGCGCCGGCGCCGCGGCCAGGTCTCCACCACCGACGCGCAGCAGCAGCCCGGCATGCAGCAGGCCAAGGTGCAGGTAGAAGGCCGGCCGGTAGGGGAGTGGAGCGCGCAGCACGGCGGGCACGATGACCGGCGCATGGCCGAAGACCATCGAGATCACGAAGCCCAGGAAGATGGTGTGCAGCGCCGCGTCATAGCCCGGCCCGCCGGCCACCGCACCAAGGGCCACCCAGGCGATGCCGCCCACCGCCAGCCACGCGTAGCCGAGCAGCAGGCAGATCGCGATGAAGCGCGTGACGCCGCTGCCCCGTACCGTTCGGCGCGCGACGTCGTGCCTGGCCAGCCACAGCGCCAGGCCCACCAGCCCGATGCCCGCCAGGCGGACGCCGGCGTCAGGCGAAGCCAGGCTCAGCACGATTCCGGTACCAAGGATGGCCCCCACCGCGAGGAAGCTGCGTCGTGCCTCGTCGCTGAGCCGACCCAGCCGCGCCAGCTCCAGCCGCTCGCCGGCGATGGTGAGCACCAGGAAGGCGGCGAGCCAGGGAACGACCTGCGAAACGGGACGCCCGAGCAGCCACAGCAGCGCCGCCACGGGCCAGGCCACGGCGGCGACGGCCTGGACGCGTGTGTGCAGCGTGGCCTGGATGCGATCGAAGGCCACGTAGATCGCGACCAGGCCCAGCCCACCGAGCAGGAAGAGGCTGCCCGCCAGCGGGCGAGCGACGCCGAGGACGAGGAGGATGGCCCCGGCGCCCGTGGCCAGCGGTGCCAGGAACGCGAGCGGCGAGCCGAGGGCCACCGCCCGCTCGAGCGCGATCATGGTCCCCAGGAAGCCGAGCGCCATCAGCAGGCCGTGCGACGCGGCCAGGTGCGAAGTGGCGCTCGGCAGGCGGAACCCGAGCAGCACCAGCGAGCCGGTCAGGCCGGCGAGCAGCGCGACCCCACCGAACGCCAGCAGCGCCAGGCTGCGGCGGTCGATCACCGGGCCCAGCCGAGCTGGGCGCGCGCCGCCTCGCTCATCATCTCCGGTGACCAGGGCGGCTCGTGGGTCAGCTCCACGTCGACGTCCAGCACGCCGTCCACGCCCAGCAGCGCCCAGCGAATGCCGTCGGACAGATACGAGCCGATGGGGCAGGCCGGGGTCGTGGTCGTCATCAGCACGCGTGCCGTACCGTCGACCAGCCGGGCGTCGTAGACGAGCCCGAGGTCGACGATGTTCACTCCCAGCTCGGGGTCCAGCACGGTGCGCAGGGCCTGGTCCAGCGCATCCCCGTCGTCGCTCCGGCCGAGCAGCCGGGCCACGTCCATGCGCTCGTCGTTCATGTCGGCCGCGCAGCGAGGTGGGCGAGGCACAGGTCCGGCTTGACGAACGGCTCCAGGCGCACGGCGTCGAGC
>DASURX010000083.1:0-5056 GCA_036375355.1 Candidatus Limnocylindria bacterium
CAGCTGGGTCGCAAGCTGCGGCGCCTGGAGGACGACATCTTCGAGGGCCGATCGCGCGAGATCGTGCGCGAGATCAGCAACACCAAGCAGGAGATCATCAACTTCAGGGCCATGATCCGGCCGCAGCGCGCCGTGTTCCGCTCCCTCGAGCGCGCGAAGCAGCGCTACCTGACCGACGACCTCGACATCTACTTCGACGACCTGACCGATGCCTCCGAGCGCATCTGGGACGTGCTCGAGAACTTCAAGGAGATCGGCGAGGCGATCGAGTCGTCGAACGAGTCGGTGCTCTCGCACCGCCTGAACGACGTCCTGCGCGTGCTGACCGCGGCCAGCGTGGTGCTGCTGCCGCTGACGCTCATCGCCAGCATCTGGGGCATGAACGTCCACGTGCCGGGCGAGGGCGACCGCGGCGCCTTCTGGCTCATCCTGCTCGGGATGGCGGCCATCCTGCTCGCCCTGGTCTTCTACTTCAGGCGCCGCGGCTGGCTGTAGGACCCATTGCGGGGCGCGGCCAGTCGGCGCGGCCTCTCAGCGCCGGGGCTTGGGCGGCAGGCCGGCGACGTGAACGAAGGCACGATCCAGCCATCGCCGGCGCTCGTCGGCGTCGGCGAGGATCTCGGCAGGCATGGCTAGGTAGCCCTTCATCGCGCGACCCGGCATCGGCTCGAACGGCGTGCCGCCACGCGCGGTGAGCTCGGCGAGCGCGTCGTCCGGCAGGCGCACGAACCATCGGTCCTGGAAGAGGCCCGTGAACAGGTTCCCGTTCACGAACGCGGCCGGAAAGCCGAACATCTGGCGCCGCTCGGCACCGGCCATCTCGGCAAGTGTCGCGGAAAACGCCTCGATCAGGGCCGGGGACGCCTTGCTCCAGCCTGCGGGACCCTTCTGCATGAGCCGATCCTCCTGGTGAACGCGGCGGGCGCGGGCAGGGTACCAATCGTGTCGCGTAGCGGCCCAGGGGACGCGCCCGAGCCGAGGCGACGAAGCCGATGCCCCACCTGCCCCGGTGGGGCATCGGTGCGCATCTGGGGATGGGTTGTGGAAAAGGCGCCGCCGGCTCGGCAAAGTCGGGGATAAATAGGCTTGTCGAGCCGGCGCATCGGCTCCTATGCTCTGGTCGTCCCGAAGGGGCAGCGAATACCGGATCACGAGATTGCATCAAGCGTTCCGGTACCGGGTTGGCGGTCTCGCACCGCCGGCACGGGCGCAGTTCCTTCGGGGCATTTCGTTGCCTGCCGAGTCCCGCTAGCGTGGCGCCGGCGTGGCCTCCGCCCGGATCGTGGCCCGATCCACCGCGGCCTCCGAATCGAGGACGCAGACCTGTGCGAAGCCCTCCTGCGCAAGCGTGCCGAGCGAGCCGAGCAGGCGCCGATGCTGCCGCCGAAGCGCCGGGGCAGGGCGCGGACGTAGCCGCAGCGCATTGCGCTCAAGGCATGTCTCCAGCGGCAGCGCCAGGACGACGGCCGTCGCCGGCCGCCCGAAGCGGCGTGCCTCCGCCAGCAGGCGGGCCCTCGCCCATCCCTCGACGTTGGTGGCGTCGACGACCGTGGTGCGGCCACGGGCCAGCCGCAGCGCCAGCGCGGTGTGCAGCAGCTCGAAGGCCGCGTCCGTCGCCTCCTGGTCGTCCGGATCGTCGGCCACCATGGCCCGCATCGCATCCGAGGAGAGCACGGCGCTGGGCCGGAAGTGGCGGGCAGCGAAGGTGGACTTGCCGCTGCCGCTGATCCCGACGAGCACCACCAGGCCGCCCGCCGGCACCGCCAGGGTCACGCCGGTGGAGAATCCGCCCACAGGCTCGGCTGCCAGCGGCTGATCGGCTCCAGCAAGCCGGCGCCATCGCTGCGGACGTCGTTCACGGCGGGGGAGACGGCATACATCGTCATGGCCTCAGCCGGCGCCGGACGCAGCAGTGCGCGCAGCGTCTCCGGAGAGGCAGACTCGTCCAGCCAGGCGCTCCAGTCGGAAGCGTCCAGGATGACCGGCATCCGATCGTGGACCGATGCCACCAGCGCGTTCGGCGGCCCGGTCAGGATCGAGGCGGTGTGGACGCGCTCGGCGCTGACAGGGTCGTGCCAGGTGCTCCACAAACCGGCGAAGGCCATCGGCAGCGACGTGGCGAGGCGGATGGCGAACGGCTGCGGACGGGCCGCGCGCCGGCCGTCGGCGTCGGAAGGCCGGCGCCACTCGTAGAAGGCGTCGGCCGGGATGATGCAGCGCTGGCGCTGGAATGCGACGCGGAAGGCGCCCGACGTCTCGACCGCCTCGGAGCGGGCGTTGATCAGGCGCGCCGCACCGCGTCGCGAGGTGGCGTAGACCGGGATCAGGCCCCAGCGGAACTCGTCGAGGACGCGCTCAGCGTGGCGCTCGACCACGGCCAGGATGGGGTCGGTGGGCGCCACATTGAAGCGGCCCCCCTCGAGCTGTGATGCTGCCCGCGCGTGGAAAATGCGCGCCAGCTCGTCCGCGGAACGGGGCTGCGCGAACCGCCCGCACACGGCAGGGGCTCAGGTGCGGGTCAGGCTTCGGACGCCGCGCACTCCGGGCACATGGCGACGGCCGGGATCGGGGGCTGCGGAGAGCCGGTGGCGCGCGGCAGCGTCTTGCCGCAGACCGTCATCTCGGGATCTCGCTGCAGATGCACCTTGGAGAACTGCCGGTCGGGCAGCCGCCAGGTGACGTACCGTCGCTCATTGACGTGCGTGGCCATCGTCGCTCCTCGGAAGAAATGCCCGCGGTGTGCCGCGGTGGGGGGACCCTCATTATGCCGCAAATCTCGGCCGAACGCCACCCGGCGGCGGCGGCCGGCGCTGGACCCGGGTCCAGCAGCCGCGGCCAGCGAGGCCGATCCGGAACGCGCATCATGACCGCATGGCGCGAATTGGAATCCTCACCGGCGGGGGCGACGTCCCCGGCCTGAACTCGGTCATCAAGAGCGTGGTCTATCGGGCCAGCGAGCTGGGCTGGGACGCGGTCGGCATCCGGCGCGGCTGGCAGGGCCTGACGCACCTGCCGCCGGGCAGCGAGCCCGATCCGGACTGGATCCGACCGCTCGATCGGCGGTCGACGCGGGCCATCGACCGCACCGGCGGCACGATGCTGCACACCTCCCGTACCAATCCGGCCCGGATGCGCGGCGAGACGCTGCCCGCGCACCTCGACGATGCCGCCCGCGAGCGGATGCGGACCGACGACGATCGGTACGACCTCACGCCGGTGGTGCTCGACAACCTGCAGCGGCTGGGGATCACCCACCTGGTTCCGATCGGCGGCGACGACACGCTGAGCTACGCCGCGCGGCTCGGCAAGGAGTCGTTCCCGCTGATCGCGATCCCCAAGACCATGGACAACGACGTGGCGGGGACCGAGTACTGCATCGGCTTCTCGACCGCCGTCACTCGCGCCAAGGAGCTGATCAACCGTCAGCGCACGACGCTCGGCAGCCACGAGCGCATCGGCGTCTTCCGCATCTTCGGGCGCAATGCGGGATACAGCGCGTGGTACGCGGCGTACGTCACCAGCAGCCGCTGCGTGATCCCGGAGTCCCCGTTCGAGCTGCGACTGCTGGCCGACCTTCTCACCGAGGACCGGCGCGCCAATCCGAGCTCGTATGCCCTCGTCATCGCGTCGGAAGGCGCAACCTGGACTGGCGCCGAGCTCCAGGAGTTCGGCGAGGCGGATGCCTACGGGCACCGACGCAAGGCCGATGTGGGCTTCGCCCTGGCGGAGGAGCTCAAGGCCATGACCGGCATCGACACCGTGCACTCCGACCTGACCTACGACCTGCGCAGCGGCGACCCCGACGCGCTGGACCAGATGGTGGCCACCACCTTCGCGAACATCGCCGTCGAGCTGCTGGCCGATGGCTCGAAGGGCTGCATGGTCGCGATCCATGACGGCAAGTACGCCCATGCCCCCCTGCCCGACCTGAGCCTCGGCGCTCGCCGCCTGGACGTGGATGCGATGTACAACCCCGAGCGGTTGCGGCCGCGGTACGACCGCCGCCTGGGCATGCCGCTCCTCCTCGGACGCCCCATCGGCGGCTGAGGCCCCATCGGCGGCTCAGGCCCCGTCGGTGGCCGAGGCCCGACGGGCGGCCGCCGCAGAAGGTGGCCAGCAGCCCGATCGGACCGGGCCATTCGGCCCTGTAACCGGGCCGGGCGTGCCGCCATAGTCCCGCACGTCCACGGCCCGCCGGGAGGCGGGCCCTGTCGCATCACGAGGAGAACGATGCAGCGCGCGCTGGCCTACTTCGCGGCCTTCACCATCACCGGCTTCCTGTTCGCCGGCACCCTGCTGCTGGCCGCCGTGGTGCTCGGATCCTCGTCCCCCGGTACTGGCGGCGCCTCGCCGACGCCGGCGACTCAGCCGACCGGCCCGCTGGGCACGATCGAGGTGCACGCCTTCGACCTGGGCTTCGACCCCAAGGCCGTCGCGGTATCGGCCCCCGGCGAATACGCCGTCACCTTCGTGAACGACGGCGGCGTGCTGCACGACCTGACCTTCGCCGACGGCACGGTCCTCAGTGCGGAGGCCGGCAAGCAGGCGAGCGGAACGGTCACCATCCCGGAGGCGGGCCTGGCGTTCATCTGCTCGGTCCCGGGTCACGCCGATTCGGGCATGCAGGGCAGCGTGACGGTGGACGCCGCGCACGGCTCGCATGACCCTGCTGCCTCGGCGTCCGCGTCACCGAGCATGACCGCGCAGCAGATGCTCGAGCACGATGCGGCGCGCACCGGCGCGTTCCCGGCCGAGACGCAGGGCAAGGGCAACGTCGTGCTGGAGCCGACCATCCTGGACGACGGCACCAAGCGCTGGGAGCTGACGGCATCGGTCTTCCAGTGGGAGACGGAGCCGGGCGTCTTCGTGGAGGCATGGGGCTACAACGGCATGGTCCCGGGTCCACAGCTGCGGGCCGAGGTCGGCGACCACGTCCAGATCGTGCTGCACAACGAGCTGCCCGCGCCGACAACCATCCACTCCCACGGGCTCGTCGTCCCGAACGACATGGACGGCGTGCCGGTCATCAACCAGCCGGCGGTCATGCCGGGCGAGA
>DASURX010000084.1:0-4060 GCA_036375355.1 Candidatus Limnocylindria bacterium
CCTTCCTCCTGATCGCCGCCGGGTTCCAGCGCTTCGGCAGGATCTCGGCCGCGCTGCGCCGCCACCAGCGCGGCATCCAGCTCCTCGGCGGCGCCCTGCTCCTCGCCGTCGGCGTGCTGCTCGTGACCGGCCTGTGGGAGGACTGGACCCGGACGCTGCAGACCGGGCTCGTCAACGGCTTCCGGACGGTGCTCTAGGCATGACTGACGTCGCCCAGCCCCAGCTCGGGGCGCTCGGCCTGCTGCGCTTCGCCTGGCGGCAGCTGACGAGCATGCGCACGGCGCTGTTCCTCCTCCTGCTGCTCGCGGTCGGTGCGGTGCCGGGCTCGATCTGGCCGCAGCGGGGCATCGACGCCGCCCGCACCGCCGACTACATCGCGCAGCACCCGACGCTCGGGCCCTGGCTGGACCGCCTCGGCTTCTTCGAGGTCTACGCCTCGCCGTGGTTCGCCGCGATCTACCTGCTGCTGTTCATCTCGCTCGTCGGGTGCGTGCTGCCCCGCACGCGCGTGCACTGGCGCGCCATGCGCTCGCAGCCGCCCCGGGCCCCGAGCCGGCTGGAGCGGCTGGCCGCGCACGCCGAGACCGAGGTCGCGGCGACCCCCCAGGAGGCGCTGGAGGCTGCACGAGAGGTGCTGCGCGGCAAGAGGTTCCGGGTGCACGCCCACGATGGGCGCTCGCTCAGCTCCGAGCGCGGCTACCTCAAGGAGACGGGCAACCTCGTCTTCCACCTCGCATTGATCTTCGTCATCATCGGCGTCGCGATCGGCCACCTCTTCGGCTGGAAGGGCGACGTCATCGTCCCGGTCGGGCAGGGCTTTGCCAACACGCTGTCCCGCTACGACACCTTCAGCCCGGGGCCCTGGGTCAAGCCTGAGGACCTCTCGCCGTTCTCGCTCACCGTCGACAAGCTCGACGCCACCTTCGAGGAGCGGGTCACCGGGCGCGGCCAGTTCGGCCAGCCGAGGGACTTCACGGCGCACGTCACCGCGACGGACACACCGGACGGCAAGCCGCGCAAGGAGACCATCAAGGTCAACCACCCGCTGGAGATGGACGGAGCCTCCGTCTTCCTGCTCGGCAACGGCTACGCCCCCGTCATCACGGTGCGCGACAAGGCGGGCACCGTGGTCTACCGGGACGCGACGCCGTTCCTCGCGCAGGACAACAACTACAAGTCGGTGGGCGCGATCAAGGTCACGGGGGCGACACCCAAGCAGCTCGGCTTCTTCGGTCTCTTCCTGCCGACCGCGGTCATCAGCAAGGAGACCGGGCCGAGCTCGATCTTCCCCGACGCCAAGAAGCCGGCGCTCGCCCTCGGCCTGTACGAGGGGGAGCTCTTCCCCGAGGGGCGGCCGCAGTCGGTCTACACCCTCGACACCAAGCAGCTGACCCAGATCAGGAACGCCAAGGGCACCGACGCGCTGCGCATCTGGCTCGAGCCGGGCCAGACCTACCAGCTCCCCGCGGGCCGGGGCAGCATCACCTTCGACGGCGTCGAGCGCTTCGCCGGCCTGTCGATCCGCTCCGACCCCGGCAAGGGCCTCACCCTGGCCAGCGCGCTGCTGGCCCTGGCCGGGCTCATCGCCAGCCTGGTGATCCGCCGCCGCCGCGTCTTCGTCCGCGTTTCCCCCGGCGCCGAGCCGGGACGTACCGTGGTCTCCGTCGGCGGCATGGCCAAGGACGACGACGACACACTCCCAGAGGCGGTCGGGGAGATCCTCGACGCTGTGAAACGACGGATGGGCACACCGAGATGACCAACCAGCTCCTGGCTCAGTACGCCAACACGAGTCTGTACTCCGCGATGGCGGTGTTCACGCTTGCGATGCTGGGCTACGCCCTCTACCTCGCTGCGCTGGTGCCGCACCGCGACCGGGTCGCCGCCGCGCGCCAGAGCGAGCGCGAGCGCGAGGAGCTCCTGGTCGGAGCCGGTATGCCGGCGGGCGCGGCTGCGGGCGGCACCGCCACGGCTGTGGATGTCGACCAGGCCGCACCGGAGCCGGTCGCGCCAGCGGACGAGGAGGTCTCGGTGCGGGGCCGCAAGGCCGCCGGCATCGCGGGCACCCTGACCTGGCTGGGCGCGCTCCTGCTGGTCCTGTCCGCGACCCTGCGCGGGCTCTCCGTCCACCGGTGGCCGCTGGGCAACATGTTCGAGTTCGCCGTCTTCGGCGCCATGTTCACGGCCCTGGCGTTCTCGATCTGGTCCACCCGCCGCGACCTGCGCTGGCTCGGGCTCTTCGTGACCGCCCCGGTGCTGCTGACCCTGGGGCTGGCCATCACCGTCTGGTACACCGAGGCCGCCGAGCTGCTGCCCTCGCTCAAGAGCTACTGGCTCGCCATCCACGTCACCGTGGCGACCTTGTCGGTCGGGCTCTTCGCCCTCGGCGCCTCGGCCTCTGCGCTCTACCTGCTCAGGGACGCGTTCCAGCGCTCCTCCCGGCCCTCCGTCCTCGACCGCTTCCCGCCGGCCAGGAACATCGAGCGCCTGGCCTACTCCGTGCACATCGTCGCGTTCCCGCTGTGGACCTTCACGCTCATCGCCGGTGCGATCTGGGCGCGCCAGGCGTGGGGCTCCTACTGGAACTGGGACCCCAAGGAGGTCTGGACCTTCGTCATCTGGGTGGTCTACGCGGCATACCTGCACTCGCGCGCGACCAGCGGCTGGCGCCGCCAGGCGACGAACTACCTCGCCCTCGCCGGCTGGGCCTGCATCATCATCAACTACACCGTGGTGAACGTGTTCTTCGTCAGCCAGCACTCCTACTCGGGGCTCTGATCCATGGTCCGCTACTCCGTCCTCCGGCTGCTGATCTTCTTCGGCGTTCTCGCGGCCCTGTGGCTGCTCGGCCTGCGCGGACCCGATCAGCAGCTCCTGCTGCTGGTGCTGGCGGCCGCGATCTCCATGGCCATCTCCGTCGTCGTGCTCAGGCCGTTCCGCGAGGACTACAGCCGGCAGCTGGCCCAGCGCCTAGAGGGCCGGGCCCGGGCCAAGCAGCAGCGCAGCGCGGGCTCCGACGAGCTGGCTGAGGACACCGAGGACGAGGGGCCCAAGGGCACCGAGGGCACCCGGGGCACCGAGAGAGCCACGGGCACCGACGGGCCCACGGGCACGGACGGGACCGACAGCCAGGGGCCCGTCGAGTACCGCTGACCGGCTCAGCCGACCGGCTCAGCCGAGCGAGCCGCCCCAGGCCAGCCCGGCGGCGAGCAGGACGGCATACGCGATCTCGAAGAGCCCCGTCGCCGCCAGCACGGCCACGAGGTCGCGGCCGGTGACGCCCGACAGGACGAGGCGCACCGGCCGCCAGGCCAGCGCGAAGGCCACCAGCGCGATGAGCGCGGGCAGGTACGTGAGGGCGATCGCGACCACCGCCAGGGCAGCCACGGCGACCAGGGCGGCATACAGCCTGCGGGTGCCGCGGTCGCCGAGCCGCACCGCCAGGGTGATCTTGCCGCTCGCTCGGTCGGTGGGGATGTCGCGCAGGTTGTTGGCCACCAGGATCGCCGAGGCGATGGCGCCCACCCCGACGGCGCCGAGCACGCCGACGCCGGTGACCCCGCCCAGCTGGGTGTAGAGGGTGCCGAGGGTGGCCATCAGCCCGAAGAACAGGAACACGTAGAGCTCACCGAGGCCCCGGTAGCCGTAGGGGTGGTCACCGCCGGTGTACCTCCAGGCGGCCAGGATCGCCAGGACGCCCAGCGGGATCATGACCCACGCGTTGCTGAGCGCCACCAGGGCCAGGCCGACGAGCGCGGCGAAGCCGAAGAACGCGAACGCCATGAGCTTGACGTTCTCGGGGTTGGCCTTGTGCTGGCCGACCAGGCGCACCGGCCCGACCCGGGCGGCGTCGGTGCCGCGGATGCCGTCGGAGTAGTCGTTGGCGTAGTTCACGCCGATCTGCAGGCTCACGGAGACGATCAGCGCGAGCAGGGCGAGACCGAGGTTGGCCTCCCCGAGGGCGGCCGCGGCTCCGGTGCCGACGATGACGGGGGCGATGGCGGCGGGCAGGGTGCGGGGGCGGGCGCCCTCGATCCACTGGGCAATGGTGGCCATGGGG
>DASURX010000085.1:0-5655 GCA_036375355.1 Candidatus Limnocylindria bacterium
CCCTCAGGCTGTCCAGGGACGAGTTCTGCTGGCGCACCCCGTTGAGCAGGACGGTCGGCGTGCTGCTGATGCCCTTGGCCTGCGCCTCGTCGCGGGCCTTCTGCACGGCCGACAGTGACGCGTTGCTGTTCAGGTCGCGCCCGAACTGGTCCAGGTCCAGCCCCAGCTCGCCGGCGAGCGCGGTCAGCGAGGCCTCGGTGTAGACGCCGCTGTTCTCGGCGCCCTGCATGCGGTACAGGCCGATGTCGTAGTCCCAGAAGCGCCCCTGCTGCTCGGCGGCCCAGGCGGCACGCCCGGCCAGGATCGATTCCGGACCGATGAACGCGTTGTCGTGCGCCACGATGCGGACGGTCCCGGCGGTCACCTCGGCCTGCACCAGCCCGGGCAGGACGCTCGCCGTCCAGTTCAGGCACGCCGGACACTGGAAGTCCTCGTACACGTCGAGCGTGACGGGCGCATCCTCGGAACCCAGGACATGGCCGCTCTGCGGGACGCCCGGGAAGACGGTGGAATAGGCGGTGATGCTCGGCAGGGCCGGGCCGCTGCCACGACCCAGGATCAGCGCCGCCCCCACGACCACCAGGCCGATGAGAAGGGCGCCGCCGGTCATCAGCAGCAGGGCGCGGCGTCGCGACGCCGCGCGAGCCGCCTCGTCCGCGGCCAGCTGGCGGGCGTGGCGCGTGCGCGCCGTGGTGGAAGTGCTCATGCCGCCATTCTCGGGTCCCCGACGGGGGCGGGCCAACCTGCCGAATGTCCCATCCGGGCGCCCATTTCCGGGCGCGATGGGGCCGAATGTCCCGAGCCTCTAGAATGCGCGGTGCCCATGAGCGACTCGACCCTGCGACGCTGGCTGGTGGTCGTGATGGTCATCGGCCTGGCGATCATCGGCCTCTCCGTGGTGCCGGGATGGCTGCACCACGTGCGGCACCTGGGCGGCCACGGCCTGACGCAGCTGCCGACCGACCTGAATGCGTGGCAGGGCCGTTCGGTCCCGGTGCTGACCGCCGGCGTGCTCCTCGCAGCGGTGGCGATGGCCTGCGCCGGGCTGACGCTCGCCCGCCCGTCGATCGGACTGCGGGCGGCCGTGGCGGGCGCCTCGCTGGGCGCATTCGGCCTCCTGCTGGCATCCGCCTGGCCCATCACCCAGAAGGGCTTCTCGACATCGGTCGACATCGCGGCCGGCTGGCCGCTGGTGGTGGCCATCGTCCTGGCGCTGCTCGGCGCAGTGGCGGCACTGGCCGCCACGCGCCTGGGTTGGCGCGGCGCCATCGGTGCCGGAGCCCTGGTCGTCGTGCTCGCCGGCGCCGGCGTGGCTGGCCGCACCTGGAGCCTGGCCGCCGCTGAGGGCAGCAACCGTCACTGGCAGCAGGGCACCTACGTCCACTCCACCGACGGGGCGGAGATGACGATCGGATCCGGGACGATCAGCGTGGCCGGCCGCTGGTCGGGCAGCCTGGAGGATTACGCCCTCGTGGCCGTGCTCACCGGCGATCCCGCCTGCCCCGATGCGCGGGGCTCGTACCACGTCTGGCAGGCGGGCGAGGGCGGCATCCGCTGGGAGATGATCGTGGACACCTGCGCGGACGGCGCGCGCGCCGCCGAGCTGACGGCGGGGACCTGGTCGCGGCGGTAGCATTCGCCCGTGGCCCAGCCGATCGCCTCCGACCAGGTCGCCGTCCGCGACAACGTTGATGCCGCGCGCTACGAGGCGCTGCTGGACGGGGAGCTGGCGGGGATCGTCGACTACCGCGACCGCGGGGGTCGCCGGATCCTGGTGCACACCCGCGTGCTGGACGCGTTCAAGGGCCGAGGCATCGGCAACCGGCTGGCGGCGGGGACGCTGCAGCTGGCGCGCGCCGACAAGCTGCGCATCGTGCCGCGCTGCCCGTTCATCCGGGCCTACATGGAGCGGCATCCCGAGTACCGCGACCTGCTCGGCGGGGAGCCGCTGCCCGCGGCCGACTAGCGGCCGTCAGCGCGCTGCGCCGCGCATCGACTCTGTGAGGTTCGCCTCGTTCGGGTCGTACAGGACGCACTGCACGCTGTGGTCGCCCTGGTCCCAGCCATCCTCGCTCGGGACGAAGTAGCTGAACTCGAGCAGGCTGGCCTCGTACGCGACCCCGACGTACGGCGCGAAGGCCGGCAGGCACTCGTTGGCGACCCACGCCTCGAAGGCGGCGTCACCGGGGTAGCCGTCGACGTCCACGTTGCCGTCGTGGAACAGCTCGAACTCGTGCTCGTCGGCGCACGGCCGGGCGGTCACCTTCTCGACCTCGGTCGCCGTGGCTTCCTTCAGGTCGAAGCAGTCGCCGATGCGCAGGTCGGCGACCTGCAGGTCGCCGGAGCCGGTGATGTTGCCGGCGTCGTCCCGCTTGGCGCCGAACCACCAGCCGCCGATGGCGATGACGACCACCAGCCCGATCCACCAGAAGCGACCGAGCAGCCGCAGCGGGCCGCCGCGCCCGTCCGCCGGCGCGGCCTGGGCGTAGCCGCCGTCGCTGGCGCTCGGCTCTGCGCCTCGCGCCAGCCCGCAGCTGGTGCAGGCGGTGGCATCGGGCTCGTTGGCGTTGAAGCAGCGGCGACAGACCCATCGGCCTTCGATTGCCATTCCATCCCTCCACGGTGGCGAGGCTCGGGCTCGCCGTCGACGGCATGATCGCGGGCCGACCTGCCTGGCGATACCCGTTGTCAGTACCGTCCCGATGGCCCGATCGGGTCATTCGAGCCGATGGCGTGGCCTCAGCCCGGGATGCGCAGGATGGCCTCCGCCCCGAGCGGCGCCAGGATGGCGCGCGCCGCGTCGCGCGCCTCGACGTCGCCACCCAGCCGCCAGCGATCGATGAGACTCAGCGCCTCGCGGAGAGGAAGGCCGAGCTCGCGCCACGCGCGCAGCGCGGCATCCCAGCCCGGCTTCTCGCGGGTGCCGGTCGCGCGCACGGCGGCACGCAGGGTCCGCAGGCGCGCCTGCGAGACGCGTCCCCAGGTCGGCTCCGCGCCCAGGTCCTTCAGCGCGGCCGCGGCTACCTTGCGGTTGCCGGACCAGGCCGCGACGCGTCCGGTCAGGGCCAGCGCCTCGGCGCGCTCCCAGCCCACCGTCTTGCGCGCGGCGGCCTCCGCCAGCTCCAGCGCGCCGGCCAGGTCGCCCTCGATCATCGCGGCCAGCGCCCGCGCGATGTCCACCCAGCCGAGGGCCTGCGGGTCGAGGTCCGGCTCGAGCTCGCCGAGCTGCTGGATCGGCGCCAGCGGGTCGGCAGCTCCGCGCAGGACGCCGATCATCGCCCGCGTGGCGGCGAAGTCGAGGCGGTAGACCGTCGGCAGCGCCTCGGATGCCACCTCTTCGAGCGACGCCAGCGCCCAGTCCCACTCGCCGGTGTCGATCGCCACGATGGCGGCCACGTCCAGCAGGTGCAGCGACCACTCGCGGATGCCGAGCTTGCGTGCCAGCTCCAGGCCGCGCCGCGCGGAGTCGCTGGTGCCGCGCGGATCGTCGTTGACCTGCAGCCAGGCCAGGTTGTTCAGCGCGCGCAGCTCGACCGAGCCGAGGTCCGCCTGTGCAGCCTCGTCGATCGCCCGCCGTAGCTGCGCCAGCCCCTGCTCGGGGTCGCCGCGCTGGGTGTAGGCGGTGCCGAGCGTGACCCGCGCGTCGATGCGCAGGCCGGTCGCCTCGGCGTCGCCGCCCTCGCCGATGCCATCGATCGCGCGTCCCGCCCACTCGATCGCGCGCTCGGTGTCGCCGCGAAGCAGGTGAGCCCGGGCCAGCTCTACGGGCAGGACCGTGGAGGCCGGATCGCCGTCGCCCATCCGCGCCAGCTCCCAGGCGGCCTCCAGCTCGGCGAGCGCGGTGTCGCTGCGCTGGGCCTGCAACAGCAGGCTGGCCAGCTGGGCGCGGTGCCGGGTCGAGGCGATCGCGTCGTTGGCCGCGTCGCGCAGGTCGATCGCCTCGCGCAGGTAGCCCTCCGCCTCCTCGAATCTCGCCGCGGCTCGCGCCGCCATCGCGGCGGCCTCGGCGGTGTCCGCGCGCGCGGCCGCGTCCTGCGTCAGCGACAGGGCGCGCTCCAGGTGGCCCAGCGCGCGCTGGGGGGCGTGCAGCGCGCGCGCCCGGTCTGCCGCCTGGCGCAGCGCGAGCTGGGCGCGATCGGCGATGGCCAGCGCCTCCGGCTGGTCGGCGCGCAGCGCGGCATGGGCCGCGACCAGGTGATCGGCGATCGGCTCGATGGCGTCGGGGTCCTGGATCGACTCGAGGTACTCGATCACGGCCAGGTGACGCGCGCGGCGCTCCCGCCGGGAGAGCGTGTTGTAGGCCACCTCCCGCACCAGGTCCTGCACGAAGCTGAGCTGGCCGCGCCCGGGCGAGCCCGGTTCGTCGTCCACGGCCAGGAACTCGCGGCGAACCAGCGCCCGCAGGCGGTGGCCAAGCGTCACGCGATCCATGCCCGATAGCGCGGCGAGGGCATCCGGCCGGAACCGGCGACCCAGGACCGCCGCGGTGAGGAGCAGGGACCGCTCGGCCGCGGGCAGCGCGTCGATCCGCGCTGCCAGCAGCGCGTGCAGGGACTCCGGGATGTCGACGATGTCGCCCAGGGGGTCATCAGCTGTCGCCGCGGACCGCTCGGTCAGCATGCGTGCCATCTCGACCGCGTAGAGCGGCACGCCGTCGGCGCGCTGCCGCACCCGGTATGCGAGGTCGCGCGGAAGATCGGGCGCCAGCGCAGCCAGCAGCGCGTCGACATCGGCATCGCTGAGGCGATCGAGATGCAGCGCCGTGAACGAGGGCAGCCCGGCACCCCAGGTGGGGCGAGTCTCGAGCAGCTCCGGGCGCGCCAGCGCGAGCACCAGGATCGGGTGGCGCCGCGACCAGTCGGCGAGGTAGTCGATGAAGTCCAGGAGCTCGGCATCGGCCCACTGCAGATCCTCGAATAGCAGGACCAGCGGCCCTGCCTCGGACTCGGCCTCCAGGAAGCGACGCCAGGCGCCGAACAGCTCCTCGCGCTCCGTGACGCGGGCCTCGCCGGGCTGCAGCAGGGCAAGCAGCCGCGACTCGATCCAGGCGCGCTCGGCCCCGTCGCCGATGCGCCGGTTGAGCTCCTCGACCACCGCGCGTCGCACGACCTCGGATGGGTCGCTGTCGGTGACGCCGATGGCCCGGCGCAGCATCTCGGCCAGCGGCGCGAAGGCGACCCCCTCCCCCCAGCCCGGGGGGCGGCCGGCGTGCCAGCGCAGCCCGGGCAGCTTCGCACCGCGCGTCTGCTCCAGCTCCCACGCCAGCCGGCTCTTGCCGATGCCCGCCACCCCGACGATCGAGACGACCGTCATACGGTGCTCGCTGACCACCGACTCGAGCAGCTCGCCGAGCGTGCGCAGCTCCGCCCGGCGGCCGACGAACGGGCCGCGATGCCCCGCTCGCGACTCGCTGCTGGTCGGGCGCGCGACCTCCGTCGCCAGCCACGCCGTGACGGGAGCGGCGCGGCCCTTCAGCAAGAGCTCGCCGGCCGCCTCGAAGCGAATCGCGTCTCCGACGACGCGCCGGGTGGCGTCGTCCACCAGCACCGTCCCAGGCACGGCACGCTCCTGCAGCCGAGAGGCCGCGTTGACCATGTCCCCGGTGACCATCCCCTCCCCGTCGATGTCGAAGCTCACCGCGGCCTCGCCGGTCGT
>DASURX010000086.1:0-2301 GCA_036375355.1 Candidatus Limnocylindria bacterium
CGGGTCGTTCTGCGAGGTGCACGCGCACTTCGCGCGCAACATCATCTGCGGCTTCGCCCGCGTCGAGGGACGCAGCGTCGGCATCGTGGCGCAGCAGCCGGGGGTGCTCGCCGGGGTCCTCGACATCGATGCCTCCGACAAGGCGGCGCGCTTCGTGCGGTTCTGCGATTGCTTCAACATCCCGCTCATCACCCTGGTGGACGTGCCCGGGTTCCTGCCCGGCGTCGCGCAGGAGCACGGCGGCATCATCCGGCACGGCGCGAAGCTGCTGTACGCCTACTCCGAGGCGACCGTTCCCAAGGTGACGGTCATCACCCGCAAGGCGTACGGCGGCGCCTACGACGTCATGAGCAGCAAGCACGTGCGCGGCGACCTGAACTTCGCGTGGCCCACCGCCGAGATCGCGGTGATGGGCGTGGAGGGGGCGGTGAACATCATCTTCCGCGAGCGTATCGGCGCGGCGGACGACCCGGGCGCGGAGCGCGCGAGGCTTGTGGCCGAGTACCAGGAGCGCCTGGCGAATCCGTACATCGCCGCCGCGCGGGGATACGTCGACGAGGTGATCCTGCCGTCCGAGACACGCGACCGGGTGGCCGGTGCGCTGGCGCTGCTGGAGGGCAAGCGGCAGCCGGTGCCGTCCCGCAAGCACGGCAACATCCCGCTCTAGGCTGCCCGCTGTCCGTGCGCAAAGACACCTCCCGTCCGCCGTTCCGGCGCATCCTCATCGCCAACCGCGGCGAGATCGCGGTGCGGATCGCGCGCACCTGCCGGGAGATGGGCATCGAGTCGGTGGCCGTGCACTCCGACGTGGACGCGACCGCCATGCACGCGCTCGTCGCGGACCGGGCAGAGCCCATCGGCGCCAGGGCGCCATCGGCCTCGTACCTCAACGTCGACGCCATCATCGCCGCGGCCCGCCGGTCCAAGGCCGATGCCGTCCACCCCGGCTACGGCTTCCTGTCGGAGAACGCCGCCTTCGCAAGGGCGGTGGAGGACGCGGGGCTGGTCTGGATCGGCCCACCGCCCGCGACCCAGGCGGCGCTGGGCGACAAGCTGCGGGCGCGCCGCTCGGCGGCCGAGGCCGGCGTGCCGATCGTCCCCGGCATGCTCGTGCCGCTGGACGCCGCGAGCGCGGCCGACGCGACGGGCATCGGCTTTCCGCTCATGCTCAAGGCCGCGGCCGGGGGCGGCGGACGCGGCATGCGTCGGGTGGAGCGACAGGCGGACCTGGCCTCGGCGGTTGAAGGGGCGCAGCGCGAGGCGCATGCCGCGTTCGGCGACGGGACGCTGTACGCGGAGCGGCTGGTGGCCCCGGCCCGGCACATCGAGGTGCAGCTCCTCGGCGATCGGCACGGCAACCTGGCGGTCCTAGGCGAGCGCGACTGCAGCGTCCAGCGCCGGCATCAGAAGCTGGTGGAGGAGTCTCCCTCGCCGGCCGTCACGCCCGCCATCCGCGAGGCGCTGTTCGAGTCCGCCCGGCGGGTCGCAGGCACCGTTGCGTTCCACAATGCCGCCACGGTCGAGTTCCTGCTGGACGCCCAGGCCAACCACTACTTCCTGGAGATGAACACGCGGCTGCAGGTGGAACACGGCGTCACCGAGCTGGTGACGGGGCTCGACCTGGTGGCCTGGCAGATCCGGGTGGCGGCGGGGGAGCGGCTCCCCGGCGAGGTGCTGGGCGTCGAGCCGCGGGGCCACGCCGTCGAGGTGCGTCTCTACGCGGAGGACCCGTGGCACGGCTTTCACCCGGTGGGCGGGCACGTCAGCACCTGGCGCCTGCCGCAGGGACCCGGCGTCCGCGTCGACGGAGCGGTCATCCCCGGCCTGGAGCTGACGCCGGAGTACGACCCGCTGCTGGCCAAGCTGCTGGTGCGCGCCGAGTCGCGGCCGGCCATGGTGAACCGGCTGCGGCGCGCCCTGGACGAGACCCTGATCGGTGGCCTGCAGACGGACCTGGGCTTCCACCGCTGGCTGGTCGACCAGCCCGAGTTCGTCTCGGGCGACTACGACACCACGCTGATCGAGCAGCGCTGGAAGGACGGACCAGAGCCGGACGAGACGGTCCTGGGCCTGGCCGCGCTGGCGGTGGTGGAGGCGCGGACGGCCGCCGACCGTGCGCGGAGCCAAGGCGTCGCGCCCGGCGCAGGCCCGAGCGCCGGCGACCGGCCGTGGGCGCGCGCCGGCCGGCAGGCCGCCCTGCGCGGGGGAGACGGCGGGTGAGCGACCTGGAGATCGCGGTCGGCGGGCGGCAGGCGTCGCCCCTCGACGGCTGGACCGCGACGTGGCTCGACCGGGCCGCCG
>DASURX010000087.1:0-2638 GCA_036375355.1 Candidatus Limnocylindria bacterium
CGGGCTGCTGGAGCTGCTGCAGCGCTCCGACGTCATCACCGTCCACACCCCGCTGACCGCGCAGACGCGCGGGATGATCGGTCCGGCGCAGATCGCGGCGATGAAGCCGGGCGCGTACCTGCTGAACGTGGCGCGTGGCGGCATCGTGGACGAGCGGGCCCTGGCCGATGCGCTGGCCTCCGGCCGGCTGGCGGGCGCGGCCGTGGACGTCTACTCCACCGAGCCGATGGCTCCCTCGAACCCCCTGCGTAGCGCGCCGAACACGGTGCTCACCCCGCACCTCGGCGCGTCGACCGCGGAGGCACAGGACCGCGTGGCCGTGGAGATGGCCGAGCAGGTGCTCGAGGCGCTGTCCGGCATCACGCCTCCGTACGCCGTCAATGCCCCGGCGGTCGCCCCCGACGTCGCGCCGCGCCTGCGGCCCTACGTGGAGCTCGGCCGCCGCCTGGCAGTCCTGGCACGCCAGCTCTGGCCCGATGCCGTGGCCGATATTGGCCTCACCTATGCCGGCGAGATCGCCGCCTGGGATTGCTCGCCGATCCGGACCGCCGCGTTGGCCGGCATCCTCGAGGCGGTCACCGACCAGCGCGTGAACGCGGTCAACGCGGACCTCGTGGCGCGCGAGCGCGGCCTGGTGGTGCACGAGACGCGGACCGATGCCTCCGAACCGTGGGCCTCGCTCGTCACCCTGGCCGTCAGCTCCGATCCCGCGGCCGGGCGCGCCGCGATGATCCTCGCCGGCTCGACGGCCCACGGGCGGCCGCACCTGGCCGCGGTCGACGGCTTCGAGATCGACGCCGAGCTGGCGGGGCTCATGGTCGTCACGCGCCACGAGGACCGGCCGGGGATCGTGGGCTCGGTGGGCACCGCACTCGCCGCGGCGGGCGTGAACATCTCGTCGCTCGAGCTGTCCCGCCTCTCCGAGAAGGGCGAGGCCATGATGTTTGTCTCGGTCGACTCCACCGTGCCCGGCTCCGTGCTGGATGCACTCATCGCCGTGCCCGGCATGCGATCGGTCCAGGTGGTGGAGCTACCGCTGTTCTAGCCACCGTGGTCGCTCGGCGACCGCTCCGACGGCGCTGCGGCCCCAAGAACCCGGGGTGGGGAAGTAAGTCTCGCCGGCGGCGATTGCCACGGCCGTTCACGTGGGCCGCGGAGCGTGGTGGCGCGATTTCTCAACGGCGGGGACGTATGTCACGACTGTCGCGATTCGGCAGGCACTCCAGGCGGCAATTCCCACTGGCGGGCAACCAGGCGCCTGGCAGGTGAACGCCGCCCCATGTCCGCGGCAGGATTCCGCCCGGTGGGAATACGGGCTATCTGGCACGGTGCGGCATCCGGCCCTACCTTCTGGGCATTGCCGAGGGCGTCGCGCTCCGGCGCACCCGGCGCACCCGACGCACCCGGCGCATGCCAGCCAACCAGGTGTGCCGCCCGGCCGCGGCTGCGGGCACCCACAGGATGCTTCGGCCCG
The DNA here is from genome assembly GCA_036375355.1 of Candidatus Limnocylindria bacterium. Classification (GTDB taxonomy): domain Bacteria; phylum Chloroflexota; class Limnocylindria; order QHBO01; family QHBO01; genus DASURX01. Next base: position 1,475 of record DASURX010000087.1, read on the forward strand.
CAGACGAGCACGGGTCCCCACCGCGGAATGTGCGCTGAGTGAACGCGGCAAACAGCGCCGCATGGCATCTGACCAGCTGCCGATTTCGGTCGGTCGCAGCGATCGCGAGCACGGAGCTCACCTCACCGACGTGCCAGCCAAGATGGCCGGCGATCGCAGGGGTCAGCCGTTCCTTGGCATCGAGCGCTCCCAGCAGTTCCTGCAGGTCACCCAGGTCGGTCTTGACCTCGACCGCGGCGAGCCGATGCCGGCCCGCATCTGTTCGAGCCGCCAACAGGTCGACGCGTCCGCGCTCGCCCCACTCGCTGAAGCTCACCTCCGCCGGAGCCGTCCATCCGGCGACCCGCAGCGCTTTCGCCAGCACATTCTCGATCGCGGCATGCTCCTCGTCCCGGATCCGGTCCAGATCCGCGCCCCGCCCGCGGGCCTGCAGCTCCACGTTCACGTCGCGCGCGGCTGCATGCCGCCTGACGCTGTCGAGGCGGCGTAACGTGCCGGCTTCGTGACGTGCGAGCGCCGATGTCGACATCCGGCTGCGCGCCGCCAAATCCGCCAACCTCCAGCCGCGTCGCATCCTGAGCAGTCGGAGCAGCCGGCCGAACGCCAGGTCCCTCATGCGCGCAAGTGTCGGCACCATGCGTTACTGGCGGCGTATCAGCGGCTTACTGCCCAGGTACGGGGACGAAAACAGGCACTGCGGCTAGGCACCCGGGCGAGCGCCGCAGACCATCTCGCCAATTCCTATGGGCGGGTACATGGGGCGCCGGAGCCGGGGCAGCGGAAGACGATGCCGGTGTTGTTCCCCGCCGCCGGGAATAGACGCGGCGAGATTCAGACTGGAAGCACTCGCCATACGGCGTGACACGTCTGACGAGGCGAGCACCTAGAATCGCCCGGTGACCCGGAAGCCCTTCGCGTCGTCGGCGGACCTCGCCGAGAAGCAGGCCGCGCTCGAGCAGCTGGCCGAGGGCGTGTACGCCTACACGGCGGAGGGTGACCCGAACGTCGGCTGCGTGATCGGGACCGATGCCGTGCTGGCCATCGAGGCGCGTGCCACCCCGGTGATGGCCCAACGCTGGATCGACGTGGTGCGCACGCTGAGTGACCTGCCATTCGGCGACCTGGTGCTGACCCACTACCACGCGGTCCGGGTGCTTGGGGCCG
>DASURX010000088.1:0-6886 GCA_036375355.1 Candidatus Limnocylindria bacterium
CGTCCAGGTAGGCCTCGACCCGCTCCGGCGCGCCCATCTGCGCCGCCCGGCGCGCGGCGCGGACGGCCGCCGACGCCGTGAGGAAGACCTTCAGCGTGGCGTCTGGCAGCACCACCGTGCCGATGTCGCGGCCGACCATCACCGTGTCGTCCTGGCGCGCGACGCCGCGCTGCACGCCGAGCATCGCGCTGCGGACCACGGCATGGCGGCTGACGCCGCTCACCGCGCGGTCGACCCGCGGCGTGCGGGCGGCGTCGGTCACGTCACGCCCGTCGAGGAGCACCGTCTCGCGGCGTCCCGGCTGGTCGGCGCGCGGCCTCCGAACCTCGACCCGCACCTCGCGCGCCAGGCGACCCAGCGCCGCCTCGTCGTCCGGGTCGATCCCGCGTTGCAGCGCTGCGAGCGTCAGCGCCCGGTACATCAACCCGGTGTCCACGAAGTTCGCGCCGATGGCCTGGGCGAGCGCGTAGCCGACCGTGCTCTTGCCCGAGCCCGACGGCCCGTCGATGGCCACGCTGACGTGCTCCCCGCGGCCGCGCCCGGAGCGCTGCCCGGTCGCACCCGGCATGCCCGCCAGCTGAGCGGTCTCGCGTTCGGTGAGCGGGCGCCATTCCCCCGAACCCAGGCCGTGGAGCGTCACCGGCCCCATGCGCGTGCGGACCAACCGCTCCACGCCAAGGCCCACGGCCGCCATCAGGCGCCGCACCTCGCGCTTGCGACCCTCGCCCAGGCGCACCCGCAGCCACGCCCCGCCCTCGTCCCGGCGCCGCGCCACTTCCCGGGGTGGCGCGGCGGGGCGCGCGGCCAGCAGGCGGGCAGGCCCGTTCTCCAGCGCCACCCCGTCGAGCAGCGCGACCACCTCGTCGGGCGACGGCGCGCGGCGCAGCAGGACCGCGTACTCGCGCTCCATTCCGTAGCGCGGGTGGAGGAGCCGCTGCGCCCACTCGCCGTCGTTGGTCACGATCATGAGCCCCTCGGAGGCCACGTCCAGCCTGCCCACCGGCCAGAGTCGCGCGCCGGCAGCGCCGGGAGCATCGGCCAGCAGCCGCACCACCGAGCGACGGCCGCGCTCGTCGCGCGCCGACGAGACGTACCCGGCGGGCTTGTGCACCGCGAAGCGCGCGGCCAGCTGCGCCGGCCCGACCGGCCGCCCGTCGAGCTCGATCCGATCCCTGCTCGGATCGGCGGACTCGCCGAGCGTGGCGATGTGCCCGTTGACCGTCACGCGTCCGCCGGCGATCAGCTCCTCGGCCGCCCGGCGCGAGGCGACGCCGGCGTGCGCCAGCAGCTTCTGCAGTCGCTCAGCCGCCATCGGCGACCAGCGACGCCGCCTCGGAGGGCAGGACCGGGAGATCGTCGAGCGAGGTCAGCCCGAAGCGCTCCAGGAAGGTGAAGGTCGTCCCCAGCAGCACCGGCCGTCCGGGCGTGTCGCGACGCCCGACCTCGGCGATCAGGCGCCGATGCAGCAGCGAGCGGATGACGTAATCGGAGTCGACGCCACGGACCCGATCCACCTCGGAACGGGTGCACGGCTGACGATAGGCGACCACGGCCAGCGCCTCCAGCGCCGCGGGGCTGAGCCGCGCCTCCTCGCGAGCGGCGTAGGCCGCCAGGCGCGCACCGACCTGCGGGGCCGTGACGAGCTGCCAGGCATCCTCGATGTGCTGCAGGCGCAGGCCGCGCTCGTCCGTTTCCAGCCGCTCGGCCAGCTCGGCCAGCCCTGCCTCGGCCTGGAGCGGCGCCACGCCCGCCAGCTCGGCCACCTCGGCCGTGGCCAGCGGCCGCTCGGCGATGAAGAGCAGCGCCTCCAGGAACGTCGCCAGCTCGTCCATCAGCCGATCGCCTCGAGCAGGATCGGCCCGAACAGCTCGCTCTGCTCGACGCGCGCCTGCCGGCGACGCACCAGCTCGAGCATGGCCAGCAGCGTGACGGTCACCTGGGTCCGCGATCGGCAGGTGAGCAGCACCTCCTGCAGCACCACCCGCCCGGCCGCGCCCATGGCGCTGCGCAGCGCGGCGATCTGCTGGGCAATGGTGAGCTCGCGCGGCACGACCTCGGGGGGCGCCGCGTCCGGCTCCGGGATGGCGGCCAGCCGCACCAGCGCCTCGACCAGCAGCGACGCCGGCAGCGGCTCGGACGGCGCCTCGGGCAGGTCCGCCTCGCGTGGCTCGCGCCGAAAGGCCGGGAAGGCGAGGTCCCGATCTCCGAGCTGGCGCGCGGCGTCGCGCAGGGCGCGGTACTCCAACAGGCGTCGCCGCAGCTCCTCCTCGTCCGGCTCCTCCTCGCCCTCCACCGCGGCCGGCGCCGGCTCGCCGGGCAGCAGGCGCCGCGACTTGAGCAGGATCAGCTGCGAGGCGATCGCCACGAACTCGGCCAGCTGGTCGGGCGCGACCGGGTGCACAGCCAGGTGCGCCACGTAGGCATCGGCCATCTCGGCCAGCGGAACGGTCAGCACGTCGAGCTGTCGCGACTCGATCAGCTGCAGGAGGAGGTCGAGCGGCCCGGAGAAGACCTCCAGCTCGAGCTCGAAGGTCAGCGCCGGGGCGGGCAGGCCTCCGGGTTCGGCCTCGATCGGGATAGGCTGCATCGTCATCGGTCGCTCAGGATGCATCGTCAGCCGATCGCAGGGCGGCCGCCAGCGGCGCATCGGCCTCGCCCGGGGCACCGGTGATGAAGGCCGCGGTGCGCGGCGTGCAGCCGGCGGCCACGGCGAGCTCGGCGGACATGGCCGCATGATGCAGGTACAGGTGGAAGGGATGCCGCCACGAGGACGCATCCGGCGACGCGAGTCGCTCGAGCAGGCGCGGGGCGAAGGCCTCCAGCAGGACGCCGCCGACCCGGTGCCAGAGGCGCATGCGGCGGCCCTTGGCGCAGTCGTGCAGCAACGCGGCGGCCAGAAGGTCGCGATCGTCCCAGCCGGAGGCCAGCAGGCGCGCGACGACGTCCAGCCCGTGGCGGCGGTCGGCCACCGGCATGTGCTCGAACAGCGGCCAGGCGGCGGGAGGCAGGAGCGCACGCGCCAGCGCGGTGTCGTCCGCGCTCACCCGGGCCGTGAGGTGCCCCCAGAACTGCTCGACCCTATGCACCGATCACCAGCCTGGAAAGGAAGCCGGCGGCGTCGAAGATCCAGCGGAAGGGGCTGGCCCCCGGAACGAGGTACGAGAGCAGGACGAGGGCCAGCAGCAGGTAGACGCCGTACTGCACGTTGCGCTGCACCTGGAAGGCGAGGTTCGGGGGCAGGAACGGCAGCACGATGTTGTAGCCGTCGAGCGGCGGGATGGGGACCAGGTTGAAGATCGCCAGTGCGAAGTTGAAGAGCATCGTGAAGCCGACCGCCTGGAGCGCGAAGCCCCCGATGCCCGCCGCTTCCAACGCGCGGAACACGATCCCCGCGACCAGCGCCACGATCACGTTGGCCACGGGACCGCCGGCGGCGACGAGGCTCATGGCCCGCCGTCCGGGTCGCAGGGCGTAGGGGTTGACCGGGACGGGCTTGGCCCAGCCGAAGCCGACGATGAACAGCATCACCGCCCCGACCGGGTCGATGTGCCGGATCGGGTTCAGGCTCACCCGGCCCAGCGCGCGAGGCCGATGGTCCCCCAGCTGGTCGGCCAGGAAGGCGTGGCTGAACTCGTGGAAGGTCAGGCCCACCACCAGGGCGACCAGGATGCCGACGATCGCTGCCGGGTCGTTGAAGAAGAGCACTCAGCCGAGCTCCGGCAGCAGCTCGCGGAGGACCTGCACCAGGCGCCCGGCACCGATCGGTCCCATGGCCAGAACCTCATCGTGGGTCACCTCGCCCTCCATCTCGGCGGTGGCCTTGTTGGTGATGAGCGAGAAGCCCAGGACCGATGCGCCCATGTGCCGGGCGACGAGCACCTCGTGCGCGGTGGACATGCCAACCGCGTCGGCACCGATCACGCGCAGCATGCGCAGCTCGGCCCGCGTCTCGTATGCCGGCCCCGACAGCATCAGGTACACCCCCTCGCGCAGGCGCACGCCCGCGCGCGCAGCCGCCCCGCGGGCGAGGGCGCGCAGGCGGCCGTCGAAGGCGTCGGTCATGGCCACGAAGCGCGGGCCCAAGGCGTCCAGGTTCGGCCCGACCAGCGGGTTGTCGCCCGACAGGTTGATCGTGTCGGTGATCAGCATGACGTCACCCGGGTCGAAGTCAGGGTTGACGCCGCCGGCCGCATTGGTGAGCACCACCGTCCCGATCCCCAGCGACAGGCAGGCGCGCAGCAGCAGGGTCGACTGGCGCTGGCTCCAGCCCTCGTACGGATGGGCGCGCCCGGACAGCAGCAGGATGGCCCGACCGGCGGCCAGGCCGGCGACCAGCTCGCCGGCATGCCCCTCGACCTCGGAGCCCGGGACGTTGGGCAGGTCGCGGTAATTGATCGTCACCCGCGGAGCGGGCTCCAGCAGCTCCACCACGCCGCCCAGGCCCGATCCGAGGACCATCGCCAGCGTCGGAGAGACGAGCCGGGGAACCTCCCGCAGGCGATCGCGGATCGCTTCGGCGGTCTCGCCGATGCGACGTTCCAGCTCGGCGCCGTAGAGCCCGTCGGGCAGGGCGCCCCGGCGGACCTCCACCCTACATGCGCTCCAGCAGCTCGCGCTTCTTGGCCTCGTACTCCTCGGGCGTGATCAGGCCCTTGTCGCGCAGCCCGGCCAGGCTCTCGAGCGTGGCCGCCAGCTGGCTGCCGCCATGCGTCTCGGGCGCCGGCGGCGCGGCTGCGGGGCTGGATGCCGGCGCCGGCATCGGCTCCGAGCGCACCTCGCTGACCCGGTCGGAGCCGGCCCGCGGCGGCATCGGCTCGGCGCGCTGCATGCTGGGCATCGGCGCGGCGCGCTGGATGGGCGGCGGGGCGAGGTCCGGGAACTCCAGGCGCTCCTTCTGGTTGAGCATGGCGACCTTGAACTTCACCGGCTCGGCGATCATGTTGAAGTCGTTGAGCAGGCCGGTCTCCGCCGCCTCGGACGCGGTCAGGATGTCGAGCGTGCCGTAGTCGAAGATGCGCCCCAGCCAGCTCTGGGTCAGCCGGGCGTCGTTGACCTTCTCCAGGGAGGAGTCGCCCATCTCCTTGTTGAAGATGCCCTGCGCCTTGATGACCCGGCGCGTGGTGATCAGGTACTCCTGGTTGCGCCACGCCCAGACCTTGAGGCCGATCATGGCCAGCGACGCCAGCAACGCCACCAGCGAGGCGATCTGCAGGACCGAAAGGAAGGTGTTCGTATCGGTCGTGGAGGTCCAGATCAGGACCGCCAGGGCCAGGATCGCGATGATCACGTAGAGCCATGTCTCGGCCAGCACCGCGAACCAGTGCTGGCGGCTCTCGAAGACGACCTCCTCCCCACGGCTGAGGAGGTTCCGCGCGTAGCTCATCGGTGTGCTCCGCTGCTCAGGCTCTCGGGTGGGCGCGCGCATACACCTCGCGCAGGCGCTCTCCGGTCAGGTGCGTATAGAGCTGGGTGGTGCTGATGCTAGCATGGCCCAGCAGCGTCTGAACCACCCGCAGGTCGGCTCCGCCCTCCAGCAGATGGGTCGCGAACGAGTGCCGGAAGGTGTGCGGCGTCACGTGTCCCGGCACCCCGGCCGCCTCGGTCCAGCGCCGGACGATCTCCCACACCGATCCCCTGCTGAGCCGATGCCCTCGGCGGCTGACGAAGGCCGCCGGCGTCGGACGGCCGGCCGTCCACTCGGCCCGCGGTCCGGACAGGTAGCGATGCAGTCGCTCGCGCGCCGGTTCCCCCATCGGCACGCGGCGCTCGCGATTGCCCTTGCCGATCACGCGCACCTGCAGGTGCTCGAGATCCAGCCGGTCCGTGTCCAGGCCGGTCAGCTCGCTGACGCGCAGGCCGCAGGCATAGAGCAGCTCCAGGATGGCCCGATCGCGGATGCCGGCCGCGTCGTCGGCCGGCGGCGCCTCCAGGATGCGCTCAACCTCGTCCGGATCCAGGACGTCGGGCAGGTAGCTGCCCGGGCGCGGGGCGTCGATCAGCGCGGCGACGTCGCGCTCCGCCAGCCCCTCGCGCAGGGCGAAGCCGTAGAAGCTGCGGATCGCCGCGACCTTGCGCGCCTGGGTGCTCGGCCGCCGGCCGCTGCGTCGCAGGTCGCCCACGAAGTCGCGGACCGGTTCGGGATCACTGCGCCAGGCCTTCCCGGCGCGGAGCGCGAACTGCCCAAGGTCGCGCCGGTACGCGCCGATGGTCAGCGGCGACAGGCCGCGCTCCACGCGGAGCTCGAGCAGGAAGGCCTCCACGGCCTCCACCAGGGCAGCGTCCGCGGCTTCGCCCATGGCGCCTCGCCCCTCAGGATCCGCCGGTTCGGACGGCGCGCAGCAGCGCCTCCGCGGCGGCACGCGCCTCGCGGCCGGCACTCTCGCCGCCCAGCATGGCGGCCAGCTCCGCGGCGCGCTCATCTCCCTCCAGCACGCGCAGGTCCGCCACGGTCCGGCCGGCGACGACCGCCTTGCCGACATGGACGTGCACGTCCGCGTGGGCTGCTACCTGCGGCAGATGCGTGACGCACACCACCTGGTGGAAGGCCGACAGCGCTCGCAGCCGCTCGCCGAGCGCGGTCGCGTGCCTCCCGCCGATCCCCGCGTCGACCTCGTCGAACACGAGCAGCGGCGTCTCGTCGGCGGCGGCAAGGACGACCTTCAGCGCCAGCGACAGCCGGCTGGCCTCGCCTCCCGACGCGATCCGCGCCAGCGTTCGCGCCGGCTCGCCGGGGTTGGGGGCGAAGGTGAACGCCAGCCGGTCGCCGCCACCCGGGCCCACCTCCACCGTCTCGAGCTCGACGTCGAAGGCGCCCTCCCGCAGGCCGAGCGGCGGCAGCTCGGCGTTCACGCGCCGGGCCAGCTCCACGGCCGCGGCGCGGCGGGCC
>DASURX010000089.1:0-9539 GCA_036375355.1 Candidatus Limnocylindria bacterium
CGTGTACCTGGAGGACGGGGCCGTCGCCTTCGATGGGCCGATGGAGGGGTTCTTCGCCGTCGCCGACCCGCGCGCGGTGAAGCTGCCCTTCGGCGTTTGGCTGGAGCGCGCCACGGCGGGGACGGTCGAGCTGCGCCCCGAGGTGCCGGCAGCACCATCGGTCTTGCATGGCGGTCCGGCGCGGCTGGAGTGGCGCGCGGTGTCGGCAGCCTACGACGGGCGCGAGGTGCTCCACTCGGTGAGCGCCGCCCTGGGCGCGCGGGAGGTGGTCGCCGTGCTGGGACCGAACGGATCGGGCAAGACGACGCTGTTCAAGTCGGCCAACGGCCTGGTCGGGCACACCGCCGGGGAGGTGCTCGTCGACGGCGCCTCGATCGAGGAGCGCAGCGTCGCCGACCTGGCGACGACCTTCGGCTACGTGTTCCAGAACCCCTCCCAGATGCTGTTCGCGCCGACCGTCCGGGAGGAGCTGCTGTTCGGGCCGCGCAACCTGGGTCGCGACCCGGCCGGCTTCGAGCAGCTGGTGGCCGCGACCCTGGCCCGCGTGCGGCTGGACGAGGAGCCGCAGATCGCCGACCGGGCGCCGCTGACGCTCTCCTTCGGACAGCAGAAGCGCCTCTCGACGGCGGTAGCGCTGGCCCTGCAGCCGCGCACGTTGGTGCTTGACGAACCGTCGGCGGGACAGGACCATCGCAACGCAGTCACGTTCATGAGGGAGGTGCGCCGGATCGAGGGACTCGAGAGCGTGTACTTCGTGACGCACGACGCCGACCTGGCGCTCGCAAACGCCGACCGCATCCTGCTGCTGCGCGAGGGGCGGCTGGTGGCGGACGGACCGCCGCTGGAGGTGATCGCCGACCGGGCTCGCTGGGAGGCGTCGAACCTGCGCTACACATCCCTGATGGAGGCCAACCTGCGCCATGCCGACCGCACGCACCGCTTCCTGGACGCCGCGGCGCTGGCCGCGATCGTGACCGGCGGCGCGGAGGCGGAACGGGGGCGCAACGACGGGGCTCAGCCGGCGCCACACGGTGCCGGCACCAACGGAGGGTAGGAGGCATATGACAGCCACGACCATGGATCGCGACGAGGGGACCTGGGCCATCACAACGCGCGTGATCGTCTACGCGGCGATCGGTGCCGCGCTCTACGCCGTCGCCAACTGGACGACGTTCTTCATCCAGATCCCGGGCACCGAGAACGTCTCGGTTCGACCCCAGTACGGGCTGGTCACCTTCTTCGGCTATGCGTTCGGCCCGATCGTGGGCTTCCTGACCGGGTTCGTCGGCAACGTCATCGGCGACCAGCTCACCGGGTGGGGTGCCTTCACGTCCTGGCCGTGGAGCCTGGCAAACGGCGTCGCCGGCCTGCTGGCGGGCCTGTTCGCCACCATGTGGGCCCGCCGCCAGGGCGCGGGCAACGTCATCGTCTGGGCGGCGATCATCGGGGTGGTGGCGACCGTGCTCGGCTTCCTGCTGATCTTCATCGAGCTGGTCACCCAGCCGGAGCTCGGCTTCAACACCATCGTCAGCGCCGAGTACATCCCGACCGTGATCGGCAACTCGATCGCGGCCGCCATCGTGACCCCGATCCTGGCGCTGGCCTGGGAGCCGCTGCGCGACCAGCTCGGGCGGTGACCGGGGCCGCGTAGGCCCATGCGCGCCTCGTTCAGCTACCTCGGACGGGGGTCCTGGCTGTCTCGCCGGGACCCCCGCGTCCTTCTCCTGGTCGGGCTGCTCTTCGTCATCGCGGTGACCGAGCTGCGCGACCTGCGCCACCTGCTGGTTGCGCTCGCCCTGTCGGTCGCCTACTACCTGGCCGCCGGCATCCCGTGGCGGCGCGTCCGCATGCAGTGGGTCTACCTACTCGGCGTCATCGGCCTGGTGGCCATCATCAACGCCCTGATCACCGGTGGTCGCTCCGGCAACTTCCAGGGACCGACCCACGTGCTCCTCACCATCCCGCCCTTCGGCGCGGAGCTCACTGCCGAGGGGCTGAGCCTTGGCGTGACCCAGGTCGTGCGTTTCGCGGCGATCGCGGCCATCGGCTTCCCGATCGCCTATGCCATCGCCCCAGGAGACCTGGCCATCGCGCTGCGGCGCCTGCGCATCGGCGACCGGATCGCGTTCATGGTCGACCTGACGGTCCGCTTCGTGCCGATGCTGGCCGACGAGCTGCGCGAAACGATCGATGCTCAGCGGGTGCGCGGCTACGACCCGATGGCCCGGACCGGCGGGCTGATCACGCGCCTGCGCCGCATGGGTCCCATCCTGGTCCCGGTCACCATCGGGGCGATCGCCGGGGCGGAGGACACCATCGACGCCATGGACCTGCGCGCCTTTGGCGTCGGACGGCGCACCTGGTATCGAGCGCTGGCATTCGATCGATATGACTGGGCGCTGACCGTTGGGGTGGTGGTGCTGCTCGTCGTGGCGACGTGGCTGAACGTCACGGGGCGCACCGACCACTACCTGATCCCCTTCCTGGTCCCGGGCTGATGTGGACGGGCCGTGGACAACTCGGTCCCGAGCCCGGAAAGTGGTGGAGAAGTGGGCTAGGCGCCGCCGGTCGGGGCCGCTAACCTTCTGGTTGTCCCGGAGGAGCCGGACTCCGATTCCCGCGATTGCATCAACGGGGTCGAGGCGAGGTTCCTTCGGGACGCTTCTATGTCCGGCGCAGCAGCCAGGACCGATAGCTCGGCCGGAACCCGAGCGCCCGCAGGCGCTCGGCGAGCGGCGACTCCGCCGGCGGGACCCGATCGACGCGCTCCAGTCGCAGCTCGCGCATCGGCCCATTCGCCGCCACCAGCGCCAGCAGGGCACCGAGCGCAGCGTCCGCCACGTCCTCCTCCTCGAAGGCGGGCAGCGTCAGCAGCCCGCGGCCGCGGCGCTCGACGTACAGGGCCGGCGCGCCGTCGACCAGCACCACGTAGGCGTCGGGCACCCGCTGCAGCGGTAGCCGTTCGTCGTCGGCGCGTCGCGGCCAGGGCAGCACCGCGCCGTAGGGCTGTGCCGGGTCGGCCGCCGCCAGCAGCACGGCATGCGGGCCGCCCTCCGGATCGGGCTGGCGCTCGGCGCGCAGCCGGTCGACGGCACCCGGCAGCGCGAACTGCGCTGCACCCAGTCCCTCCACGAAGTAGCCACGCCGCGCGCGGCCGGCCTCCTCCATGGCCTTGAGCACCGGGTACACCGATGCGAATCCGCCCGCCAGGCCCTCGGCCAGCACCGCCTCGCGCGTCACCACGCCGTGCCGCTCCAGCAGGGCCAGCGCGGTGGCATGGCTGCGCTCGGTGGGCGAGCGGCCCTCGCCGATCAGATCCGCCACCAGCGACCAGCGCCCGGCGGCGCGCGGCGGCCCCATCCCCGCCGGCCGGCCCGGACGGGCGTAGCGGGAGCGCGAGCGCGGCAGTGCCAGCGCGCGCAGCGGGGAGAACGTGTCGTTGGTGACCTCGCCGGACCAGACCAGGTCCCACACGGCGTCGAGCAGCTCCTCGTCGTCGCGGGGCCCGGGGATCGCCTGGCGCAGGGCGCCGAAGAACGATGCGCCCCGGCGGCCGAGGTGCGCGCGCAGGGCGTCATGCAGCGGTCCCTCCGGCCGCTCCCCGGGCTCGAAGGCGCCGGCCGAGGCCAGGAGCTCGGCCCGGTCGCGCCGGTAGAGGGCCAGCCGGCCGTCGTCGCGCCCCAGCGGGCCGCGGCCGATCCAGACCACCTCGCCAGCGGCTCCCAGCTCGTCGAGCAGGCGTGGCGTGTACTCGCGCACGCGGGCGGCCAGGACGTCACGCTCCAGGATGGACGCCGCGATCGGGAAGCCCTCCAGCTGGGCCACCACCTCGAGCAGCCGGTCGTGGCCGCGCGCCGGCGATCCGATGCCATGCCACGCCGGCAGGAAGCGCGCGAGTGCATCGGAGGGGACTGGCTCCACCTCGCGCCGCAGCCGCGCCAGCGACCGGCGGCGCAGCGAGCGCAGGACGTCGGGATCGGCGAACTCGTGCTCCGCGCCACCCGGACGGAACGCTCCCTCGAGCAGCGTCCCGGCCTCGACCAGGGCGCGCAGGCGCCCATCGACGCGTGACGGGGCGATCCCCCAGCGCGCCGCCGGCGCCGCCGAGGCGAACGGCACGTGGGTGCGCGCCCAGCGGTGCAGCAGCCCGTCCAGCGGCTCCGCCTCGGCGCCATGCGCGAGCCACGTCTCGGCCACCCCGGGCGGCGGGCTGGCACCCAGCGCGTCGCGGTAGCGGGCCACGTCCTCGATCGCGATCCAGCGCTCCTCGCCGGCCAGGCGAATGCGCACGACGCGGCGGTCGCGCTCCAGCGCGTCGAGCGCAGCGGGGGCGTCGGCAAGCTCCGCGCGGGCGGCCACCTCATCGGTCCGCAGGTCGCCCAGGCGGCGGAGCAGGTCGTGGATGCCGTCCACGGTCCGAACCCGGCGGCTGCCCGACAGTGACTGCAGCTCGAGCTCGAGGTCTGCGGTCGCGGCCGGATCGAGCAGCTCGCGCAGCTCCTCCGCGCCCAGCAGCTCGGCCAGCAGCTCGCGGTCGAGGGAGAGGGCCTGGGCGCGGCGCTCGGCCAGCGGCGCGTCGCCCTCGTACAGGTAGGTGCCGACGTAGTCGAACAGCAGCCCGCTGGCGAATGGCGAGGCGCTCCGCGTCTCGACGCTGGTCACCCGGATCGCCCGGGAGCGGATGCCGGTCAGCACCTCGCGCAGCGCGGACACGTCGAAGACGTCGCGCAGGATCTCGCGGTAGGTCTCCAGGATGATCGGGAACGAGCCGTATCGACTCGCCACGCCCAGCAGGTCGGAGGAACGCTGTCGCTGCATCCACAGCGGCGTGCGCTGACCGGGGCGCCGCCGCGGCAGCAGCAGGGCGCGCGCCGCGTTCTCCCGGAAGTGCGCGGCGAACAGCGCCGATCCGCCCAGGGCCGACGTCAGCACGTCCTCGATCTCGGACGGCTCGAGCAGGAAGAGCTCCTCCCCCGGCGGCTCCGCGGCGTCGGGCAGCCGCAGGGCGATGCCGTCATCGGTCCAGATGGCCTGCACCTCGCGCCCCTGCTCGGCCAGCCGCGCCTCGACGGCCATGGCCCATGGCGCGTGCACGCGCCCGCCGAACGGGGTGAGCAGGCACAGGCGCCAGTCTCCGAGCTCGTCCCGGAAGCGCTCCACCACCACCTGCCGATCGGTCGGCAGGGCGCCGGTCGCCTCGCGCTGCTCGCCCAGGTACGCGACCAGGTTCCGCGCGGCGCGTTCGTCCAGGGCGTGGTCGTCGCGCAGCAGCCCTTCGGCGGCGGCCGGCTTCATCGGCTCCAGCTCGCGCATGAAGGCGCCGATGGCGCGGCCGAGCTCCACCGGTCGGCCGATGCCGTCGCCCTTCCAGAAGGGCATCTTGCCCGGCTCCCCGGGCGCCGGCGAGACGACCACCCGGTCGGGCTTGATCTCCTCGATGCGCCAGGACGATGCGCCCAGCAGGAAGACCTCGCCGACGCGCGATTCGTAGACCATCTCCTCGTCAAGCTCGCCCACGCGACGACCCTTGCCTCCCTCCTCGCCGGCCAGGAAGACCCCGTACAGGCCGCGGTCGGGGATGGTCCCGCCCGAGGTGATGGCCACTACCCGCGCGTCGTTGCGCGAGCGGACCGTGTCGCTGGCCCGATCCCAGACCACCCGGGGCCGCAGCTCGGCGAACTCGTCGGACGGGTATCGGCCCGACAGCATGTCCAGGACGCCCTCGAGCTGCTCGCGCGACAGGTCGCGGAACGGGTGCGCGCGGGTCACGAGCGCGTGCAGGTCGTCAACGCTCCAGGCGTCCAGCGCGCAGGTGGCGACCAGCTGCTGCGCAAGCACGTCGAGCGGGTTGCGCGGGATGCGCGTCTCCTCGATCGCCCCGTCCAGCATGCGGCGCACGACCACTGCCGCCTCCAGCAGGTCGCCGCGGTACTTCGGGAAGATCTTGCCGGTCGACGGCGCGCCGACCTGGTGCCCGGCCCGCCCGATGCGCTGCAGGCCCGCGGCCACCGAGGGCGGCGCCTCGATCTGGATCACGAGGTCGATCGCCCCCATGTCGATGCCCAGCTCCAGGCTGGAGGTGGCGATCAGCGCCGGCAGGCGTCCCGCCTTGAGGGCCTCCTCGATCTGCAGCCGCTGCTCGCGCGCGATGCTGCCGTGGTGAGCCCTCACCAGCTCCTCGCCGGCCAGCTCGTTCAGCCGCGCCGCCAGGCGCTCGGCCAGGCGGCGCGAGTTGACGAAGACGAGGGTGGACCGATGGGCGCGGATCAGCTCGAGCAGCCGGGGATGGATCGACGGCCAGATCGAGCGGCGCGCCTCCGGTCCCGCGGCCGGCCCGCCGGGGGTCTCGTCGCGGTCCATCTCCTCGCCCATGCGCGCCATGTCCTCGACCGGGACGATGACCTCCAGCTCGAGCGACTTGCGCTCTCCGGCGTCCACGATCTCGACCTCGCGATCGTCGCCGGCCCCGCCCAGGAAGGCGGCGATCGCCTCGAGCGGCCGCTGCGTGGCCGACAGGCCGATACGCTGCGGCGAGCGGCCGGTCAGCGCGACGAGCCGCTCCAGGCTCAGGGCCAGGTGCGCGCCGCGCTTGGTGCCGGCGATGGCGTGCACCTCGTCCACGATGACGTGCTCCACGCCGGCCAGCGCCTCTCGCGCCTGGCTGGTGAGGAGCAGGTACAGGCTCTCCGGCGTGGTGACCAGGATGTCCGGCGGGTCCTTGGCCAGGCGCCGCCGGTCCTCGGCCGGCGTGTCGCCGGTCCGCGACGCGACCCGCACCTCGGGCAGCTCCAGCCCCTCGTGCTCGGCGGTGCGCCGGATGCCGGCCAGCGGCGCGCGCAGGTTGCGCTCGACGTCGTAGGTCAGCGCCTTCAGCGGGCTGACGTACAGGACGCGCAGCCGCCGGCCCCTGGGTCGTGGCTCCCCGGTGGTGAAGAGCCGGTCCAGGCACCACAGGAAGGCCGCCAGCGTCTTGCCGCTTCCCGTCGGCGCGTGGAGCAGCGTGTGGTGGCCCTCGGCGATCGCGCGCCAGCCGAGCGCCTGCGCCCGTGTCGGCGCGGCGAAGGTCTCGGCGAACCAGCGGCGGGTGGCCGGGGAGAAGGGAGCGAGGGGGTCGGAGGGGGCGGTCACGGCATCGGTCAGTCTATCGGCCCACCATCCTGCGCCCAATTCCTGCCACCGAGTGTCGTGATTGACCGGGACGCGAAACGTTCACGGGGAATTCATGCCCCGCCATGCCGATCGTCAGGTTGATCGGCCATGGTTGGGCCAGGTTCTGCATTTCGAGCGGCGTCGTCCCTGCGGGCGGCGCCGTTCGTCTACCCCGTGGGAGGAGGTCGAGATGGCCGTCGCACTTGTCGCCAAGCAAGGCGGAGATCGATCGCGCGCATGGCCGATGACGCGCGAGGCATGGGAGGCGCTCGACGCCGAGGCGACGCGCCTGGGCGCCGAGGTCCTGGAAAAGGACGGCTATGCGACCGGCTGGCTGGATGGCGACGCCGATGCGCCCACCTTCATCCCCAACGTGGCCGGCCGCCAGGCCCTGCGCCAGCTGACGACCGCCAGGGAGGTGTTGGGCGAGGCGTCCGTGGTCGACTCCCCGGGGCTGGCTGTCATCGGGCGGCGGGTGATCCTGGAGGATGCCGACGGTTCAACCTCGACGGTCGAGCTGGTGATCCCCGGCGACGGCGATCCGCGGCGTGGCCGCGTGTCGGCCGACTCGCCGGTGGGTGCGGCCGTCCTGGGACGGCGCGTTGGCGAGACGGTGACGATCCAGGCTCCGGCCGGCTCGTGGACCGCCAGGATTGCCGCGATCGAGTAGCGGCGCGCGGCGCCGGGCGAGGTCCGCTCAGGAAGCGGTCCCGGGCCCCGCCATCTCCAGCTCCTCCCCTCGGCCGGTCGAGGGCGCCTCGTCGGCGGGTGCGGTCCGGCCGATGCGGACGCGCCAGACAACCGGGCCCTGCTCCAGGTAGTCCCAGCTGAACGTGCCGCCCTGCTCCGCGGCAAGCTGGTAGTAGAGCGGCTTCGGATCGTGGTCGTTCACCAGCTCGAAGCTGGTGCCGACCGGCAGGCGCTCGAACGTCTCGAAGATCAGCCCGTGGCGCCGGATCGGCGGCTCCTGCCGGACGTCGAGGATCTGGGCATCGGTCACGTGATGGCTCCTTTCGCTTTGGGTGGCCGCCGCTTCCAGGCGGGCCAGGTGATGCATGACGCCGTCGAGGCGTTGCGCCAGGCGCGGCGCGTCGCGCCTGGTGGAGGCGTAGGCGCGGGCGGCGAGCCGGCTCGCCTCCACGGGCTCGCCCGCGGTGCCCAGCCGCCGCAAGGCGGCCACCAGGGCATCGGCCAGCGCGTCACGCAACGCGTCGGCGGGCTCGCGCATCAGCCGCCGAGCAGCTCGTGCATGCCGCCCAGCAGCTCGGCCAGCGAGATCTGCGGGTCGGCAGCCAGGGCGGGGATCAGCAGGTCGTTCTCCTTGACCAGGTGCGACTCGAACAGCGCGCGGATGGCGTTGGACAGGCCAACTGCCGCGATGGGCTCACCAGCGGCCCGCAGGGCGTCGACGTGGGCGAGCAGGTTGCGGTGCTCGCCGATCATCGAGCGAACCAGCAGCGCGGTCGGCCCGACCTCGCCGGCGGGGTAGAGCGCCTTCTCCTCGGCCGCGGCGTGGGGCAGCAGCTCCCCGTCCAGGAAGGCGAGGACCTCGGCCTGGGCCGGTGCGTGCTCCTGCCGCTGCGCGACCGCCTCGTCCAGGGCAGCCACGCGACGGCGCAGGCCGTCCGATAGTTCGGCGTGGTGGGCGCGGATGGCGTCCGCGGCCTCGGCGTTGGGTGTGGTGATCATGGTGCGAGACCTCTTCGTTGGCGGGTGAATGGACGAGGCCCGAGGTGATGCTTGATATTTACGGCTATCGCCGTGCAAAATGCAAGCGTGAACAGCGAGACCGTCCGGCACCGCGTCCTGGCGGGCGTCACCCGCAGCCGGCTGCTCACCCTCCTGCGCGCAGCTGATGGACCGATGGGCGTCCGCCAGTTGGCGGACGCGGTGGGGCTGCACCCGAACAGCGTGCGAGAGCAGCTCGACCAGCTGGTCGGCGCGGGCCTGGCGGTTCGGGACGTCGCCTCGCCGGCGGGGCGCGGTCGACCTGCCATGCGTTACGCAGCGACTGACACGGCCACAGGCGTCGATGACGCGCCGTACCACGAGCTCGCCGCGGTGCTGGCCGAGGAGCTCGCGCGGCGCGCGGATGGCCCCCAGGCCGCCGTCGGCGCCGGCGAGCGCTGGGGCCGTAACGTCGCGTCCGGCCGCCCCACCCCAACTGATCCCGGCGATGCGCGCCAGCAGCTGGTCGCGCTGCTGGACGACGCAGGCTTCGCCCCAGAGCCCCTGGGCCTCGCCGCCGACCCGATCCGCCTGCGGCGCTGCCCGTTCGGGCCGCTGGCGCGCGAACGGCGGGACGTCGTGTGCGGCGTCCACCTGGGCCTGATGCGCGGTGCGCTGCGCGAGCTCGACGCCCCGCTCGACGCCGTGCGCCTGGAGCCGTT
>DASURX010000090.1:0-4194 GCA_036375355.1 Candidatus Limnocylindria bacterium
GGACACCTCGAACGAGATCGCCGGCGATGGCGACATCCCGCATCCCGGGATCGGCGACGCGCGGCGCATGCAGGTCCGCACGCCGACGGACCAGCACAGCGTGATGATCGAGGCGGTCGAGAACCACATGCCCGAGGTCATCGTCATCGACGAGATCGGGACCGAGCTGGAGGCGGCCGCGGCGCGCACCATCGCCGAGCGCGGCGTGCAGCTGGTCGGCACCGCGCACGGCAACACGCTCGACAACCTGATGCTCAACCCGACCCTGTCCGACCTGGTGGGCGGCATCCAGACGGTCACCCTGGGCGACGAGGAGGCGCGGCGGCGCGGGACGCAGAAGACCGTCCTCGAGCGCAAGGCGCCGCCCACCTTCGACGTCGTGGTCGAGATCGTGGAGCGCGACAGCGTGATCGTCCATCGCAGCGTGGCGGAGACGGTCGACGCCATCCTGCGCGGCCACATGGTTCCGCCCGAGTCCCGCTGGCGGCAGGACGGCGAGGTTCGTGCCGCTACGAAGTACGACTACCGCATCAGCGAGTCGAGCGCCGGCAACCCCGCCTTCGCCCCGCTCGAGCCGACCGGCGGCTTCGGCGCCTACGGCCGGGGCCGTGGCGGATCGTACGGTGCAGGTGGCGGCCCGTTCGGTGGCGCCGGCGTCGGCCTGCGGCCCCTCCCGGGGCGCGGCAACGCGGGACGCGGCAGGACCCTGCCCGGCGAGCGGCTGAGCGGCGATCGAGCCGCCGGCGATCGGTTCGAGCCGGCGGAATCCTCCGATCCGCGCCGCGCGGTGGAGCAGGCCCTTCGTGACGCGCAGGGCCCGCGCCGCGAGCCGGACATCGACCGCGAGGTCGGCGCCAGCCGGGTGCCATCGGCCAACCGCAGCCATCGGCCCCTGAGCCTGTTCGGCTTCGGGGTCAGCCGCAAGCGCCTGGAGCAGGCGGTCCGCGAGCTGGGCGTGCCGGTCACCGTGGCGCGCGAGCTGGACGACGCCGACGCGGTGGTCACCCTGCGCAACTACTACCGCCGCAAGCCGTCCGCGCTGCGCGACGCGGAGTCGAACGGCCTGCCCATCTACGTGCTCAAGACGAACACGATCCTGCAGATGCAGAACCTGCTGGCCAGCCTGTTCGACCTGGAGGCCGATCCCTCCGAGGCAGCCCTGCGCGAGACCGCGGAGGCGATCGGGCTGGTGCAGGCGTCGGGCAACCCCGTCGAGCTGATGCCGCAGAACGCCTACATCCGCCGCCTGCAGCACCAGATGGCGGAGCGCAACAACCTGATGTCGCGATCTCGCGGGGCCGAGCCGAACCGCAGGGTGGAGCTCCTCCCCGACGAGGGTCGCGCCTGGCGCTGAGCCGATGGGGCGATGAGCCGATGACGGCCGCCGAGCGCGGCCGCTTCATCACGCTCGAAGGCTCGGAGGGGAGCGGCAAGACCACCGCCGCTCGCCACCTCGCCGAATGGCTGCGATCCAGCGGCCAGCGCGTCCTGCTCACCGCCGAGCCGGGCGGCACGCCGCTGGGCGAGGAGGTGCGCCGCCTGGTCCTGCACCTGCGCAACGTCTCCGACGACCTCGATCCGCGCGCCGATGCGCTGCTCTACGCCGCCGCCCGCGCGCAGCACACCGCGCGCGTCATCCAGCCCGCCCTGGCCCGCGGCGAGTGGGTTGTCTGCGCCCGCTACCTCGACTCCTCGCTGGCCTACCAGGGCGCCGGCTACGGCAATGACCCCGAGCAGATGCGCTGGCTGCAGCGCTTCGCGACCTACGACCTGCTGCCCGACCTGACGATCCTGATCGATGTGCCGGTCGAGGTCGGCCTCGGGCGCAAGCGACGCGGGCAGTGGAACCGCTTCGAGGACACCGAGAGCGTCGCCTTCTTCGAGACGGTGCGCCGCGCCTACCTGGACCTGGCCGCAGCCGAGCCGGAACGCTTCCGGATCGTGGACGGGTCAGGCAGCGTCGACCAGACGGACGAGCTCATCCGCGCCGCGGTGCAAGAGCTGCTGCCCTAGCGCCGCGGGGTCCGATCACCCGGGCTCCAGCCCGACCTTCAGGCCTCGGATACCACGCGGACCGAGCCCACCCCGCCCTGGACGTCGATCTCGACGCGGTTTGGCGCCGAACCCCAGTCGGGCGACTCCCAACCCTTCCCGGCGCGCGGGAAGCGGGACTCGTCCACCTGGGTGCTGCCCAGCGCCATCATCGAGTGGATCCGCGCCGCCACCCCCGCCGGCACCTCGAAGGTGAGCGCGGCGGCGCCACCCTCGGCGCGCACGGTGGTCTCGCCGGCTGCCCGCGGCAGCACGACCCGCGTGTCGCTGGCGCCAGTCGCGATGCGCAGGCGGCGGAGCAGCGTCGCGGACAGGTCGTAGCGACCGCGCGCGGCCCCGGACTCAACCTCGAGCTCCAGGGGCACTTCGCCCGGCACGCCCAGCTCCCAGCGTGGCGTGGATTGCCAGCGCCAGGCATGCGGCGACTGCGGCTCGATCTCGATCCGGCCAGGCCCGGTCTGGCGGGTGACCGCTGGCGCCTCCTCGAGCGCGCCCGTCAGCAGCCTGCCGGAGGGCGCGGGACCGATGAACAGCTCGCCGCCGCCGAAGCGCACCTTGACCGAGGCTTCGGCGGCCCCGGCGAGCGGCACGTCGACGCGGAAGTCCCCCTCGCGGCCGCGGGTCCACGGAACCGCCGCCATCAGCAGGAACCAGGCACCCAGCGCGATGAGGGCCACCGGCCACCAGCGGCTCACCAGCTCGCCGACGCCGATGCCCAGCATGCCGGTCGTGCTCAGCAGGAGCAGCACGCCGACCACGATGAGGAAGACCGGCCAGCCCACGCCCACCAGGCGCGCCCCGCGCCAGGGGCTCACGAACAGCGAGACGAGGCCGGCGGCGCCGGCCAGGATGACGAACAGCGGCCAGGCCTCGCCCCACGAGAGGTTGAGGGTCTGCTGCAGCAGGAAGACCAGGCCCAGCCCGATCAGCCAGGTCGCGCCGATGATCGCGCCGCTGCGGGCGCCGTAATCTGGTCGGTGGGTGTCGCGCATGGATGGGTCACCTCCACTCGAAGCATGCACCCGCCCAGCATTCCGCGCTTGATGCGCGGGGCGCAGAGCCGAAGGGCACGGAATCGGTGACGGGTGGCCCCCGGGCGCTCCCCTGCGGCATAATCGACAGCGACCCCGTCGCGATCCGCCCCATCGCATTCCGCCGAGGATTCCGCCCCATGAAGCTCGTCACCGCGATCGTGCACAACGAGGACGCGGCCACCCTGGTGGACGCCCTGCTCGAGAAGGAGTTCCGCGCCACCCGCCTGCACAGCTCGGGCGGCTTCCTGAAGCAGGGCAACGCGACCATCCTGGTGGGGGTGGAGGACGACCAGGTCGACGCGGTGCTCGAGATCGT
This sequence comes from Candidatus Limnocylindria bacterium, assembly GCA_036375355.1. GTDB lineage: Bacteria > Chloroflexota > Limnocylindria > QHBO01 > QHBO01 > DASURX01. Next base: position 3,403 of record DASURX010000090.1, read on the forward strand.
CAGCGCCAACTGCCACTCGCGCAAGCAGTTCGTCAACCCGATGCCCCCGATCATGGAGCCGGGCGAGTTCTACATGCCCTACCCGGTCGAGGTCGAGGTCGGCGGCGCCACGGTCTTCGTCCTGCCCGTCGAGCGCTTCGAGCGCCTCTAGGGGACCGATGCGTCCGCCCGCCTGGCAAGAGGCGCTGGCGGTCATCCAGCGTTCCGCCCCGGACGTCGTCGCCGTGTGGCGGGCGATGGACGACGGGCCGATGGGCTTCCGCCGGGAGCTGCGGCGCCGCACCGGTCCCGGCACGGCGGCTCGCATCCTGGCGCAGCAGGAGGCCATCGCCGATGCGCTGGCCGATGCGCTGGCCGCCTGCTCCGACGACCTCCTCCGCGCGCCCGGTGGCGAGGAGACCTGGAACGTCGCCCAGGCGTTCGCGCACACCACCGCGGCACGTCGCTGGCTCGCCCGGGCTGGGGCGCTGGCCGCGGCCGGCCGCTGGCCGTCCGACGCGGCGGAGACGCCGGTGGTGCGGCCCGGCATTCCGGGTCCGGCCGACGCCTCGCGGGAGCTTCTCGGCTCTTACCTGGAGAAGTCGCGGCGTTCCATGGTCGAGTCGGCGGCGCTGATCGCCGGGCACGAGAGCGATCCGTGCCCGCTCGATCATCCGCTGATCGGCCGCCTGCGCTGCGGGGAGTGGCTGCTGTGGGCCGGCGTGCACGACCTGATGCACCTGGAGCAGCTGCATCGGCTGCTGGATGATCCATCCCATGCCGCGTGAGCGACCCGCCCCGCTGGTCCTAGTC
>DASURX010000091.1:0-2405 GCA_036375355.1 Candidatus Limnocylindria bacterium
GCTCTCCGGGCGCGGCAAGAAGGAGTACGCCAAGGAGATCCAGACAGTCGCCGAGGCCGGGGCCGATGGCATGCCGGCCCCCGGAGCCGCGAACGGCAGCGGCGTCGTGGAGGAGGAGGCGCTCGTCGCGCTCTAGCCACCTTCACTGGGGCGGGTGGGGTATGCGCCGCACCCGCCCCCGTCGCCCGGGTCGAGGTGTTCAGTCGTCGGTCGGTTTGCCGGGAGCGACGTCCGTCGGATCGCGCCGATAGCGGCTGGCTGCGTCGCGCAGCACAGCGGCGTGGTGCCGGCGCCTGCCCGCCAGCACGGCGAAGCCGCCGAGCAGCACGATCGCGAGAGCCAGCAGGGTCCCGGCTCGCGCGCCCAGCTGGAACGCGACGACAATCACCAGGCCGACGCAGACGGCCACGACGAGGATGATGCGGCCGATCGAACGCCAGTCGTCGGGTGACACGAAGACAAGCACGATGCCGGAAGGCTGCCCTTGCGGCCATCTCCAGCCAAGGGCCGAAGGTCACCTCACGGGATCGCCGCCTGGGCGACGGGCGGTGGGGGCGACTACTCGCCGTCGGCCGCGAACACCCGGACGAGGCCGATGAGGCCGGACTGCGCACTCTCGACCTGCAGGCGGGCCACCGCCCGAGAAGTCTGACGCCGTCGCAGCAGCTCGCAGTACTCGATGGTGGCCGCCATGAGCGCCACCAAGGAAAGGAAGCGCGCGACGAGCTCTGGCTCCGCCTGCATGCGGGAATCCTCGCCCGTCCGGCGAGGCTGCGCAGCGGTACCAAAGTCCCTGCGCGATCCGCGGGGCCCGTCGCGTCGTGAGCGCAATCAAGCGCCCCAAGCGGGCGGCCACGCTGCAGCCGTCTATGCTGAGCGCAATGGAGGTCGCGCCGCATGTCCGCCGCATTGGGACGGGAGCCGTCAACGTCTACCTGGTTGAGGAGGGTGGCGAGGTGGCGATCGTCGATGCCGGCCTGCCGGGCCAATGGGACGACCTGTCGGATGAGCTGGCGGCCATGGGCCGCACGCTCGCCGACGTTCGCAGCGTCCTGCTGACTCACGGCCACAGCGACCACATCGGCTTCGCGGAGCGCATGCGCAGCGAGCGGCATGTGCCCGTCTGGATCCACGAGGCTGATGCTGCGCTGGCTCGCGGCGAGGTCCCCAACCCGGCCAGGGGAACCGGGCCGATCCGACCGTTGCCCCTGCTGGCTTTCCTGTGGCTCGGCCTCCGCAAGGGCGGGCTCAAGAGACCCGTGGTGCGCGAGGTCTCGACCTACGGGGACGGTGCCACGCTGGACGCGCCGGGCTCGCCGCGCGTGACCCTGACGCCGGGCCACACCCCCGGCAGCGCCGTCCTGCACAGCGAAGCGTACGAGGTCGCCTTCGTGGGGGATGCCTTCGCCACGCTGGCAGTCACCACCGGCGAACGCGGACCGCGTGTCGCCCCGTTCACAGCCGATGCGGAGCAGGCCATCGACTCGTTGTCGCGGATCGAGCGGCTCCCGGCAAAGGTGGCACTTCCGGGGCATGGCGATCCGTGGACGCAGGGCCTGGAGGCTGCGGTCAGCGAGGTGCGGAGGCGGGGCGTGCCTGGCAGGCGTGGCACGCCCCGCGGTTGAATGCGTCAGGCGACTGACGCGGCTGCCGCCTCCGTCTTCGCGGCCCTGGTGACGCCTACGGTGGCGTCGTCGGCCGGCGGATACTCCCCGCGGAGATAGGCGTCGATCGCGGCCGCGGCGCGCTTGCCGTCGCCCATGGCCAGGATGACGGTCGCGGCGCCCCGCACGATGTCGCCACCGGCGAAGACGCCGGGCAGCGAGGTCATGCCGTGCTCATCGGTCACGAGGTAGCCCCACTGGTTGACCTCGAGGCCCTCGGTCGTGGCGGTCAGCAGCGGATTGCTGCGCGTCCCGATGGCCACGATCACCATGTCGCACTCGATCTCGAACTCCGAGTCGGGGATGGGAACCGGGCGACGCCGTCCGGAGGCATCGGGCTCGCCGAGCTCCATGCGGACGCAGCGAATGCCGCGCACCCAGCCGTCCTCGGTGCCCAGCACCTCGACCGGGGCCACCTGGAAGTCGAAGCGGACGCCCTCCTGCTCGGCGTGATGCACCTCCTCGGCGCGTGCCGGCAGCTCCTCGTGGCCGCGGCGGTAGACGATCGTCGCCTCGGCCGCGCCCAGCCGTCGCGCGGTGCGCACTGCGTCCATGGCCACGTTGCCGCCGCCGACCACCACGACCCGCTGGCCGTGGAGCACCGGCGTGTCGGCATCGGGTGTCCATGCGCCCATCAGATTGACGCGGGTCAGGTACTCATTGGCGCTGTAGACGCCCTTCAGGTTCTCGCCGGGAACGTCCATGAACACCGGCAGCCCGGCGCCGACCGCCACGAACAGC
>DASURX010000092.1:0-2336 GCA_036375355.1 Candidatus Limnocylindria bacterium
CTCGCGGTGGTCGTATCCGCCTCACCCGTGAGCAGCGTACCTGGCGCATCCTGTACGGCGGCAACAACATGCCGGCCTACGGCCAGACGCTGGCGCCAGACGAGCTCGACGCGCTGGTGGCGTTCCTGTCGTCGCGGCGGAGCCGGTAGCCCGGAGCCGTGGGTTGAAACGGGTGCGACCAAGACGAGTGGGGAGGAGGATCAGGCCGCGGCGTCCAGGATCTGGAGGTCGACGGGCATGTCGTCGGCGGAGGTGAAGGGATAGCGGCGTCGGTGTTGCTGCTGGCGGTGGAAGCGCCAGTAGGCATCCCACTGGCCGTCGAGGCGGACGGCGCGCAGGTCGAGCAGGGACTGGGCACCGCGTCGGGTCCAGCGCATGCCGGCCTGTTCGAGGCGGTCCTTGACGAGGTGGCGGCAGGCGCCCTCGACGACGCCGGTGCCGATGGGCCAGCCTGAGGCGAGGTAGGCGTCGTAGCGCATGTGGGGGGCGTTGCGCTCGTAGTAGCCGGCGGTGCGAGCCAGGAGCGCGCGGATGGTGGGGCTCAGCGTGGGCCCGTCGGCGAGCGTGCGGAGGTCGGCGACGACGTCGAGCACGTGGCCCTCCAGGAGCAAGGCCAGGCGGTCGCGGACCCAGGCAGTGCGCTCGGGGTGCCGCTCGCCGAGCAGGCCGGTGGCGGCCTCCCACAGGTGCTCAAGCGCATGGATGACGTCGAGCACGAGCGGGGTGTCTGGCAGCGCGGTCCGGAGCGCCCGCTGGAGGGCGTCAGCGCCGTCAGTCAGCGCCACCCGCTGCTCGATCTGCGGGCCGTCGTACTGGGCCGCCCGCGCCGCCAGCCGGGTCAGCGCCGCCGTCTTGCCGTCCATGGTCGCCCGCAGCTCCTTGCCGACCGGCCGCGCCCGGTCCGCCCGCTCGGGTGGGGCCGACGCGCCGTCCGGGTCCAGCGGCAGCAGGGTCGCCAGCACGGCGGCCGGCCGGCGGGGCGTCGGGTCGAGCGTGTACACCGCCGTCGTCCTGAGCTTGCCGAAGGATCGCCTCCCGCATGATGCCGCGCGGCTGCCCCCGCTTCCGCCGGACCTCGCGCCGCCCGACCGGGGCACCGGTCTCGGCCGGCACCATCGGCACCCCCTTGCCGTCGGCCTGGACCACCAGCAGGCTCCCCGGCGGCGCCTTCCTGGCCGCCGGCGGCTCGGCCAGGAAGGCGGCCACGTCGGCGGCATCCTCCGCCATCGCCGTCTCGATCGCCTGCACGCTCAGGCGCAGCCCGAGCACCCGCTCCAGGGTGGTCTGGCTCTCCCGATACGCCCCGTCGGCCGCCCCGTACGTCGCCCACTCCCGCAGCACGTCCGAGTAGCACCGCTCAGGCAGGCTCAGCGCCGCGTCCAGCGGGCACACCACCGGGTGGCCCGACGCCGTGAACGCATGCCGCCAGACCGCCAGCTTGCCAAAGATCGAGAAGTAGCTGGTCCGACGCCGATCGTGGTACCGCAACTCGGTGCCGTCCTCGCTCAGGACCGGCCCCGCCGGCTTCACCGCCCCCCGCGCCACGAAGAACAGCCCCAGCAGCGTCGCGCCCAGTTTCAGCACCTGCCGAAAGATCGCCAGCTCCACCTCGGCGACGCTCTGCTGCCGACTCGCCGGACCCGTCACGATCCCCAGCAGCCCCTCTACCTCCGCCCGCACCTGCGCGATAATGGGGTCGGTCGTGGATGTCATCGGGAGCCTCCCGGCGCTGGCATGGTGGTGGTTCTCCAGACCGTAGCCCCGAGGTCGCGGTGACGTCCACACCGCCCTCACCCCTCCCACGCCGTTTGGTCGCACCCGTTTCAACCTACGGCCGCCGGCCAGACCTACCACTCTGGGCGTCCCAGTCAGGCTAGACGCGCAGGCGAGGGTCGAGCATGTCGCGGAGCGAGTCGCCCAGCAAGTTGAAGGCGAAGACGGCGGCGCTGATGGCGAGCCCCGGCGCCAGTGCCAGCCAGGGAGCGCGCTCCATGAACTGGACGCCGGCGCCTTTGAGCATCAACCCCCAGGCCGGCGTCGGCTCCGACACGCCGAGGCCCAGGAAGCTGAGCGATGACTCGGCGAGGATGCCCTGCCCGAGAAACGCCGTCAGCAGGATCAGAAACGGCGCCACGACGTTCGGCAGCATGTGCCGAAAGATAATTCGCGCGTCGCCGACGCCGACGCAGCGCGCGGCTTCGATGTACTGCGCCTGGCGAAGGGAGAGGCCGCTGGCGCGGATGACCCGTGCGACTCTGGGGATCACCGGGATCGTGATCGCCACCACGACGTTGGCGATCCCGGTCCCCAGCGCCGCGACCACCGCGACCGCCAGG
>DASURX010000093.1:0-2189 GCA_036375355.1 Candidatus Limnocylindria bacterium
GCGCGGGCAGGCTGTGGTGGCGCTGCCCGGCGCGCTGGGCGGCCACTACGATGCGCCGCCGGCCGCCCGGTTCGTGACCGTCTGCGCGGACCGCTGCGCGCAGCTGCCGGTGGTGGACTACTGCGGCTGCTACTGGGGCACCGCCAACCAGAAGGTCGCTGACCTCTCGCCAGAGGCCTGGGCGGCGGTCAGCAACGCCTCGACCGGGGCGGGGGTCATCACGGTCACCATCCACCTCGGCGGCTGACTCACCCGTCTGATCGGGCGCGCCCGACCGTCCGCCGCCCGGCGGTCCAGGGGTAGCATCGGTCCATGCTCAGCCCGCAGCGCATCGGCCATGTGGCCCTCAAGGTCCGTGACCTGGACCGCTCCCTCGCCTTCTACCGCGACCTGCTCGGATTCCGCGTCGCCGGTGAGATGAGCAACGTGATGATCTTCCTCACCGCCAGCGGCGAGAACCACCACGACCTGGCGCTGCTGCGGGTGGGTGCCCACGCCCCAGGTGCGGCCTCGACGGCGGTGGGCCTCTACCACGTCGCCGTGCAGCTCGCCGACGAGGAGGCGCTGCGCTGCGCGCACCGCGTGCTGAGCGAGCACGGCCTACTCAAGGGCGCGATCGACCATGGCGTCACGCGCTCGCTGTACACCGCCGACCCCGACGGCAACGAGATCGAGCTGTACTGCGACGCGCCGCGCTCCGAGTGGGAGGGGCGCGTGGGCGAGGTGATGACGGTCAAGCCCCTGTCCCTGGAGTAGCGCCCGGGGAGCGCCGGGGCATCGGCCGCCGCTGTCTATCCGTCCGCCACGGCCGGCGCGGTCTGGCCGCTCGGGTATGCGCCGGGTGACTGCTGGAACCTGGAAGTGGCGGTTTCAGTCATGGGGTGACTCGAACGGCGAGCCTGAGGGCCTGAGCCTGTCCGCCCGATGCACAGGATGCATGCATCGGCCACATCTCGAGCGCAGCAGTCACCGGGTGCATCACGCGCCTGGACGCGCGAACCGGCCCGGCTCCCAACGCCAGGAGAGTGCCGCCGCGGCGCGCGGCACGCGGCGCGCGGCACGCGGCGTGCTTCCCACCGGACCACGTGCCGTTTCTACCCTTCGTCCTGCTGCTGGCCTGGCAGGCGGTCAGCAAGTCCGCGTCCTTCGCCCTCGGCTGGGCGACCGCCCTGTACTTCGGCCAGGTCCCCGGCAAGCAGGGTCGCGTGCTGGCCGTGATCAGCCTGCTGGCGGCGGGCTGGGTCATCGTGCTGGTTGGCTTCGCCGTGCCGCTGCTGGTCGGTGCCGCGCTGGATGCCACCGGCGTGATCCCCCGCAACTTCGACGTGCAGCCTCTCCAGGTGATCGCCCTCGGCGCGGCCGTCGTCCTGACACCGCCGCTGATCGCCGGCGCGACGGTCTGGGTCGAGTTCCACGAGGATCGCAGCCCGCGGCAGTGGCTGCGCATGATTCCATTCAGCTACCCGGCCACCGCATCCCTGGGGATGGGCGTGCTGATGATGGTGGCCCTGACGCCGTTCGCGATCGTGCAGCGGCTGCGAAACAAGCGCTCTCTGCTGCAGGCGGCCCTGTCCTTGAAGGATGGCGCCGATGACGAGCACCTGGCCGACGCGGTGCGCCAGGCCCTGCACGCGCTGGGCATCGATCGTGTGGAGGTCACCGAGGCCGATGGCTTTCTGACCTGGCCGATGCGGGCGGTCGGCTTCGCCGCCCGGCACCTGCTGGGGGCGGTGGTTCGGGGTGAGCCGATGCGCCTGCGGGCGGACGGCCTCGAGCTGTACGCGTACGCCACCAACGTCGCGATCATCGGTCCCGAGCAGAAGGCCTACCGGGCGCGTGCCGCGATCGAGCGCGAGCTCGCTCTGCGCGACGCATACCTGACCTGGGCGGAGGACTCGCAGGCGTTCGAGGACGACCTGGCCGACGCGTTCCGCACGCTGCGCGGCGAGCCGGATCGCCTCAGGACCCGGCTGGACGAGATCCAGCAGCGCATCGACGGCGCGGCCCTGAACACCGAGGAGTGGAACGTCCTGTATCGGATCCGCCTGCAGCTCGAGGAGGCGGCGCGTAACGAGCGGGACGATCAGCGCGAGAAGGTCAGGATGGCGAAGCCCGCGATCAGCACGAAGCCGACGAAGACGACCAGCAGCCGGGCGCCCCAGTTGGTGCGACGCTCGGGGTAGGGAACG
>DASURX010000094.1:0-3092 GCA_036375355.1 Candidatus Limnocylindria bacterium
GTGACGCTCGTCACCGTGGCCGTTGCCTATCTGTCGCGGAGGTTCATCGAAGTGCCGATCCTCAGGTTCGGCCGCGCGCGGCTTACCGAGATGCGGACCCGGCGCTCGGCGAGTGTCGTCGGTTAGCTCCACCGGCTGCGCCCACCAGCAACAACGGCAGGTTGTAGAAGCCAAGCCGGGGCAGAGCGAGCAGAGCTGTCACACAAGCCGCGGGCCACGCCCACCTGGTCCGGGCGACAAGGACGGTGACTGCTCCGGCTACGCACACGGCCGCGATCCACGGCAGTGGACCAGCCAGCGCCAGCAGCGACATGGAAGCACCCGCCTCCGTGCGGTAATGCGAGAGGTCGAACAACAGCATCGGCGCGACAAACGCCGCGGTCAGAAGGGCCGTCCACGCCACGCGCGCCCATTCGCCGCGACCGATGTACACCAGGACCAGCGCCAGCGGCCCGACCTTGAGCGAGGCGGCGAGAGCGATCCATAGCGGTCCCGATCGTCGCTCGACGCCATGAACCAGCGCCGCGACCATCAACGGCTCCACCTTGCCGATGGCCGCCGCACGTAGGCAGAGCACAAAGCCAAGCACGGCCAGCGAAACCGGCAGAGGTTGGCGGTCGCGGAGGAGCGGCAACACTGCCCCAATGCTCGCCGCCACCAGGACCAGGGACCAGCCAGCGGCTACCCAGGACTCCGGTACGGCCACCAACGGCACCCAGAGCAGTGCGAACCACGGGGCGTAGCGATAGACGTCGGAGCTGTCGAGGATGGGGCCGGGCGGCGGGTAGAGCGGTTGGCCCTGGACGAGGCGCTCCGCCGCGCCACGATATGCCGCCATGTCCTGCAGCCCCCACGGGTTCATGCCGGCGATCGCGATCCAGACCGCCAGTGCGACGATCAGGGCTGGCGAGATGAGGTTTCCGGACCTCGTCAAGGCCATGGCGTTCTACACCGGCTAGGGGCAGGAACGCAGGTAGAGGACCTGGGTCTCGTTCCGATAAGCCTCGCACCACCCGGCCGCCACCGCCGGACCGCGCGTGAGCGAGCGCGTCGGCGCGAGCAGGATGGCCTCCACGCCGTACGCATCGGCCAGCTCCGGCCATTCAGCATCGGCGTCCTTGATGGCGTCGTAGTCGTCCAGGATCTGCTGGTCGTACATGTCGTTCCGGCCGTCGATGAAGACGCGGCCGCCGGTCGGGTACAGCTCGTGGATGACGTATCCGCCCCAGCCGTAGTCGGCCAGCACCCGGGCTGCCGGATGGTCCCGCCGCAGGAGCTGCACGGCAGGCACCGGGAAGCGCTTCTCGATGTTCTCGGCCACCCCGGGACCCACGCCGGGCGGCACGAGGACGACAAGCGAGCCGACCACCACGATGATCGCTGCTCCCAGCTCGAGCAGGCGGCGGCCGAGCGCCCGTGAGGGCGCGATCGGCCTTGGCTCAGGCCGGTGCGCCGCGCGCTCGCGCAAACGCGCCTCCATGCCGAGCGCCAGCGCGGGCAGGCAGAAGACTGCGGCAATTGGGACGTTGCGCAGCGCTACCAGGCCCATGGCTATGCCGACCCAGGAGAGCATCACCAGCCAGCCGGGCGTGTTTCGTCCCTTGTTGAGTCCGACCGCCACGATCAGCGCCAGAAATGCCCAGTGCGCCGGCTCGTGGAACGAGGGCGACTGCCATTCCTGGATGTTGGCGAGTCCCCAGTCCGAGAGCTCCACGTAGCGGAAGGGGTACAGCAGGCCGATAGGCCCGGCCGGTGTGGCGGCACTGGCGGCAACTGCACCAAGCGCGCCGGCTGCCATCCAGCCCTTGGCGTCCTTCATTGGGGTGAGGTTGACAATCGTGAACAGGCAGTAGGTCGCGACCACCCCCAGGCCGATGACGTACACCCCGTGCAGGTTGGCCCACAGCACGAAGAACGGGACGAGCAGCAGGGCGCGGCGAGGATGCGCCGGCGAGAGCTCCCACAGGAACCAGACCAGGACCGAGAGCAGCAGCCAGGACTCGGCCTGTGGCCGGAGGGTCACGTACGGCGTTATGACAAGGCCGAGCAGGATCGCGGGCAGTGCGAAAGCCCGGACCGATACGCCCTGGCGGCCCAGCATCGCCGCCTGGACCAGCGCGATGGCTGCCGGGAACACGCCCCAGGCGAAGAGCGCCGCGGTGGCGCCGACCCCGCTGACCAGCCAGTACATCAGCACCTCGGAGAGCCACTCGTGCGGCGTCCAGGGCTTGCCGCCCCAGGTGAAGGAGAAGGGGTCGGTGGTGGGCACGCGGCCGTGCTCGGCGATCCACTGCCCGGCCGTCACGTGCCAGAAGTAGTCCGGGTCCTGGACGCCCTTGGTGACGGTAATGCCGACGAGGATGGCGCCCAGGGCCAGCGCGAAGATCCAGAGCGGCGAGGGGAGCCTCGCCAGCCGGCGCTCGGCGGCCTCGTCGGCCGAGGTGGCGGCCGGCGAGAGGGCGGTGGTGGACATCGGGCGCGAGTCTAGTCGGTGCGCCGGTGCACCGGAACCGGACGGAAGTACCTCGGGCCGCTGGTCGCCGCTAGGTCCGGGTCCGGGGCGTCGGATGGGCAAGCGGCGCGGCAAGCACCAGCGCCAGGTTGACGAGCAGAACGCGAGGCAGGGCGACCAGCTGGAGGCCGATGTTCAGGAGCCAACCCGCCCGTGTGTCAGCCCAGCGAATGGCCGCTATGGCCACGAGAAGCGTGCCGGCAACCCACAGGACCGGGTGGATGGCACGCAACCCGAAGCCGAGCTGGCCGAACGGCGAGGCGAGCTCGTCAGAGAGGTAGAACCGGGCGAAGCTGCCCAGCCACGGCGCCTGCACCAGCAGGAGCACCGCCGCGGCACCCACATACCAGCGCAGGGCGGTCCAGTCACGCCGGGCGAGGTACCACAGAGCACCCAGCACTGGGTGCAGCTTGATCATGGTGGCCACCGCGAGCGCCACCGCCCCTCCCCGCCGCGACACCGGCACCAGGGCCAGCAGAAGCATCAGGGCCGGCTGCACGTTGCCGTTGAGAAGCACCTGGCCCCACGCTCCACCAAGCACGACGACCGGAAGCAGGTAGGCCGGCCCCGCGGTGCGAAC
>DASURX010000095.1:0-4565 GCA_036375355.1 Candidatus Limnocylindria bacterium
GGTGTAGCGGTCCTTGGTGTCCACCGCGATGACCAGGCCCTGCAGGACGTCGAAGCTCCCGGAGGGCACGCGTTCCTCCTCCGGCCCGCGCGCGGTACGGGTGGCGTCGCCGCCGCCCCCGCGCGCCTCGGCCAGGGCGACCGCTGCCGCCGAGAGCAGCTCGGTCGCCGAGTCGGCGTGCTCCGGGTAGGCCGACACCCCCGCGCTGGCGGTGACGGGCAGGCACTCCGACTCGCCGAACTGGACCGTCTCGGCCGCCACCGCGGAACGCAGCTGGTCGGCCAGCTCGGCCATCTCGTCGGCCGGGGCTCCGGGGCGCACCAGCAGGAACTCGTCGGGGCCGTAGCGCCCCAGCACGGTCCCGTCGGACGCCATGGCGCCCACGAGCCCCGCCACGCGCAGCAACACCTCGTCGCCGGCGGCGTGCCCGTGCGTGTCGTTGAAGAGGCGGAAGTTGTCCACGTCCAGGAGCGCGACGCCGACCGCCGTGCCGTTGCGCCGGGCATCCTCCAGGCCCTCGATCAGGAGCGCGACGAGCGCGCCGTGGTTCAGCAGCCCGGTCAGCGGATCCAGGCGGGCCGAGGCGCTGATCCGGGCGTGCTGCCGCGCGATCCGAGTGTGTGCCGCGCGGAAGATGGCGAACAGGATGACCGCCAGCACCGCGGCCGCCGCGAGCATGACCAGCACGACGTCGCGCTGGGCCGATGCCACACGGGCCAGGATCGGGCCTGCGTCGCGGAGGATGGCGACCACGGCCAGCGGGCGCCCGTCCTCGGTCAGGACCGGCCAGAACTCGGCCACCGCGGCGTCGACGTCGGACGCCGGCGCCTCGGAGCGCAGCGCCTCGTCGGTCAGCACCGCCGCCCCCGACTTCCCCACGATGGCGGCGCGCACCGAGGCCGAATCCGCCGCCGGCCCGGCCGCGACACTGCCCCCCTCCGACGAGAAGAGGACGACGTTGTCCAGCGAGCGGATCTGCACCCGCAGGATCTCGCCGGCGCGGACCTGGGCGGCGAGCAGCGACCGCATCTCGCCGCGCCGTGCGGCGTTCACGCCGTCGGAAGCGAGGTCCGTACGGAGCAGGTGGCCCTCGACGAAGAGCTCGACGAGCGCCCGGTCCGCCGAGACCGTGGACGCCAGCGCAGTCTTGAGGAGGTGGCTGGACGCGACGGCCACGAGCGCCGAGGCGGTGACGCCCACCAGCACGAGGAACACCCCGAACACCAGGACGAGCAGCATCGGCCTGCGTCCTGGACGCGCAGTTGGCGTCCGCGCTCCGGTCATGGTGCGAGATGGTCGGATTCCGGGCGAGCGCGGGGAATAGGACGATTGCGCCCGTGGTCCCGGGCATGGATACGGCCACGGCGCGCCATCGGCGCGCGAGACCGCCGGCGGGCAGTACCTACCCTACCTGGGTACTCCCTTGATCAGCCGGGCGCCTGGCGCGGTAGGCCGCCATCAGCCGATCGCGCTCCGCCTCCGGCAGCCAGCGGACCGCCTCGCGCATCGTCACGCCCGACGCGCGATGTGTGCGCGGCCCCAGCCAGGCCGTGACCTCCGCCGGCCGGCGCTTGCCGACCTCGCGCAGCACCCAGCCAATGGCCTTGCGGATGAAGAACTCACGCTCATCGAGCATCGCATCAGCCCGGGCCAGGAAGGGCTCGAGCGCTGCTCCGGCGCGGAGCGGCCGCAGCTCGGCCAGGAGCGAGGTGCGGCGCAGCCAGAAGTCAGGATCGCCGGCCCATCGGTCCAGGACGGGACGGACCGCCTGGGGGTCGGACGCCAGGATCGCGCCCGCGACGTCGGCCGCCAGCCCGTCGATCAGGGCCCACGTGCGGGACTCGCGCGCCAGCCGTTCGACGAGCGGCAGGTCGGCCGGTCCCAGCAACGGCGCATGACGCTCCAGCAGCATGACGGCCGCCATGCGACGCTCGAACAGCGGGCGCGACCACAGCGCCCCGACGACGGCCACGAGATCGGCGTGCGACAGCCCGCGGTGCTGCGACGACCACTCCTTCACGGTGGCCTGCGTCTGCCAGACCGTGGCTCCGGCGAACTCGAGCTCGCTCTTGAGGTAGCGCTTCTCCTGCTCGGCTCGCTCCTGGGTCCCGACCGAGCGCAGGGCCGCCTCCAGGGCATCGGCCTCGGCTGCCGCATCCACGCCTGCACGATAGCCACTCGGCCCCGGCGGCGCCGCCGCCCGACGCCGCGCCGGACGCGAAGCGGCGGCTTGGGTAGACTCGCAGCATGACCCCCGACGCACCGCGCGACTTCGCAACCCTCGGCGAGCTGTCCGTGATCGGCGGCGGTGGGCACGCCTCGCCGTCCGAGGTGATGTACCCCGGCGGCCCGAGCGTCGACGGCGGGCTCCTGGCTCCCGGCGACCCGATCCCGGAGAACGCTGGGCCGGGCGGGCGCCGCCCGGAGTGGCTGAAGGTGCGGATCGGCATCGGCGAGACGTATGCATCGGTCAACCGGCTGATGCGCGCGGAAGCCCTGAACACCGTCTGCGAGGAGGCCCGCTGCCCGAACCAGGGCGAGTGCTGGACGCTGGGCACGGCCACCTTCATGGTGCTGGGCAGCGTCTGCACCCGGAACTGCGGCTTCTGCGCGATCGCGACCGGTCGGCCGCCGGTGACCGACCTGGATGAGCCGCGGCGCGTGGCGGAGGCCGCCCGCCTCATGAACCTGAAGCACGCGGTGGTGACGATGGTCGCCCGCGACGACCTGCCCGATGGCGGGGCCGGCATCATCGCCGACACGATCACCCGGATCCGCGCCCAGTCGCCGAGCACCAGCATCGAGGTCCTGATCAGCGACCTCAACGGGCGCGAGGCCGACATCCGCACCGTGGTCGAGGCGCGCCCCGACATCCTGAACCACAACGTGGAGACCGTCCCGCGCCTGCAGCGCCCCGTCCGCCGCCGCGCCCGCTGGGATCGCTCGGTATCGGTCCTGGTGCACGGGCGCGCCGTGGCGCGCGAGATCGGCTTCGAGGCGATGGTCACCAAGACGGGGCTGATGGTCGGCCTGGGCGAGAGCTGGGACGAGCTTCTGGACGCCATGCGGCTGCTGCGCGAGGCGGACGTCGACGTGATGACCATCGGCCAGTACCTGCGCCCCAGCCGCCAGCACCTGCCGCTGATGAAGTACTACACCCCGGCCGAGTTCATGGCGCTGCGCCGGGTCGGCATGGAGATGGGCTTCCGGCACGTGCAGTCCGGCCCGCTGGTGCGCTCCTCGTACCACGCCGCCGAGCAGGTTCCCGGGCAGGCAGCCGCCGCCGACTGAAGCCGATGACCACCACGCGCGCGATGCGCGACATCTCCCTGCCGCCGGACGAGGCGCGCGTCGCGCCCCGGGCGACCCGTCCCTCGCGAAGCGTGCCGTACCGGCCGGCCAGCGACGAGCACCCGCTGCTGGCCGCGCACGGTGGCGTGCTCGGCGTCGAGCACCTGGGCACGGTCCCCTACCAGCCGACCTGGGAGCTCCAGGATGAGCTGGCCGAGCAGCGGCGCGGACGGCGCATCGGCGATCGCCTGCTGCTGCTCGAGCACTTCCCGGTGTACACCATCGGCCGCGGCGGCGATGCCGCCAACCTGATCGCCACGCCCGAGCGCCTGCGCGAGCTCGGCGCCGAGCTGATTCGCATCGATCGTGGCGGCGACATCACCTTCCACGGTCCCGGCCAGCTGGTTGCCTATCCCATCGTCGAGCTGAAGGAAGCGCTCGACCTGCGCCGTTATGTCCGCTCGCTCGAGGCCGCAGTCATCGAGACCGCCGCAACCTTCGGCGTGGAGGCGGGACGCGTCGACGGCCTGGCGGGCGTGTGGGTCGGCGGCCAGCGCAAGCTGGCGGCAGTCGGGGTGCGCGTGAAGCGCGGCGTCACGACCCATGGCCTGGCCCTCAACGTGAATACCGACCTCGCCTGGTTCGACGAGATGATCCCCTGCGGCCTGCGCGACAAGGGCGTCGCCTCACTGGCGGGAGAGCTCGGCCAGCCGGTCCCCATGGAGGAGGTCGAGGAACGCCTGGCATCAGCCCTGGCCGATGCCTTCGGCCTGCGGCTGGGTGAGCAGCGCTTCGAAGTCATCGGTCCGGCGGGAGCCTCGGAGGAATGACCGAGGCGCACATCGAGCGCGCGTCCGGCGAGCCGGCGGAGCCTGGACACGCCGTTCGCATCGAGGTCGGCTCGTTCGGCCCCTGGGAGACGAACGCGTACCTGGTCTGGGACGGCAGCTCGACCGATGCGCTGGTGCTCGACCCTGGCAAGGGCGCCGCTGCTCCGCTCGTCGAGCGAGTGGCGGCCAACGGCCTGCGGCTGCATCTCATCGCCGACTCGCACGGCCACATCGACCACATCTTCGACAACGCCCCGCTGAAGCGCGCATCGGGCGCCCCGCTGGCGATCCATCCCGACGACGAGTATCGGCTGAGCGCACCGAACGCCTACGGCTTCGAGGTCGAGCCGTCGACCGCCGACCGGCACCTGCGCGAGGGCGAGCAGCTGCGCATCGGCGATCTCGTCTTCGACATCCTGCACACGCCCGGTCACACGGTAGGGT
>DASURX010000096.1:0-2824 GCA_036375355.1 Candidatus Limnocylindria bacterium
ACCGTGGCCGGTCAGGCTGCGCACCTCCATCTCGGCGAACTTCGCCTCGTTCGGCGCCTCGTTGCTCGTCACGGTGCCGAGCCAGCCGAGGAAGAACGCCAGCGGGATCGACACGATGCCGGGGTTGTCGAGCGGGAACCAGTGGAAGTCCACACCCTGAAGCATCGACAGCGACTTGCCCGTCTCGGGGATGACCGGCTTGCCGGAGACGACCGGGCTGAAGATGATCAGCGTCACCGCGGAGATCAGGCCGCCGTAGAGGCTCCACAGCGCGCCGCGGGTGTTGAACCGCTTCCAGAACAGCGAGTACAGGATCGTCGGCAGGTTCGCGCTCGCGGCGACCGCGAACGCGAGGGCGACGAGGAACGCGATGTTCTGGCCGTTGGCGAAGATTCCGCCGATGATCGCCACGATGCCGATGACGACTGCAGTCATCCGGGCCACCCTGACCTCGGAGTCGGCGTCGACCTCGCCGCGCTTGATGACCTGGGCGTAGACGTCGTGGGCGAAGCTCGCGCTCGCCGTGATCGTCAGGCCGGCGACGACCGCCAGGATCGTGGCGAACGCGATCGCCGAGATCAGGCCCAGGAGGATCTCGCCGCCGAGCTCGAAGGCGAGCAGCGGCGCGGCCGAGTTGGCCTTGCCCGGAGCCGCCGCGATGGCCTTGGGCCCGACGAGCGCCGCAGCGCCGTAGCCGAGCACGAGGCTGAGGAGGTAGAAGCCGCCGATGAGCCAGATCGCCCACTCGACCGACTTCCTCGCCTCCTTGCTCGAGGGGACCGTGTAGAAGCGCATGAGCACGTGCGGCAGGCCTGCGGTGCCCAGGACCAGCGCGAGCGAGAGCGAGATGAAGTCGATCTTCGTCAGGTCGGACTTGCCGTACTGCAGGCCGGGGCCGAGCAGCTTCTCGCCGGCCTTGGGTGAGTTGTCGACCGCTGCGCCCAGGACGTTCGAGAGGCTGAACCCGAACTTGGCTAGCACCCAGACGGTCATGACGACCGACCCGATCAGCAGCAGGGTCGCCTTGACGATCTGCACCCAGGTCGTGCCCTTCATGCCACCGATGAGCACGTAGGCGATCATGATCGCGCCGACCACGGCGATGACGACGCGCTGGGCGCCCACCCCGTCGAGGCCGAGGAGCAGGGAGACCAGGCCACCGGCGCCGGCCATCTGGGCCAGCAGGTAGAAGAAGCTGACGACGAGCGTGGAGATGGCCGCCGCGGTCCGGACCGGGCGCTGGCGCAGACGGAAGCTGAGCACGTCCGCCATGGTGAAGCGCCCGGTGTTGCGCAGCAGCTCGGCGACGAGGAGCAGGGCCACCAGCCAGGCCACCAGGAAGCCGATCGAGTAGAGGAAGCCGTCGTAGCCGTTGAGGGCGATGGCGCCGGCGATGCCGAGGAAGCTTGCGGCAGAGAGGTAGTCGCCCGCGATGGCGATGCCGTTCTGGCGACCCGAGAAGGCGCGACCACCGGCGTAGTAGTCCGCGGCCGTGGTGTTGGTCCGGGCCGCGCGGACGACGATGACCAGCGTCACCAGGACGAACAGAGCGAAGATCGTGATGTTCAGCGCGGGGTTGCCGACGTTCGTCGCGGCAGGAATGGCAAAGGCGCTCACCGCTGTCCCTCCTCAAGGCGGTCGTGCAGGGCCTCGGCCCGCGGGTCGAACTCACGGTCCGCCCAGCGGACGTAGAGGATCGTGATGACGAAGGTGGAGAGGAACTGCCCGAAGCCGAAGAGCAGCCCGACGTTGATCTCCTTGTAGACCTTCTGTGACATGAAGTCCGGCGCGTAGGCGGCCAGCAGGACGTAGAGGAAGTACCACGCCAGGAACAGCGCGGTCATGGGGAAGACGAATCTGCGGAACCGTCGACGCAGCTCACCGAACTCCTCGGTCTGCTGCAGCTCGATGTAGGTCCCCGTGTGTTCGCGAGCGTCGTGGCTCACTGCGCACCTCCGTGGCCGGTCGCGGGCGACTCCCGCGGTCGGGCCCACTGTGCGCCCCCGGTATGCCGTGGTGAAGACGCTGCGCGCTGGTGCGCGCCAGGTGGCGACATCCGCTGGGTGTGTGGCAGGTCACAGTGCGCCGAGCGGTCGTCCTGGCGCGCCCAGCGGTCAGCGGTGGCTGGGTGTCCGCTCCAGCTGGAGGTCCTCCGGTGTGTGCAGGCGCACCATGGTCCGGGAGGTGTGGCGGGGGATCCGGCCCGGTGTGGCCAGCGAGACGATCACGGTGACGGCGAACGCGATGGGGATCGTCCAGGCCGCAGGCTGGGCCAGCAGCGCTCCCGGCCAGCCGTCGATCGGCCTGCCCAGCATGGTGATCACGACCGCGCCGGCGGCGAGGACGCCTCCCGAGACGAGCCCCGCCGCCGCGCCCACGGTGCTGAGGCCGCGCCACCACGACCCGAGCACCAGCAGCGGGCAGAAGGTCGAACCGGCGACCGCGAACGCGAGCCCCACGGTGGTCGCGAGGCCGATGGGCTCGACGAACCGCGCCGCGGCATACGGCACGAGCATGGCCAGCACCGTCGCGACGCGGAAGCCCTGCACCACGGTGGAGTCCTCGCCGGTGAGGCGGCTCAGCCGGCCGCGGAGGAGGTCCTGGTCCAGCACCCCAGCCACCGACATGGTCAGCCCGGAGGCGGTGGAGAGAAAGGCCGCGAAAGCGCCCCCCGCGAGGATGGCGGAGAGCAGCTCCCCGAGCGTGCCGGGCACCACGGCGGCCGGCAGCGCCAGCACGATCGAGTCCGACCGCAGGCCCTCGGGCAGGTCGGGCAGGTACACCCGCCCGAGCACGCCGTAGACCGGGGGGAAGAGGTAGAACA
>DASURX010000097.1:0-30186 GCA_036375355.1 Candidatus Limnocylindria bacterium
CGCCGCGGCCAGCGCCTCGCGCCGCGTGACGCGGCGGAACTCGAACCACAGGTAGACCAGCGCCGCCGCGCCGATTCCCGCCGCCACCGCGCCGAGCGCGATCGACTGGAAGCTGAAGACCGGCGGGATGAGCGATCCACCGCCGAGGTTGAAGAGCATGAACGGGATCAGAACCAGGGCGTCCAGCAGCAGCTGCAGGAAGATCAGGTAGCGGATGAGCGACCAGAAGAAGCCGTGGCGCCCGCGCGCCGCCTGGGCCCACACCGCCATCACGATGAGCGCGGTGAAGTTCCCGCCGCCGACCAGGTTGGCCACCAGGAAGCCGACGTCCTTGCTGAGCTTGAGGAAGGGGATGTAGAGCGTGACCGCGTAGTAGACGTAGTTCGGGATGTAGAACAGCAGGAAGTACATGAACAGGAACAGCGCGACGCCCTTCAGCACCGCGACCAGCCACGTCTCGTAGCCGTACAGCAGCCAGCTCATGAAGTCGTCCACGTCGCGCGCGATGCGGACCAGGCCGCCGCGGCGCCGGGGTGCGTAGGCTGTGCTCATCGGTCGCTCATTGCTTCTGCGTGAGGAGGAAGGTGATCAGGGCCTGCATCTCCTCGGCACTGAGCTGGCCCTCGGGGTGCGGCGGCATGCCGGTGGCCTGGCCGCCGTTGTAGTTCGTGGCCGAGTCCCGGATCCACTTCTCGAGCATCGCGCGCGGGTCCGCCTCGTAGTCGGCGGTGAGCTGGTCCAGGCCGCTGATGGGCGTGGGCAGCTCATCGGTCACCGGCGCATTGCCGATGTTCAGCAGGCTGGGCGCAATGGTGGTGCCGGCCAGGTCGGCGCCATGGCAGCCGCCGCAGCCGTTCGCGGCATAGACCTGCTGGCCCGCCTCCGGCGTATCGGGAACCGGCGCCTGGGATTGCGAGGCGGTCTCCGCCGCCCAGCTCTCGACCAGGGCCGTGACGGCGTCGACCTGCTCCTTGGTCAGTGGCCCGCCGGCCTCGGTCGACCAGGCGGGCATCGGCGAGTTCACGTCGCCCGAGACGACCACGCCACCGAAGCGGATGACGAGGTTCACGTACTGCGGGTTGACCTTGAGCTTGTCCACGATCTGCTGCCCGTGCAGGTTGGGCGCCTGGCGCCCGCTGTTGCCGACCTGGCCGCCGGTGCCGTCCGGACCGTGGCACTGAGCGCAGTTGGCCGTGGCCGGGACCTCGGCCGAGGGAGGGCCGAAGACGGTCTTGCCGTACTCGACCAGGTCGCTCTGCAGCGTCTCGTAGGCCGTGTCGCGGCGGTTCTGATCGGTCAGCCAGTAGAGGGCGGTGAACAGCGCGAGGGCGATGATGATGAACACGCCCAGCGTCTTGGCTTTCATGGCTCAGCCGGTGCAGTGCTGCATGTCGGTGGGCTTGCGGTTATCGAAGGTTGCCGTGCCGATGGGCGGCCCGTCGACGAGCTCGGAGGTGTCGATCGTGTACACCCCGTCGGTGAGCACCACGTTGAAGCGGTCCATGCCGCGCGGGGCGGGGCCGTCGCGCTTCTCGCCCAGGATCGTGTACTTGCTGCCGTGGCACAGGCACTCGAACCACTTGCTGGCGTCGCACAGCTGCGGGACCTGGCAGCCCAGGTGCGGGCACTTGCGGTAGAGCGCGAGTACCTGGTCGCCGGGATCCGCCACCTCCGTGGGCGTGCCCTCCACCAGCGCCTTGCCGGCGGGGACGTTCACCACGAAGACCCGGGCCGGCGCGTACGGATACGGCTCGCCGCTGGTCCAGGTCGGCCAGTTGGTGGCGATGTCCGCAGCCGACCCCAGCGACAGCTGGCCGCCCAGGCCCTCGCGCACGTTGGGCCACAGGAAGTTGACGGTGCCGGCCAGGAACTCGAGGGACAGGATGCCGACGCCGACGCCGAGCATGCGGCGCATGAAGCTGCGCCGGCTCATCTCGCCGACGGGGGAGCGCGGCACCTCTCCGTAGCCGGTGTGCTGGATGCTCATAGGGTGAAGAAGATCCCCTGCCAGGGCCAGACCCAGTTCCAGCCCGGGCCACGGAAGAAGGAGCCGATGAAGGTCACCAGCAGGCCGCCGATCATGATGCACAGGAAGAAGACCCAGACCAGCTTGCGGTCGCGGGCCGCCTTGTACGGCGATCGGTCGATGTAGGCGATGGCCATCAGGCCGATGAAGTAGATCGGCGGGAACAGGACGCCAACCACCGTCGCGTTGAAGTAGGAGAGCATCTCCTGCAGGCCGAGGAAGTACCACGGTGCCTTGGCCACGTGGGGCGTGTTTCCGGCGTTGGCCATCTCCTCCAGCGGGGCCTGGATGAAGAAGGCGGTGACCACCAACACGACGCTGATCAGCATCGCCATCAGGAACTCGGCGCGCAGCAGATGCGGCCAGGTCAGGACCGTCTCATCGGGCCGCTTGTCGACGCGGACCATGGACTCCTGCTTGACGTAGGCCAGCAGCCGGAAGCGCTCGGTGCCCGGCACGCCGGGCGGGCCGGGCAGCTTCGGCCCGGTGCCACGCTCGACCACCGGGACGCGTGGCGCCTGGCTGGGCGCGTTCTTGTCGGCGGTGGCGTTGGGTCGCTTCTCGATCGTCATCGGTCCATCGGTCCCTGGCCTACACCGGCCCGGAGATGCCGCCGTCCTTCCGGATCCTCCAGAAGTGGACGACCATCAGGATCGCGGCGATGAGCGGGAAGGCAATGACGTGCATCACGTAGAACCGGATCAGCGTCTCCTGCCCGACCTCGATCCCGCCCAGCAGGATGAAGCTCGACTCCTGGTTCAGCAGCGGCGCGTAGGTCGCCATCTGGGTGCCCACCGTGATGGCCCAGAACGCGATCTGGTCCCACGGCAGCAGGTAGCCCGTGAAGCTCAGCCACAGCGTGGAGAAGAGGAGCAGGACACCGATCGCCCAGTTGAATTCGCGCGGCGGCTTGTAGGCGCCGTGGTAGAAGACCCGGATCATGTGCAGGAAGACGGTCAGCACCATCAGGTGCGCCGCCCAGCGGTGCATGTTGCGGATCAGCGAGCCGAAGGCGACCGAGTTCTCGATGGTCTGGATGTCCTGGAACGCGCGGCTGATGGACGGCACGTAGAAGAACATCAGGTACACGCCGGTGACCGTCAGGGCAAGGAACAGGAAGAAGCTGATCCCGCCCAGGCAGAAGGTGTACGTGTAGCGCACCGCGTGCTTCTTTACCCGCACCGGGTGCAGGTGGAGGAAGACGTTGTTCATGACCGCCAGCGCGCGGGTGCGGCTGGTGGTCGGGTAGGGCTGGCGGAAGAGGCTCCGCCACAGGCCCGATTCCTTGATGGCGCGGACCAGGAAGCTCATCGGCGCACCGCCGGCCCGGCCTGCTGACCGATCTGTCCGAGCACGTTGTCCTTGTAGCTCTCCAAGAGCACCTTCCCGTCAGGAGTGAACCGCTCGAGCTCGAGCCGATCCATGGTGATGCAGTTGGTGGGACACCGTTCGACGCAGAGGTTGCACCGGATGCAGCGCTCCTCGTCGATGATCATGGCGATACCGCGCGGCCACGACTGGAAGAGGTCGATCTCCGGGTCGTCGCCACCCACCTGCGCCTTGTCGATCATGTAGATCACGCCCTCGGGGCAGACGTCGGCGCAGAGTCCGCAGAGGATACAACGCGGACCGTCGATGTTGATGTTGTGGTTGCACTGCAGGCAGCGGCTGCCCTCCGCCACCGCCGAGCGGGTGTCGTAGCCGACCTCGACCAGGTGCGTGAAGTCGCGGCGCAGCTCCGGTGGCGCCATCGGGATCTCCTGGCGCTGGATCGCCTCGTACTTGCGCGGCATGTCGTGATCGAGCGCCTGGGTGATCACCGCGCGGTTGATGACCGGCAGCTCCTCGAGCTCCTCGCCGCGGACGCCGTCGAGCCATCGGTCCACGCTGCGCGCGGTGCGCCGGCCGCGGCCGGCGGCCTCGATGATGGTGGCCGGGCCCGTGACGAAGTCGCCGCAGGCGAACACGCCGTCAACGTTCGTGGCGAAGGTGTCCGGGTTGGTGACCACGTAGCCGCGGTTCAGGTCGAAGCGCAGGGCGTTGTAGGGGGTGCCGTCCGTGCGCCTGGGGGTCGACCCGTTCAGCGGCGGGGTGCGCCACGAGGAGATCGAGCCGCCCTCGACCGGGGCGCGGGTATCGGTCACCCCCAGGTGGCGATTCAGCCGCGCGCCGTAGCCGCCCAGCACGTTGTTGTCGGCCGCCTGGCTGGTGCAGGGGATGACCATGTCGCAGGGGACCGTGAACTCGCTGCCGGGGAGCGGCTCCGCGCTCCGACGGCCGGAGGCGTCCGGTGGGCCGAGGCGCGTGCGCTGGAAGGTGATGCCGGTGACCTTGCCGTCCTCGCCCACGACCTCCACCGGCGAGGCGAAGAACTCGAAGCGGACGCCTTCGAAGCGGGTCTCGTGCTGCTCCTCCTCGTCCACGACCATCTCGTCGGGGCCGCGGCGATAGACGATGGTGCTGGTCTTGGCGCCCAGCCGCAGGGCGGTGCGGGACGAGTCCATGGCGGTGTAGCCGCCGCCCACGACCACCACGTGGTCCCCGACCCACTGCTCCTGGCCGAGGTTCGCGCGCTTGAGGAAGTCGACGCCGTAGATCACGCCGTCCAGCTCCTCGCCGGGCACGTTCATGGCCACCGGGAACATGCAGCCGGTCGCCACCACCACCGCGTCGTGGCGCTCCTTCAGCTGGTCCAGGGTGACGTCGCGCCCGACCTCGACGTTGTAGTGGAACTGGACCCCGTGCTTGGCGACCCAGTTCACGTCCAGCTCGATGACGTCGCGCGGGAGCCGGAATGCCGGGACGCCGATCAGGGTGGTGCCGCCGCCCGACGGCAGGGCCTCGTAGACATGGACCTCGTGACCGTAGGTCGCCAGCTCCTTGGCCACCGACAGGCCCGCCGGGCCGGCACCGATGACGGCGACGCTCTTGCCGGTGGGGGTGCCGATCACGATGTTGTCCGGCATGTTGTTGGCGTAGTGCCAGTCCACCAGGAAGCGCTTCATGGCGCGGATGGCCAGCGGCTTGTCGATGTCCCCGCGGCGGCAGGCCTTCTCGCACGGCGCGGAACACACGTATCCGCAGATTGCCGCCACCGGGTTCGGGTCGCGGGCGAGGATGTAGCCCTCCTCGAAGCGGCCTTCGGCGACAAGCATCAGGTAGCCCCGGCAGTTGGTGTTGACCGGGCAGCCTTCCTGGCACTCGATGTTGCACTGAAGCCAGTCGACGCCGACCTCGGCGGTCTGGAACCTCAGCGGGATGGCGTTCTCACTTAGCACGGGCGTGGGGGCACGGCAGGTTCCCTGGCGAACTCAAACGAGTGGCGAGGCGAAGGAGCGGCTGACCGATGCTACCCGGCCCGCGAGATCAGTGTCAAAGCCTTGGGGCTCGACTCATGGTTCAGCGCTTCGCCTCTCAGCGCTCAGCGTAGTACTGGGCGATGACGCGGCGCACGAGCGGGGCCGCGTCCGAGCCACCGGTGGCCAGCGGCACGCGCACCAGCACGGTGGCCACGGCCACCTCCGGATCGTCGGCCGGCGCGATGGCCGGGAACCACGCGTCGGGGTTGGGGCCGCCGGTCTCGGCGGTGCCGCTCTTGCCGGCGACCGGCACGCCGAAGCCGCGGAACGCTGCGTAGGCGGTGCCGTAGGAGTAGTTGACGACGGCCTGCATCGAGTCGACCACGTATGCGAGGTTGGCGTCGCTGACGCTGATCTCCCGTGCCACCTGCGGCTCGATGCGCTCGAGCACCGTGCCGTCCGGGAGGCGTGCCTCGACCACGATCCGCGGCACCCACAGCGTTCCCCCGTTGCCGATGGCGGCGTAGGCGCGCGCGAGCTGCAGCGGCGAGCCGCGGTACTCGCCCTGGCCGATGGCCAGCTGGATCTGGTCGAACGGGCCGTAGGGCCGCAGGCGCCCGTCCCAGCGGGGCGTCTCCTCGTAGTAGGCCGCGTCGGGCAGGATGCCCCTGGCCTCGACCAGGTGCTGCATGCCGCTGTACCGGCCGAACCCGAACTCGGCGACCACGTCGGTGAGGGCTGTCGGGTCGTTGTCGTAGACCATCACCGACAGCGGCATGTAGGTGGTGTTGCAGCTGAAGGCCATGGCCTGCAGAAGGTCCACCAGCCCGGGCAGCCGGTGTTCGAGGTAGTTGCGGAAGGTGAAGCCGGAGAAGGTCCAGGTGCCGTTGCAGCTCATGCGGGTGGCGGGGCTGGCCACGCCGGTCTGCAGCGCCGCGGCCAGGGTGAAGACCTTGAACGACGAGCCGGCCGGATAGGTGCCCTCGGTGGCGTGGTTGAAGCGTGCGGCGGCCGAGGGCGTTCCCAGCGCGACCCCGCCCAAGGTCGTACCCAGGGTCATGGCGTTGGGGTTGAAGCGCGGGGCCGATGCCAG
The DNA here is from genome assembly GCA_036375355.1 of Candidatus Limnocylindria bacterium. GTDB lineage: Bacteria > Chloroflexota > Limnocylindria > QHBO01 > QHBO01 > DASURX01. The sequence goes on from DASURX010000097.1 coordinate 6,419, forward strand.
CGCCCAGACGTCGCCGCTGCGCGGATCGAGCACGGCCGTGGCTGCCTCGTTGTATCCGCCGATCTGCGCGTCGGCGGTCGCCTGGATGCCACGGCGCAGGGTGATCACCACGTCGGCGCCCGGCTGGGATGGCTGCTCCAGCAGCGTGGTCGAGTCGCCCGCCGGCGAGACGGCGCTCAGCACGTAGCCGGGACGACCGCGGAGCAGCGCATCGGCACCGAACTCGAGCCCGCTGCGCCCGATCAGGTCGCCCTCGCCCACGCCCTGCGCGGCCAGCTCGTCCGCCTCCTGCGCACTGGCCGCGGTCGCGTAGCCGATCGTCTGGCCGGCCAGCGACTCCTGCGGATAGACCCGCACCCCGTCATCTCGCGTCTGCGCCCAGACCGTGCCGTCGACCGAGACGATCCGGCCGCGCACCGCCGGCTGGCGGGTCAGCGCCAGCGTCGCGTCGGCGGGCAGGTCGGGGAAGAGCAGGTCGCGCGACCACCGGACCTGCCAGCCGCCCGGGCCGCTGGTCAGGATGAGCTGCCGGTCGAGGTCGATGGCGCCGAAGTGGGTGGTGACCAGGTGCAGGCCAACCGGGACGACCAGCGCCGGAACCGGGCCGTCGAGCGGGGTGTCGGGCGGCACCGGCGTCGGCGAGGGCGAGGGCTCGGCGGTCGGCGAGGCGGGGGCTGGCGTGGCAGTCGCCGACGGATCGGGCGACGGCGTGGGCGTCGGCGTGGGCGCGGGCTGGTCCGGCGGCCGCGCCTCGGGCGGCAGCGTGGTGCGGAAGACCGATCCCAGGCTCCACGTCAGCCCATGCAGGCCGATGAGCTCGTCGAACGTCCCCAACAGCGTGGCGAACTGCGCGTCCGGCTCGCGCTGGCGATCGGAGGCGGGGAGCATGGCGTGCATCGCCGCGAAGTCGCCGGTGGCCCAGGCCTCGAGGAAGGAGTCCACCGTCGTGCGTGCCTCGTCCTCGGCGGGCGTCGGCGCGGGTGTGGGGTACGGCGTGGCGTCCGGGCCGATGCCAGAGCATGCGGCGACCAGGACGGCCGCCACGAGCCAGAGCCCGGCCAGGCGCCGCCACGGACGAGCCGGGGGTGGCGCAGCTCCTCCCCTTGCCGTGCTCATCGGGCCAGGGTCACCCGCCGAAAGCCCTCGGCGGCGCGGTAGCCGGCGCGCTCGCCGAGCTCCTCCGCGTGGCGGCGGAGCCATTTCGCGGTCTCAGGGAAGTCGTGGAACTGGCTGCGGTGATGGGCGAGCGCGGCGATCTTGCGATCGAGCGTCCCGCCGATGTCCACGATCTGGTTCGCCTCGTTCGTGCTCCAGAGCATCAACTCCGCGACCTTCCAGGGCTCGAGGCCGCCGTCAAGGTGCTCGCGGAAGTTGAGCGGATCGCGTGCGGTCGGGAAGACGGCGTCGACCGTCACCTGGCCCACCGCGCGATGGTCGGGGTGGTTGACCCACTCGTTGTTGACGAACAGCACGGTCGGATCGTGGGTCATCACGATCTCGGGGCGAAAGGCGCGGATGGCGTAGGTGATACGCTCGCGCAGGCGGAGGCTCGGCTCCAGCTGGCCGTCCGGCTCGTCCAGGAAGTCGACGCCGGCGACGCCGATCTCGGCGGCGGCCGCGCGCTGCTCGCCCTCGCGCAGCTCGGCCAGCGCAGCGGGATCGGTGCTCGCGTCGTCACTCCCCTTGTCCCCCCGCGTCAGCACCAGGTAGCGGACCTCGGCTCCCTCGTCCACCCAGCGCGCCACCGTGCCGGCCGCCCCGAACTCGATGTCATCGGGGTGCGCGGCGACGACCAGGACACGTTCGGGAGTCGGTAGTCGATCGCTCGGCATGCCTGCACTGCGTGCTGGATCATCGGATTTGCGGGACGCGACGGTTCGCGCGCCGGGTTGGCCGGAATGCTAGCCGACAGTCTGCATCGGCGCCGGCAGGAGGCCCGGATCGGATGACCACGGCGAGGCGAGGCGGACCAGCCGATCACGGCCCGGGTCGAGGGAAGCATCGGCCCAGCGGGCGACCTCGTCGTCGTGGGTGAACAGCACGATCTGGCGTTCCGTGCTCAGCCCGTGCAGCACCTCCAGCAGCCGCCTCTTGCGGGTGCCATCGGATTGCGCCGTGACCTCGTCGAGCAGCAGGGGCGCCGTCTCGCCGGTCGTCACAAGGTGCTGGGCCATCGCGACGCGGAGCAGGAGGTAGATCTGCTCCCGCGTGCCCTCGGAGAGCAGGCGCACCTGTCGCCACTGTCCCGACTCGCGCTCCTTGACACTGACGCCCAGGGTTGCCGGATCGACGCTCACCTCGTCGTACGCGCCGTCGCAGACGTCCGGCAGCCAGCGCGCCACCGCATCGTTCAGCACGGGCGCCAGGCTGCGATGGACCTGCTCCTCCGCGGCGCGCAGCAGCCCAAGTGCCTCGTCGATGACCTGGGCCGCCGACTCGACGCGCTCCATTTCGGCGGCCGCCGCGGCCGCCGATTCCTCCGCCTCCGCCACCGACGGGAGCCCGGCCGCCAGCTGCCGAAGGGACCCCCCGAGCCGATCGGCTGCGCCCTGCTCGGTCGCGAGCTCCTCGCGCAGCCGAGCGATGCGACCCTCCAGCCCCGGCGCGTCGACGAGGGCGCGGGCGGCGGGTGACACGAGCGCTCCATCGAGCTCCTCGGCACGTCGCGCGCGCTCGGCTGCCTCGGAGCGCAGCGCCGCGAGCGATGTCCCGGCCAGGAGGGCCTGGAGGCGCTCCCACTCGGCAACCTCGCCGGCCTGACGCTCGATCTGCGCGGAGCGATGCTCCTGCCAGGCACGCAGTGCCGCCACGAGGCCGGTCGGCTCCGCGTCCGCGTCGAGCCGCGCGATCAGGGCCGCCTCGCGAATCCGCACGTCCGCCGCCTGGCGCGCCCGCGTCGCGGCTCCGAGCGCCGCCTCTGCGACCCGGCGTGCCTCCAGCTGCCGGCCAAGGCCCTCGGCGCGCGCCGCCCGCTCGGCCTGGATCGAGCGCTCCTCGCTCGCCGCGACGTACCGCGCCAGAGCCTCGCGCGGCTCCAGCCCGGATACCTCCGCACCGCGCTCCTGGAGGGCGCCGAGCAGCGCTGCCCGGGCGGTCGCCTGCCGCGCCTCGAGCGAGGCGTGCCTCGCGTCCCATGCCGCGGCCAGCTGGTGGTCATGGGCGGCCGACGCTGCCCGGTCGGCGAGCGTGTCGACTGCCTCCGGCTCGATTGGCAACCCGGCATCACGGGCGGTGGCGATCGCCGCGTGGCGGTCGCGCTCGGCCGCGGCAGCGGCCTGGCGATAGGGGGCCAGGGCGGTTTCCAGGGCCGCCACGCGTGCGCGGGCGCGCCGGCGCGACCCGCCGAGGAACCATGCCACCGCTGCCGCGGCGGCGCCGGCGACGGCGATCCCGACGCCGATCACCGGGTCGACCAGGATGCCCAGCGCGCCGCCCAGGCCGAGCAGGACGACGGCCGCCAGCGCCGGGAGCTGCCAGCGCGATGGGACCGCGCCACTCTCCGCTCTGGCGGAGGCGAGCTGCGCCTCCAGCCGGGCGGCATCGGGAAGCTGCGGAGCGCGGAGGCGCCGCGCCAGCTCGCGGAGCTGCTGGGGCGTCCAGGAGTCGTCCAGAGGCGCCCCGCTCTCCGGGGGCGCGCCGTGCTGCCGCAGCGCCTCGTCGGCGAGGTCAAGCCCGCGCGCGGCGTCGAGCACCGATGCGTGCGGTCGCGTGTCGCCCTCGGGAGCTGGCGGCAGCGAGGCGAGCTCGGCCTCCAGCGCCTCCGCGCTCGCGCCTGCCAGTGACGGCAGCTGCGGGCGATCGTCCCAGGCCTGCAGCGCCCGGGCGACCTGCCTGGCGCCATCGTCCAGCTCGGCAATCGGCTGCGGAGGCCGCGGATGACGCGCGCTCAGCTGCTCGACAAGGGCCAGCTTCTCCGCGATCCGCAGCGAGTCGCGTCGGGCCAGCGCGGCCTCGGCCTCGTCAAGCGCGCGCCGCGCCTCCTCGGCGCGCCGCTCGGCCTGCTCCAGGCCGGCAGCCTGCTCGAGGTATGCCTCGTGCCGCGCACGGGCATCGGCCAGCGCAGCCTCGGCGGCGGCGAGGCGGTTGCGAGCGGTGCGCAGGGGGCCCTTGGCGGCGACGGTATCTGCCCCGACGGCGTCGCGACGGAACTGCTCCAGGCGGGCGATCGCCTCGGCCGCGGTGGCGTCGGTGCCACGCGTGGCGGCCGCTCGCTGCATGTGCTCCTGAAGCTGCTCGGCGGCATCGGCCACCGACAGGATCTGTGCCTGGCTGACGCAGACGGTGGACGCGAACGCCTCGCGGTCCAGGCCGAGCCAGCGCGACGCATCCGGGGTGCCATCGAGGATCTCGTTGGACACGTCGCGGCCGAGGCCGACGTCGGTCGCGCGGCAGGCAACCTTGCCGGCCAGGTCCTGGGCGATATCGATGCGCCGCCCGTCGTCCAGGGTAATGCGCGCTTCCACCAGCCACTGGTCGTCCTGGCCCCAGGGCCGATGGCGCTCGGCCAGCTGCCGCTCGGCCGCAGTGCCAGGGCCCTTGCCGCGGCGCACCCCGGTCAGCGCCAGCCGGATGGCGGCGTGCCAGGTGGACTTGCCCGCCTCGTTCGGTCCGGCGATCACATTCAGGCCGGGCGCGAGGTCGAGAACCTCGCCGTGGAACGGGCCGAAGGCTCGGGCGACGACGCGTTCGATGCGCATCGGTTCAGGCCACCTCGAGGTCCGCGTGGCCGTCGAGCGCACGCAGCCCGAGGGTCACCACGCGCTGCCGGAACGACTCGTCGGCAATGGCCTGCGCGTCGCGCACGAACTGGCCGCGAATGGTCGGCTCATCGAGGAGCGCGGCGAGGTCGTGCGCCCGGGAGAGCTGTCCGGTGCCGATGACCAGCCCATCGAGATGCTCGCCGAGTCGCTGGAGGCCATCGAGGTCGACGGTCACCGCCGGCGCCACTTCACCCTCCAGCATCACGCGCACGCTGCCATCCAGGCCGGCGATCGCCGCCGCCACAGCGTCACGCACGTCGTCGCCGTGCGCGGCGCCCGAGAGCGAGACCGTCACGTCGTGGACGGCGCTCACCGCGACGTTGCGGCGCTCGCGGGTCACCGCACCATCGGCAGCGACGGTGACGAGCACCGCGCCGCGCTCACCCTCCTCGCCGAACTCCAGCGGGTCGGGGTTGCCGGGGTAGGTGTGCCGCTCGGCGTCACGCGGGCGGTGGTAGTGGCCAAGGAAGGCGTGATCGAGGCCCGCGGCGGCGATCTCGGCCGCGTCGAACGGGGCGTGGGGCTGCTTGCCGGTCTCCTGCCAGCCCAGCAGGCTCCGCTCCGACGCGTGCGCCAGGGCCAGGTTCACGCCTCCGCGATCGACCCGGAAGCCGGCGAAGAAGCCGTCGGTGTTGGCCGGTGCCCGATGCGCGGCGCCCCACAGCGTCACGCCATCCTCCAACGGGACGGGCGTCAGCGCCGGCTCGGTGAAGATGTGGATGTTGGGCGACCAATCGGCGATCGCGTAGGGGCTGCGCGGAGAGAGCCAGTCGTGGTTCCCGGGTGCCAGGAAGATGCGGCGGTCGGTACGCGCGAAGCTGGCCCGCAGGAACTCGACGGTGTCCGGGGTGATCCGCTCGTGCTCGAACAGGTCGCCGGCACACAGGATGGCGTCGACCTTCTCCTCGGCGGCCAGGGCCAGGAGGCTGGTCAGCGATTGGCGCCGGTTCTGGCGACGCCTGCGCGCCGCCTCGCGCGATGCCCAGGCGAACGGGGCGTCCAGGTGCAGGTCGGCAAACAGCAGCAGTCGCATCTGCCGCGAAGCCTAGCCAAGGTTGTGACAGCTAGGGCGTCGCGATCGACACGGTGAGCGCAGCGGCGCGACCCGCACCTGGCTGCCGGAGTCAGGCGACGCGACGACCGCTGAGCAGGTTGACGACCAGCACGATCAGCGCGATGACCAGCAGGATGTGGATCAGGCCCCCGGCTGTGAAGCTCAGGATGTTCCCGAGCAGCCAGAGCACAACCAGGATGACGATCAGGGTCCAGAGCATCGTGGCGAACCTCCTGGCTCGCCCCTCAAGCAAGCGCCGTGCCGCGCCCGGACCCGCCGAGTGCCCCTACTCGGTCGCTTCGCGCTCGTTGATGAGCTGGATGACGAGGAGCACGGCGGCCGCCACCAGAAGCAGGTTGACGAGCGGTCCCCAGGCCAGCAGGAGGCCGATGAACCACAGCAGCAGGACGGCCGCGGTCAGGATCCAGATCATGCGCCCATCATGAGCCAGGCAAGGCCGATGACGAGGCCGATCAGCGCAAGCGCCGCCAGCGCGACGACCAGCGACAGCACCAGGGTTCGAGCCATCGGCTCACCACGCGTGCTCATGCCGCCAGCGCCTCGAGCAGCAGGTCGACGTGGCCGGTGGGCTTCACGCGCTCCAGCACGTGCTCGACCCTGCCGTCGGGACCGATGACGAAGCTCGAACGCTCGACTCCCTGGTAGGTCCTGCCCATGAAGCTCTTGTCGACCCAGACGCCGAAGGCGTCCGCGACGTGGTGGCCCACGTCGGCCAGCAGGCGGTACGGCAGCCCGTACTTCTCGCGGAACTTGACGTGGCTCTTCACCGAGTCCGGCGAGACGCCGAAGACGTCGATGCCGGTGGCCATCACGCGCTCGAAGTTGTCGCGCAAAGAGCAGGCCTGCGCGGTGCAGCCGGGCGTGTCGTCCTTGGGGTAGAAGTACAGGACGTAGCGACGGCCCAGCAGGGATTCGCGGCTGACGATGGACCCGTCGTCGGCGGGGAGGCTGAAATCGGGCGCGGCATCGCCGACCGACGGCTTCATGCGGCCATGCTACCTCAGCCCATCTCCTCGATCGCCAGCAGCACAGGGGGCAGCTCGCGCGGCTCGATTCGCGCCGCAAGATCCGCCGCGATGGCTGCCATCTCGGCGTCCGATGCCTCGGCCAGCTCGTGCCCGGCGCCCGCGATCTCGACAAGCCGGGGCGCGTTGCCCGCCTCGACCAGCGCATCGGCCAGCAGGCGGGCCTCGGCCGGCGCCGCCCACGCGTCGCGATCGCCGGAGACGAGCGTCACCGAGCGATGGAGCATCGTGGCCAGGGCCAGCGCGGGCGTGCCGATGGCCTGCTCCATGGCGGCCAGCCACAGGGTCACGCTCGATCCTTCCTCGAGCCGGATCGTCGCCGACGGCTCGTGGCGCTGGGCCCGCTCGATCAGCTCCTCGGCGGCCCGGTCCAGGGCGGCCACGATCCGATGCCGGCGGTCGGTGCCGGTGCGGCCTCGTTCGGCGGAGCCGCTGCGCAATACGGTCCGCCAGGAGCGCGCCGCGGGACCGATGAGCGTCAGCGCGCTCACGGCCGGATCGGGGATGGCGACGGCGATGGCGGTCCCGGCTCCCTCGCCGTGGCCGAGGATTGCCGCGCGCCGCAGGTCCAGCGCAGGGTGCGAGCGCATGGCAGCCAGCATGTCGCGCGCGTCGTCGATCCGGGCGAAGAGCGATGCCTCCTCCCAGCTGCCCTCCGAGCGGCCGCAGCCGCGCGGGTCGCAGCGCAGGCTGGCGACGTTCTCATTGGCGAGGGCCCCCGCCATCCGGGCAAGCAAACCGGGGGCCGCCACGCCATCGGCCTCGAACCAGGCGGCATGGCGCTGCACGTCCCAGGCACCGTCGCGGTCGCGGGGCAGCCACGAGGGCAGCAGCAGGACGTTCGGGTAGCGGCCCGAGGCGTCGGCCGGGGCGTCGGGCAGGGTCAGCGTGCCGGCCAGCTGCAGCTCGCCGGCGCGAACGGTGATCTGCTCCTGCCTGGCCATGGCACGAGGGTACACTCGCCCTCCGATGCCCGCCCCAGCCCCAGTCTTCAACCCCGATCCGCAGCCGATCGCCTTCGTCCCCGATCCGGAGGCCGAGATGCCCGCCGCGGCCGAGGTCGTGATCGTCGGCGCGGGGATGGTCGGCGCCTCGATCGCATACCGGCTGACGCTTGCCGGGATGCGGCCTCTGGTGATCGACGCCAACGCCCCCGCCTCCGGAGCGTCGGGGCGCCTGGCGGGGATGGCGCTGGCCGGCCTGGGCGGCCATTTCCCGCGCGTCACGCGCCTGGTGCAGGCGGCCGGCGGAGGCTCGATCCTGGACTACACGTGCCGCTCGCTCGACCTCCTCGAAGAGCTCGACGCTGAGCTCGGCGAGCCGTTCGGCTGGGAGCGCTCCGGGTCGGTCGACCTGTTCACTACCGAGACGGAAGAGGTTCACGGCCGCGCCATGGCCGAGCGCCAGGCGGCCGAGGGACTGGTTGTCCGCATCGTCGAGGGCCGGGAGCTGGCCGAGATCACGACGGCGGTCGACCTGTCCCGTGTCCGCTCGGCGAAGTGGACGCCGAACGACGGGAAGCTGCACCCGATTCGGATGGTCTACTCGCTGCTCGCCGCCGCGCGCGAGCGCGGCGCGACGGTGGTGACCGGGGTGCGGGTGGAGCGGGTGCTCGCCCGCGGCGGGCGCATCGCGGGCGTGGCCACCACGGCGGGCGAGGTGAGCGCCGGTGCTGTCGTCCTGGCCACGAACGCGTGGACGCCGTGGCTGGTCCCGCACATCGGTCTGAACCTGACGCCCATCCGCGAGCACGTGTGCGTCACCGAGCCGGTGCCTCCCGTGCTCGGCCCCGGCTTCGAGACGAACCAGTGCAACGAGTACTGGCGCCAGCTCGACACGGGCGAGGTGCTCATCGGCGGCTTTGCCGTGGCCGACGAGGGAATGGGCATCGGCGCCTACGAGATGGCCGTGCGACCCCAGGTGCCGCCGCTGCTGGCCGGCCTGCTCGGCCGGGTGCACCCGTCGCTCGCCGATGCGCGGATCGTGCGCTGCTGGGCGGGGCTGCTCGACTTCGCCTCGCTCGAGATCCCCATGGTCGGCGCGCTGCCCGCCGAGGACGGAACGCCGGTGCCCGGCGGCTTCCTGGCCTGCGGCCTGACGGGGCACGGGCTGCCGTACGCGCCGGTCATCGGCCTGCTGCTGGCGGAGCTCATCGCGGAGGGACGCGCGAGCAGCCTGCCGCTCGAGCCGTTCGACCCGGCGCGCTACGTCGGTGTCCGGCACCAGCCGACCTGGCTGGAGCCCTTCCTGGGCGAGCCGGCCAGGCCGTTTGCCTAGCCGGGTCCCGGCTCTGGCTCAGGCGAAGACGAAGCGCCAGGAGCCGATGGCGAGGCTGAGCCCGATGGCGCCCGCCGCCACGGCGGCGGCGCCGGCCAGGAGCAGCCAGTCCGACCTGACGAGGTGCTGCGGTCGCGCCACCGTGCGGCACGGGCGCGCCCCGAAGCCGCGGGCCTCCATGGCCATGGCCAGCCGCGTGGCGCGCCGCACCGCGGCGACCAGCAGCGCCAGGAGCTGGCCGAAGGCGAGCCGTACGGCACCGACGGGCGAGCCCGCGCTCACGCCGCGTGCCCGTCGCGCCAGCGCCAGCATCTGCCACTCAGCGGCGAGGATCGGCAGCAGCCGCGCCGCGGCCAGCCCGCCGATCGCGAAGCGCGGCGAGAGGCGCAGCTGCTGCACGAGGGATCCGGCCAGCACGGCGGGCTCGGTGCTGACCAGCGCGAGCACGCCGGAAAGGGATATCGCCAGGAGCCGAATCCCGAGCGCCGCCCCGTTGAGCACGTTTCCCTGGCCCACCACCAGCGGGCCGATGCGCAGCACCACCTCGCCGACGGTCTCGGGGGCAAGGAGCGCGTTCAAGATCGCCACCGAGAGCGCCGCCAGCGGAATCGGCCAGACCCGTCCGAGGAGCGTTCGCGGGCCGATGCCCGTGAACGGGATGGCGGCCAGCACCACCAGCAGCAGGAGCGACGGCGTCAGCAGGTCGACCGACACGAAGAGGGCGAGCATCAGGAGCACAGCCGCGCCGAGCTTGGCGGTCGGGTTGGCGCGGGCCAGCGGCGCGCCCGGATCCGGGCGCAGGGGCGTGAAGAGCCTCATTCGGCCAGGCCCGCCACGGCGGGACGCAGGTGCAGGGTGCGGTCCGCGAGCGCGGTGCCGAAGTCCCGGTCGTGGGTCACGAAGCAGACCGCACGGCCCGCGTCGCGCAGGCTGGCGAGCAGAGCCAGCAGCTCGGTCGCGGTGCGGCGATCCTGGCCGAACGTCGGCTCGTCCAGCAGGAGGACGGCCGGGGCGGTGGCGAGCGCGCTGGCCACCGACAGGCGTCGCTGCTCTCCGCCCGAGAGGGTGAACGGGTTCGCCTCGGCGAGCCTTGCGAGGTGCAGGCGTTCCATCAGCTCGTCCGCGCGCCGGGTGGCCTCCGGCCGGGTGACGCCGGCACGCAGCGGCCCGAGCATCAGCTCCTCGCGCACGCTCCCGGTCAGGAACTGGCGCTCCGGATCCTGGAACACCGTGCCAATCTGCCGGGCCAGGTCGGCGGCCGGCCAGCGCCAGAGCTCCTCGTGTCCGCGACCGCGGGCCAGCGCCTCGCCGGCCAGCACGGCGCCGTGGGCCGGGCGCAGCAGCCCGGCCAGCAGCAGGGCCAGCGTGGACTTGCCGCTCCCGTTCGGCCCGGTGATGGCCAGCGCCTCCGACGAGCGCACCTGCACGTCGGTGCGCGGCAGGGCGGCGAGCGTGGCGCCCGGATAGCGGTAGCTGACCTGCTCGGCCAGCACGAGCGTCTCGGGCGTGGGGCGGTCGCGGGGCGGCGGCGCGGGCAGCCGCCGATCGGGCAGCCACACGCCGGCGGCCTCGAGCGCCTCAGCGTGCCGCGCGAAGACCTCGCGCGGGCGCCCGTCGGCGACGACCCCGCCGCCCGCCTCCAGCACGACCACGCGGTCGACCAGCGGCAGCGCCTCGGCGACGCGGTGCTCGACCAGCAGCATGGTGATGCCGAGGCGCTCGAGCACGCCGCGCAGCACGCTCCGGACCAGCTCGGCGCCGTCGGGGTCCAGGTTGGCGGTCGGCTCGTCGAGCAGGATCAACCCCGGGCGCAGGGCCAGTGCGCCGGCGATCGCAAGGCGCTGCAGCTCGCCGCCCGAGAGGGCATCGGTCGGGCGGTCGCGGCCGTACCCGAAGCCGACCGCCTCGAGCGCGGCGTCGACCCGCGGCCAGATCGCCTCGGTCGGCAGGCAGCGATTCTCGAGGCTGAAGGCGACGTCGTCCCCGGCGCGCGGCATGACGACCTGGGACTCGGGATCCTGGAAGACGATGGCGGTGCGTTCGCGCGCCTCGCGCGGGTCACGGCCGTCGACCCGCAGCGTCCCCTCCGACTCACCGCCACCGCGAGGATCCAGCAGGCCGGCGAGGGCCTGCAGCAGGGTCGACTTGCCCGAGCCGGACGGGCCGAGCAACAGCACCCGTTCCCCCGGCTCGATGCGCAGGTCCACGCCACGCAGCGCCCAGGCGCGGCGTCCGGCGTGACGCCAGCCCCAGCCCCGCGCCTCGACGTGTGCCGGGCCGACTGCGGCGGTCCCCGCCGGCGTCACCGAGCCTGCCGAGCCTGACGCCGGCGACGCGTCCAGCGGCCTAGACCTCCGCCTGCTCCCGACCGGACGGGAATGGGTTGAGCACGCCGGTCGGCGCCAGCGCGCGCACCAGCAGCCACGACCCGAGCCCGGCGATCAGCACGCCGCTGATGAGCATGAACAGCCCGTAGGCCAGCTGCACGTTGAACGCGGTGCCGGCGTAGTAGATCGGCATGTCGTGGATCCACTCGCCGACAGCTGCACCGGCGCCGGCCAGCAGCGCGACCGGCAGCCCGAACGATCGATACAGGAACACCGCGAAGACGAGCTCGGCGCCAGCGCCCTGCACCGCGCCGGAGAGCACGGAATCGAGGCCCCACACCGGCGCGAAGAGCGCGGATACGGCCGCGGCGACCACCTCGGCCAGGACCGCCGCACCCGGCTTGCGAATGATGAGGCCGGCCAGCACGCCGGGTACCAGCCAGACACCGGACACGAGGTACGCGAATGGGTTGACCTGGCCGCCGAACAGCGGCAGGGTCACGGCGTTCCAGCCGGCGAACACGGCGCCGAATGCCACGCCCAGCACCGCGGTCACCACGATGTCGACCGTTCGCCACGAACCGTCGCGGGCTGTGACCGTCATTGATCCTCTCCTTCCGTCGTTTTCTCGATGACGAGAAGCACGCCGCGCTCCAGCGAGACCGATGCCGGGACCGCCTCGACGACGTTGGAAGCGCCCCGCGATCGCCCGAACCCGAGCCGCTCCCCGTGGAGCGGGAAGCGCAGCCCGGAGGTGCCGATCCCGATGGCGTCGCCGCCGATCGGCAGGAGGCTGACCAACGTCCCCACCCCGCCGTCCAGGACGAGCGTGCGACGCGGCCCCAGCGCCCTCACGATCGTCGCTCCGCGGACCAGCCGCAGGTCGTCGACCGCTCCGTACAGCCCCGGATCTGCCACCAGCAGGACGTTGGCCAGCTCGTGGTCGAGCCGATCGCCACCCAGCGCACCGATGACGACCACCACGTCGGCGCCCCTCTCCACCGCGCGGTCGACGGCCAGCTCGGCGTCGGTGGCATCCTTGGCCGCCGGGTGCCGCTCGATCGGCACGCCGGCGGCAGCCAGCCGCTCCACGAGGGACGGAGGGGCGGAGTCCAGGTCGCCGACGAGCAGGTCCGGCGTGCGGCCGGCGCCATCGAGCCACGTCGCGCCACCGTCGGCGGCGATGACGAGATCCGCGTCCGTCAGCTGGCCGAGATCGCCCTCCTCGGCATCTCCCCCAGCCACCACGACCGCTTTCACGGGCGTCGACCTCCTGCCGCGCGCGTTTGCGCGGCCTCTGCATCGGTCCCGCGAACGACGAACGGCGCACCCCGGGTGGGGCGCGCCGCTGCACGGTTCAAACCGACTCCCTTCGCTGGCATGATCCAGATCAGGTTCGAGGGTCTGCGGTTGGCCGCACTCTCAGCGCTGACGCGCTCCCCTGTCGCTCTTGGGTTGTCCGCACCAGCCTAGCACGCCCGATATGATCCGGCGATGTCCTCACCGGTCCATCCCAACGTCGCGCGGGTGGTGGCCGCCGCCGCCGCGGCCGGACTTGCGATCGAGGTGCAGCGCTTTCCGGAGGAGACGCGCACCGCCGCGGACGCTGCTCGGGCGGTCGGCTGCGACGTCGCCCAGATCGTGAAGTCGCTGGTGTTCATGGCCGATGGGCAGCCGGTGGTGGCCCTGGTCTCCGGATCGGACCGGCTGGACGCGACGCGGCTCGCGGCCGAGCTTGGAGCCGGGAACGTGCGGCGCGCGACCGGCGACGAGGCGCGCGTGGCGACCGGCTACGCCATCGGCGGTGTGCCGCCCATCGGCCATGCCACGGCGGTCCCCGTCCTCATGGACGTGGCGCTGCTTGGCCATCGCGAGGTATGGGCGGCGGCCGGCCTGCCGGATGCCGTCTTTCGCGTCGATCCGAGAGCGCTGGCCGAGGCGGCGCACGCCCGTATCGCCGCCGTGGCCGAGCTGCCATCGGACGAGGACCGCTGAGCTCCCTCACCGCACGGCCGGAGCGACCTCGAAGGCCGTGCCCGCTCCCGATGCGGTGATCGCCACCTGCAGCGCATCGCCGTCGGGCGTCGAGAACAGGATCACCGCCGCCGTGCCGCCCGGGTAGAGACCGTCGATCGGAAAGCCGGCGAGTGGCAGATTCTCGACGTACCAGTCATAGACATCGGGGCCGATGGCCTGGGTCTGCCACGACGCTGCCGCGTCGGCGTGGCGTGGCGGATCGTCGGCCACCGCGCCGGGCATGACCGGGAACCCATCCGGCAGCACGATCGCGGCAGCCGACGCGTCGGCCGAGGGAGCGGTCGACTGGTTGCCGGTCGGCGACGCGGCCGAGGCCTGCGGCGAGGACGCGGCCGAAGGGCTTGCCGTGGGCACGCTCGTCGAACTGACCCCGCAGGCCGCTGCGGCGATGAGCAGCGCCACCAGAGCGATCGTCATGACCAGCGGAAGGCGGGAAGGTGCCATGGCTGCCTCCTTGTCGGGGTGGGCGTGGAGCGGCCGGCGCCCCACGCCCGTTGATTGACGGATCACTGCTGAAGGTTGGTGACGACGATCGGGACGTAGAAGCTGCCCAGGCGGGCGTGGTCGAACCAGGCCAGCCCGTCGGCCACGAGGTTGAACGTCTCGCTGTAGGACCCGGGCGGCGGCGAGCCGCGGAGCCCGAACGTGAAGCGACCGACGCCATCGGGCGCCACCGAGGCGGCGTCCATGGTCGTGGCGATCCACGCCGCCGGCCAATCGGCGGCTGCGAAGGGGCTGGAATGCTTGGCCGGGTTCCAGGTGCCGAGGATCACCCGTCCCGGTACCCCCGCCTGCCGCCAGGTTCGCCCGCCGGTGTTGCGGAATTCGACCCAGTGGGTGATCGTGCGCCAGCGCTGGATGACCTCAGTTCCGCCGTTGCTCTCGCGCACGTAGCTCGCCAGCCACGGCACGCGTCCGGGCCAGGTGGTCCACAGGCGGTGGAACATCGGGTCGGAGGGAATCAGGTTCTGGGTCTGCTGGACGAGCACCTCGAAGTGCAGGTGCGCGCCGTAGCAGAGCCCGCTGCAGCCGGACTTTCCGATCCACTGGCCTGCCTTGACCCCGGTTCCGACGGGGATCCAGACGCCGCCATCGGCCTGGCTGGCAAGGTGGTAGTAGAGCGTCTGGCGCCCGTCGCTGTGACGGACCCGGACGAAGTTGCCGAAGTTGCCGAACTGCTGGGTGCCGAAGCCCCCCTCGAAGTCCTCGACGACGCCGTCCTTGGCCGACACGACCTTCGACAGCAGCGCCATCGGGTAGTCGAGGCCGGTGTGGTTGTCATACACCCGTCCCCAGTGGGGGACGCCGTCCCACCAGACCTGGCCGGTGTAGTCGAGCTGCACCGACAGGCGCATGTCACGGTCCATGCCGTAGCTGAGCACGACCGACGGGTCGTAGAACGGAAGGGTGTAGTCGTCGGTCGCGGCGGCCATCCCGCTGCCGGCGAACGACAGCAGCAGGCCGGCGGCCAGCGAACGCGCGATGGTGCGCAACCGAGCCTTCATGACGCGCACCCGGCCGGGCAGGCCACGAAGCCGACTGGCGAAGCGAACTGGCGAAGCAGGCTCCCATCGAGGCCGATGAGGCGGCTGGCGCCGCCCGCGTCCACCAGCAGCCCGGAGCCGTCCGGCGCGAAGCGAGGGTTCGATCCGGAGCCGATGCGCACCTGCGCCCTCTGCGGGCCGAGCTGCTGGAGGAAGACCTCACCGCCACGCTCGAAGGCGACCGCCGCCGCGTCGGCGGCAACATCGACGTTGACTGCCCCCGGACCGAGGTCGACCAGCACGCTGGCCGCCCCGTCGCGCAGCTGCTGCACCACCGTGCCGCTGTCCCGATGCGCGACGATCGCCAGCGAGCCATCGGCCAACGGGGAGGCGGCGTAGGCGAGTGGCTCATCCGAGAGCACGCTGAGCGAACCATCGAGCGCCACCCGGACGACGTGCGAGGCGAACGGCGCCTCGACCGAGGAGACGGACAGGGCCAGCACGCTGCCGTCGGACCCCACGCTGAGCGGCCCGAGGTACGGACCGTCGGAAAGGCTCCTTGCCGTTCCATCGGAGGCGTCGAGCATGAGCAGGCGGCCGAGGCCGTCGACGAACGCAAGCGCGGAAGCGTCGGTGGCGAAGGCCGCCGCCAACGCGCCCTGAACGGTGACCCGCAGTTGGGAACCATCCACACGGGCGATGGTCAGCGCGGTGGGATCCTGCCCGCGAACGTCGGCCAGTGCGGCGAGGGAGCCGTCGGAAGAGACCGCCAGCAGCGCCGGTGTGGGCCGGGCGCGCGCACCTGCGGCGTTGCTCACCTCGAGCAGCTCGGCCGAGCCGACCCGTTGCCGGCCGAGGGCCAGGCCGACGCCGGCGTCGGCCGCCTCTGCCGCGGACAGCGCCGTGACCCCCGCTGGGCGATCGGCGGCGACGCCGGCCACGCCGATGGTGGCCAGCGCCAGGACGGCGGGAAGCAGGATGCCCGCGACGCGCAGGCCCGGGGCCGGCGCTGCGGGAGACGATGAATCGGCGCGCATCGGCGCGCCTCGGTTCCTGGACATCGGGAAACCTCCGAAGCGAATGCCTTGCTGGTTGGCGAGCGACGGACGACTCCCGGTGGCGGTGGACCTCCCATGCTGGTCCGCTGCCGCCCCACCTCCGGGCGGCACGCGGGCGTCGGCGACCATAGCCCACGGCCGATTACCAGCCGCTTATCAGGCGATAATCGGTGGCCCCATGCCCTTCAACCCGCTCCCCCTCATCGTCGCCGGCATCGGCCTGCTGCTCGTCCTCGCCGGCTGGCTGCTGACCCGCCGCGCCGGGGCGCACGTGGCGCTCGGCAGGCGGCTGGCGGGCGCACGCGGGGTGCGCGTCGGCGACCTGCTGGATCCCGGTGAGACCCCACGGCGCCCGGTGCGGATCGCCGGGCGCATCCGCTGCCTGGACCCGATCGTCACGAGCCGCGACGACCGCCTGGTGGCACTCCACCGCGACGTTGAGGTGCGGCTACCGAACGGCAGGTGGCAGACCATCGAGCGGCTGCGGCTGACGCGCGGGTTCGAGCTGTGGGATCACGACGGCTCACTGCCGATCGACCCGGCGCTGGCGGCGGAGCCGCTGGTGGTCCTTCCGCACGTGTGGCGCGGCGGCGTCGCCGAGCTCAGCGACGAGAGCCACCGGGCGGCCATCGCCCGGCTCGAGGCGCAGCACGGCTCCCTGTCGGTGGCGCGCTCCACGACGCGCATGGTCAGCGTCGTCGAGCGGCTGCTGGTGCTCGCCTCGGTAACGCGCGCGCCGGACGGCAGCCCGGCACTCGAGCCTCCCGAGGGCGGCTACGTCATCTCGGCGCTCGAGCTGGACGACGCGATGCGCCTGCTGGGTGGCGCGCGCCGCAGGAGCCTGCTGGCAGGCATCGGGCTGGTGGCGATCGGTTGCGGAACGCTGGTACTTGGCAGCGTCCTGGCGATCGCCTCGGTACTCGGCTGACGCACCCCCTGGCGCCGGCGACCTCCGCAGCGCCGGTACCACGCGCGGCAGGTACCAAGGGGGCATCGAGCCGGCTCCTTGCCAGATCTAGCATCCATTCACCGATTCCTAACGAAAGTTCCATCGCGACCGACCGAGCCCCGCTGGGAGAGCAACGCATGCCGCAGGCGCACCGCGACCGGGGAAGCGACCAGGAGGCGCTGCTCGGCGTTGCCCAGGCCGCAGCGGTGCTCGGCGTGCACCCCAATACGCTGCGCTCCTGGACGGAGGCGGGCCGCCTGCCGGCATTCCGCATCAACGCCCGCGGCGATCGGCGCTACCGCCGCCAGGATGTCGAGGCGCTGCTGGTGGAAGGGGCGCCACCGGCTGACCAGCCCGAGATCGAGGTTCCGGGCCAGCGCGATGCCGAGCTGGCGATCCTGTCGCGGCTGGCCCAGGGCAGCGGCGCATCGAGCACCCCGGCGGGCGTGGCGCGTACTGCCGTGGAGGTGCTCCGCGCGCAGGCCGGCATCGCGCGCGTCGCCGTCTACCTCGTCCGGGACGGGCGAGACGGCGGCGCGCAGCTGGAGACCCACGCCGGCTACCACGTCGCACCGCCGAGTTGGCTTACGTTCGCCGCCGAGCCGGAGCGCCTGCCCGACGGCTTCCCGGAGGCCGAGGGTCACATCGGCCGTAACCTGCCGCTCCGCTCGGCAGGAGAGCTGCTCGGTGCAATCCTGCTCGAGGACCCGCAGGACGGTCCGCTCTCCCGCCTGCGCCTGCCATTCCTACGCACGGTCGCCTCCGCCATCGCGGCCGACTTCCTCAACGCGCGCATCCTGGCTCGGGCCCGGCGCGAGATCACCCGGGCCCGCGCCCTGCGGCATGTCACCCAGGAGCTGACCGGCCAGCTCGACCTGAACGCCGTGCTCGACGACATCGTCGACCGCACCCGGTCCCTGTTCGATGCCGAGAAGGCCGGCCTGTGGCTGCTGGACGACACCGAGCAGCCGTTCCGCTCCGCGGCCTCGCGCGGCCTCGGCGAGGCGTTCGAGGCGCGGGTCCGGCAGCAGACGCTCTCCAGCCCGGCGATGGGGGTGCGCGCCGTTCGCGAGCGACGCACCGTGGTGCTGAAGCACGCCTCGACCTCCGACGCCATGGGCCCGATGCGGGACGTCTACCACGCCGAGGGCATCGAGACCGCGTGCCTCGTTCCGCTGGTGAGCAACGACCGCGCGGTGGGCGTCATCGGCCTCTACCACGCGCGGGATCACGAGTGGCCCGATGACGAGCTGGCGCTGGCGCAGTCCTTCGCCAACCAGGCGGCGGTCGCCATCGCCAATGCGCGGCTGTATCGCTCGGTCGCCGACCAGGCGGCACGCATGCGGTCGATCCAGGACCTGTCGGCGCGCCTCAACCGCCTGACCGATGTCCAGGCCATCGCCGACGCCATCGTGGCGGAGGCCAGCACGCTGGCCGCGTACCACGACATCCGGGTCTACACCGTCGACTGGGAGCGCCACGTCTGCGAGCCGGTGGCCTATACCGACCGGCTGCTGGGCGAGGGCGACTTCCGCGACGCCCTGCGCGTGGACATCGGGGAGGGCTCCTTCACCGGCTGGGTGGCGGAGCACGGCCAGCCGATCCTGGCCAACGACGCGCTGCACGACGAGCGTGGCCACACCATCGAGGGCACCGACGACATCGAGGAGTCGATGCTGGTGGTGCCGATGCTGTTCGAGGGCCGCGCGGTGGGCGTCATCGCGCTGTCCAAGCTGGGCAGGGACCAGTTCAGCACCGATGACCTGCAGACCATGACCATCTTCGCCGGCTACGCCGCGCAGGCGGTGGCCAATGCCGTGGCCTACGAGCGCCTGGAGCTGCAGTCCGCCGAGCTGGCGCGCCAGCTCCAGTCACAGCGCCGCCTGCTGGAGATCAACGAGCGACTGCTGTCGACGCTTGACCAGCGCGACGTGCTGGAGTCGATCGCCGACGGCCTGCGCTCGGTGGTGAGCTACGACAACCTGTCGATCTACCGCGCCGACGAGAGCCATCGCATCCTGGTGCCGGTGCTCACCCGGGAGCGGCACGCGGAGCAGGTCGCGCGCTACATCGTCCCGTTCGGCCGGGGGCTGATGGGCTGGGCGGTCGAGCACGTGGAGCCGGTCCTCGCCAACGATGCCCTCACCGACCCGCGTGCCATGCAGATCCCCGGCACGCCGCCCGATCCGGAGGCTCTGGTGGTCGTGCCGCTCGTCGCGGACGGGATCGCCATCGGCTGCATGAACATCTCGCGCGTCGGGGGTCCCGAGGCGCACTTCAGCGAGGCGGACTTCGAGCTCGTGAAGCTCTTCGCCGGCCAGGCGTCGATCGCCCTGCGCAACGCCGAGGCGCACCAGGCGGTCACCGTGCGCGCCGATACCGATGCCATGACCGGGCTGGGCAACCACGGCGCCTTCCAGCGCACACTGGGCGACGTGCTCGCCGCGCCGCCCGAGATTCGCGGGCGGGGCGCCCGGCAGGCCGCGGGTGGAATCGCCCCGGTGGCCCTGCTGATGATGGACCTGGACAGCTTCAAGGCCTACAACGACCGGCTTGGCCACCCGGCAGGCGATGCCCTGCTGCACGCGGTCGGCACGGCGATCTACGGCGCCGCGCGCTCCGAGGACCGGGTCTTCCGCTACGGTGGCGACGAGTTCGCCCTGATCCTGCCCGGCGTGGACGCCGATGGCGCGGCGGTGGTCGCCGAGCGCGTGCGCGCGGCCGTGGCCCGGCTGACCTCCCGCGACCCGAGCCCGGTCACGATCACGGTCGGGATCGCCGCGTTCCCGGGGGACGCCCGCGACAAGAACGACCTGATCGCGGCCGCCGACACGGCGCTCTACTACGGCAAGCAGTCGGGCGAGGATCGCGTCATCCGCATCGACGAGGTGCCGCGCGAGATGCGCGACCTGCGCAGCACGCTGGATCGCCTGGCGCACGCGGCCCTGGCCCACGCCGAGGATGCGGGCGCCGTCGACCAGATCGTCGAGCAGGCCGCGCGCCTGACCGCCGGCCAGCCGCCGCTGACGGCAGGCGGGAACGAGGAGACGGTGCGCGACGCGCTGCTGGCCATCGCCCGCTCGCTCGACGCTCTGGACCAGGCGACCATCGGCCACGGCGACCGGGTCGGTGCGCTGGCACGCCGCATCGCCGAGCAGCTCGGCTGTGGCGACGATGCGGCCAGCACGGTCGAGCTCGCCGCCCGGCTCCACGGCCTGGATGTCGTGGGAGGGGCCGAGCTGGAGACGATCGGATCGCTGCGCGAGGTGGTTGCCATCGTGCGCGGGCACCGCGCCGACGCGCCGCTGGACGAGGTGCCGCTCGGCAGCCAGATCGTCGCCGCCGCGAACGCGTACGACGCGCTGATGACCGGCGCGGCCGGCAAGCGGCTCGGACGGCGCGCGGCCCTGGAACGGCTGCAGGCCGATGTGGGGCGGCGCTTCGGCGCCGACGTGCTTGCCGCCCTGGCCGTCATCGTCGCCGTTCGCCCGCGGACCGCCGCCAGCCGTCGCCGGGGCGACCACTCCGAACGCAGCCCAGCCTCCGAACCGACCGTCCGCGGAGCCGCCTGAGCCATATCCGAGCCCCGGGCGTCACGGGCTGCGGTGCGGTGTATGATCGCCGCTCCCATGCCGAACCGACGCCTCGCTGGCGCCCGCGCGCCGATCGGAGTCCCCGCGCTGCTGCTGGTCGTCGCCGTGGTCCTGGCTGCGTGTGGCGGCACGCCATCGGCCTCGCCTCGGTCGTCGGGTGGCCCGTCGGCGTCGGGCGGCACGCCGGCCAGCCCGGCCGCGACGCCCAGCCCGTCGCCCACGCCCGAGCCGACCCCGTACTACACCAACCCGCCGGATGCGGACCTCGCCGCGCTGATCCCGGCGACGGTCGGCGGCCAGACGGTGACGATCCCGTCGCCGGCCGACTTCTCGTACACGCCGGGTGACATCGGGGAGGCCTACGGCGATATCGGCCTGCGCTTCCGGGCGCTGCAGGTGGCATACGTGCCACGGCCGCACGCGCTGTCGCTCTTCGCCATGCGGGTGGAGGGCGACCCCGTCACGACGGAGGAGCTGGAGCCCTATCTCGCCGGCGCGGGACAGTACGTCGGCATTCACGCGCTGGATCGCAAGCCGTGGGAGCTCAAGCAGATCGCCGGCCGGCTGGCGTGGGTGCGACCCGAGGACAACGCCACCGCGGCCGGTACGATGATCTACACCTGGGCCACCGACGGCTACGTGTTCCTCATGATCGGCACCGACGATGCACTGAACCAGGCCATGTTCGCCGCCCTTCCGGCCCAGCCGGCGCCGACCCCCACGCCCCGTCCCAGCCGGTCCCCCGCCGCCAGCGGCAGCGCGGCCGGGTCCGCAGCGCCCTCCGCCGAAGCCACCGCCTCGGGCGGCTGACCGTGCTCAGCCGCATCGCCTACGGCGTCTCGGTGGCCGGCACGCTGGCGGCGATCGGCATGCGCCTGGCGAACGTCGACCCGACCCTCACCTTCGGCGTGGCCGCGGTCGCCATCCTGGGCCTTGCCTACACGCTGGGCCACGCCACCGAGCAGCTTGGCGCCGCCGCCGGGCCGCGCATCGCGGGGATCATGAACGCGACGGTCGGCAACGTTGGCGAGCTGATCATCGCCGCCTTCCTGATCATGGACGGCAAGATCGCGGTGGTCCATGCGTCGATCACCGGCTCGATCGTGGGCAACCTGCTGCTGGTGCTCGGCGCGTCGCTGCTGATCGGCGGCCTGCGCAACGGCGTGCAGAGCTACGACCCGAGCATCACCGGCATGAACGCCGCCTCGCTGATCCTGGCCACCATCGGCCTCATCGTGCCGGCGACCTTCGCCTTCATCCTCGGCGCCGGAGAGTTCACCGGCCCGGGCGACCCGCGCTTCGGCCAGATCGAGTCGCTGACCATCGGCGTGGCGGTGCTCCTGCTCGTCACCTACCTGGCGCAGACCTGGTTCTTCCTGCGCACCGACACCACCGCCGAGGAGGCCGCGGCCGAGGGGCCTCCGGCGTGGAGCTGGAAGCGCTCGCTGGCGGTGCTGCTCGGGTCCGCGGCGGCGCTGACCTGGACCAGCGAGATCCTGGTCCACACCCTGGAGCCGGCGGTGCAGACGCTGGGCATCAGCGAGTTCTTCGTGGGCATCATCCTGATCCCGCTCATCGGCAACCTGGCCGAGCACGTGGTGGGCGTGACGCTGGCCTGGAAGAACAAGATGGACTTCAGCCTGATCACCTCGATCGGCAGCGCCACCCAGGTGGCGCTCTTCGTGGTGCCGGTGCTGGTCTTCTTCGGCCTGCTGGTCGGGAACCCGGTGACCCTCGTGTTCAGCCCGCTGGAGGTCGTGGCGGTGGCGGTCGGCGTGTTCCTGGCGGGATTCATCGCCCTCGACGGTCGCTCGAACTGGGTCGAGGGCCTGCAGCTCACCAGCGTCTACCTGATCCTGGCGATCGCCTTCTTCTATCTCACGCCCTGAGGCACGGCAGGACGGCGTCTATCATCGGCGCCGTGGAAGGCATTGCCGACGACTGGAGCGCCTGGGCCGATGACGCCCGCGACGATCGCGTCGGCCGCAAGCGCGATCGGCTGGCCCGCCTGCTGAGCGTGGCCTCGATCCTCTACTCGCGCGGTTCCGGCGACGCCGGCGTGGCGGTCAGCGACATCGCCGACCTGACGGGGATGACGACCCGGACCATCTACCGCGACATCCGGGCGCTGGAGGACGAGCTGGGCGTGCCCGTCTTCCAGGCCGGCCGCGGGCGCTATGGCATCGAGCGCAAGTACTTCCTGCCCCCGCTGCGGCTGTCCCTCCCGGAGGCGGTGGTCCTGTTCCTCGCGTCGCGCTTGATCGCGCGCTGGTCGGACGAGTACGACCAGGCGGTGGTCAGCGCCTTCACCAAGCTGGCCGACCTGCTGCCGCAGCCGATCGCGCGGCACGTCGCCGCCACGATGCTCTCCGTCGGCCGCGCCGATCCCAACGAGCCGTTCACCCGCAACTTCGCGCACGTCGCCCAGGCCTGGGCCGACGGACGCGTCGTCGAGTTCGACTACGAGCCCCCGTCGGGCGGCGAGAAGCGGCATGCCCGGGTGCGGCCCTACTTCCTGGAGCCCGATGCCGCGGGCCGAAGCGTGTACCTCATCGGCCTGGACGAGACGGTCGGCAAGCTGCGCACCTTCAAGGTCGAGCGCATCCGCTCTTCGACGCTCACGGCCGACCGCTACGAGATCCCCGAGGACTTCGACCCGGACCGATGGCTCGCCCATTCGTGGGGCATCTGGTCGTCGGAGGGGACCGCCGTGGCCGACGTGCGGCTTCGGTTCGACGCCTCGGTCGCTCACCGCGTGCGCGAGTCGATCTGGCATCGGTCGCAGGAGCTCCGCGAGCTGGACGACGGGCGGGTCGAGCTGCGGGTGCAGGTTGCGGGGATCGTCGAGATCCGGCCCTGGATCCTGTCCTGGGGCGATGCGGTGGAGGTGCTGGAGCCGCCCGAGCTGCGCGAGGTCGTGGCGACCGCCGTGCGCAACGCCGCGGCCCGCTACGCGACCTGATGCCCGACGACGTCGAGGTCGAGCTCAAGTTCCTGGCGGAGACCGACGCGCCGCTCCACGCGCTGGAGCGCGCGCAGCGCCTGGGAAGCGCCCGCCTCGGCCAGGCGGAGACCTTCGACGAGCTGGACCGCTACCTGGACACCGGCGACGGCCGCCTGGCCGCCGAGGGCTGGGCCTGCCGCCTGCGCCTGCGGCGCGGCGAGTGGCTCGTGTCGTTGAAG
>DASURX010000098.1:0-3271 GCA_036375355.1 Candidatus Limnocylindria bacterium
TTCGGCACTCGCTGGAGCTTGCGCAGCACGCGGAACGGCTGGGCTATCGGCGGTTCTGGCTGGCCGAGCATCACAACATGCCCGGGATCGGCAGCGCGGCCACCTCCGTGCTCATCGGCCACGTGGGGGCGGGCACCTCGCGCATCCGGATCGGCGCCGGGGGCATCATGCTGCCGAACCACGCGCCGCTGCAGGTGGCCGAGCAGTTCGGCACGCTGGAGGCGCTGTTCCCCGGTCGCATCGATCTGGGCCTGGGGCGCGCCCCCGGCACGGACCAGGCCGCCGCATTCGCCTTGCGGCGCACACTGCACGTCGATCCCGATAATTTCCCCAACGACGTGCTCGAGGTGATGGAGTTCCTGGCCGATCCGCGGCCGGGGCAGGTCGTGCACGCGGTGCCCGGCGCCGGCCTGCGGGTGCCCGTCTGGATTCTCGGGTCCAGCACGTTCGGCGCCCAGGTGGCCGCGGCGCTGGGCCTGCCGTTCGCGTTCGCCTCGCACTTCGCGCCCGCGATGCTCTTCGACGCGATCGGCATCTATCGGGAGCGCTTCCGGCCATCGGCCCAGCTGGCCGCTCCGTACGTGATGCTGGGGGTGAACGTGGTGGCGGCGGACACCGACGACGCGGCTCGGTTCCTGGCCTCGTCGGGGCGCCAGTCGTTCGCCGCCCTGCGCTCCGGCCGGCCGATCCAGCTGCCCCCGCCATCGAAGGAGTGGGAGCGCGACCTGCGCGATGGGGGCGATCCGCTCCGGCGGTCGCGCGTCTCGTTCGTCGGCGCGCCGGGCACCGTGGCCGCGGAGATGCGCGAGTTCGTGGAGCGCACGCAGGCCGACGAGCTGATGATCGTGTCGCACATCTACGATCAGCCAGCTCGCCGGCGCTCCTACGAGATCGCCGCGGCCGTGATGGCCGAGTCGTCGAGCGGCCGGTCCGGTTGATCAACCGTGCTGTCGCGCTTCGAACTCGGCGAACTCGCCCATGAAGGGCGCGGCGATGTCCGCGTTGACCTTGCAGTCCAGCAGGATGGGGCCGTCCGGCTTCCCCAGCACCGGGCCGAGCGCGCGCAGGTCGTCCAGGCTGCGGATCGTGTAGGCCTGAAACCCGAACGCCTCCGCCACCGCCGCGAACTCCACGTCCGGAAACACCGACTTGCCGACGGGGAGTTTGCGCAGGGCCAGGAAGTGCAGCTCGGCCCCGTACGCGCAGTCGTTCATCAGCACGATGATCAGCGGGATGTCTTCCCGGCTCACCGTCTCCAGCTCGCTCATCGTCATGAGGAAGCCGCCGTCCCCGATCACCAGCACGGTGGGGACACGCGGCCGTCCCTTCGCCACGCCCAGCGCGGTGCCGAAGCCGAGCCCGATGGACGCGAACTCGCTCGTCATCTTCAGATGGCCCGGCGTGGGCACGGTGAGGTAGGGCAGGATGCCGAGGAAGTTTCCCGCGTCGTAGACGACGTTTCGCTCCCGAGGCAGCAGCCGGTCGAGCTCGACGCCTAGCGCCCGGGGATCCACGGTGCGGGGGGTGTGCGCCGCCTCGAAGTCCCGGGCGATGTCGAAGCTGGCGATGGTGGCCAGGCTCTCGGCCGTGTGAAAGGGCTTCTCGGAGCTGCGTCGGGCGGGCAGCGCGGCCAGCAGTTGCTCGGCCACCCGCCGGGCGTCGCCCACCACCGCCACGTCCGCCGTGGTCCACCGCCCGATGTGGGCGCGCACGGTGTCGACCTGGATGACGGGGACCGGCGGCACGGACGCCCCGAAGCTCATGGTGAGGAAGTTGAGCCCGGCGCCGAACACCAGCACGCAATCGGCCTGGTCCATCATGCGCCGTCCCATCGTGTGGGAGAACGATCCCAGGATGCCCAGGTCGTACGGATGGCCGTGGAACATGTCCTTGCCGCGGGCCGAGGTCATCAGCAGGGCGCCGATGTTCTCCGCCAGGGTCTGCAACGCCTCCTTCGCCCCCGCTCGATGAGCGCCGAGGCCGGCCACGATGACGGGACGCCGGCTCCGGTGAAGGAGCGCCGCGGCGGAGTCGATGGACTGCTGGCGGGCGGCCGCCGGCTCGCCGGCCGGGATGAGCCGCGCGGCGGCCGGTCCCCAGACCTCCGCGTTCGCCATCTGGACGTTGGTGGGCAGGAGCAGCGCCGCCAGCGCCCCGTGGCTGGCGGCGGCCACCGCGTCGGCCAGGGTCTGGCGAGCGGTCGCCGCGCTGGCGGCCGTGAAGCAGGTCAGCCCCGCGGCCCCCAGGACGGCCTGCGCGTTGAAGGCCTTGTAGTCGGGGCCGATGCCGTTGACGGCGCCGCCCCCGACGGCGGCGTCGCCATAGATCACCAGCACCCGCGAGCCCATGCGGCTGGCCGCCACGGCGGCGTGGAGCCCGTTGGCCGTCGCCGGCCCACGACCGATGACGGCCACGCCCAGCTCGCCGGTAGCGTAGGCGTAGCCCTCGGCCATGGCGATGGCGTTGTTCTCGTGCCGCGCGCCGACGAGCTTGACGCCGAGCCCGTCGAGCGTGACCGCCAAGACGGCCGTATCGTCGCTCATGAGCCCGAACACGGTGCGCACGCCGAGGGCGTGGATGTCCTCGGCCAGGATCTGGAACACCGGCGCGATCCGACTGTCGCTCATCTTGTCCTCCCCGCTCTTTCCTCGTCACCCGTCGAGCGCCGCGACGGCTTCGATCTCGATGAGTGCGTCGGGGATGGCGAGGTTTCCGATCTGCACCAGCGTGCTGGCGGGCGGATTGGGCCCGAAGAACTCCGAGCGCACCTCGCCGTACGGCTCGCGATACCGGATGTCGGTGACGAAGACGGTGACCTTCACCACGTCGTCCATCTTGCCGCCGCCGGCCTCCACGATCATCTTGATCTGCTCGAAGATGCGGCGCGTCTGCGCCTTGATGTCGCCCTTGCCGAGCAGGTTGCCGTCCTTGTCGAACGGCAGCTGGCCCGCGACGTAGATGTGGTTGCCCACGCGCCAGCCGAGCGTATAGCGCGGGCGCTGATCCTTCATGCCGGGCGGAGCGATCGGAATGCGCGCCATGACGAGTCTCCTTTGTCGGGGAAGCCGAGGTGCCGACCCGCGCCGAGTCTAGCACCAGCCCCCGCAACCACTGACGGCGAGGGGTTAGCGAGGCGGCGGAAGTGGCCAAGGAACAAGATCAACCCAAAGCGCATCCGGCTGCGCGTAGCATTCTGGCGGACGTCGAGGCCGCCACCCCGCGCGGAAGCGTATTGGCTCGGTCCCGCCCGTGGGACCTGCCGCCCTGCGCT
>DASURX010000099.1:0-2120 GCA_036375355.1 Candidatus Limnocylindria bacterium
CTACGGGTCTCGCCTCGTGCCGGAGCGCGACGGCTCGGTGTCGCCGCTCGCCCGGTCGACGGCCCGCGTGCGCGTGGCCGATCTTCTGCTCTGACGTCCGCCATGCTGACGCGCCCCCTGCCCGAGTCCGCCGCCTGGCACGGCCCGA
Source organism: Candidatus Limnocylindria bacterium (assembly GCA_036375355.1). Classification (GTDB taxonomy): domain Bacteria; phylum Chloroflexota; class Limnocylindria; order QHBO01; family QHBO01; genus DASURX01. The sequence continues at coordinate 149 of DASURX010000099.1, forward strand.
CGCTGCCGGCCGATCGGTACCTGCTGCCGATGCCCGCCCAGGTCCTGGCCGAGCTGGACGCCGCGCTCCGCGAGCTGCGCCGCGCGCCGGTGCCGACGCTGCTGTTGCTGCCGGAGCACTTCCCGCTCGCGGCCACCGTGACGTGGATGGCCGAGGTGCGCCGACGGCTCGACGCCGGCCCGGGCTTCGTGATGCTGGACCGGCTGCCGGTGGACGCGATGACCCGTGACGAGGCCGTCGCGCTCTACTGGATCCTCATGAGCCTGCTCGAGCCGCCGGTGGCGCAGGAGTGGAAGGGCACCGTCATCTACGACGTGCGCCACGACGGCGCGGCCTATACCGCCGAGACCCGCGGCGCGCTCACTCCCGAGGGTCTCGAGATGCACACCGACAGCAGCATGGGCGAGGCCCCCCCGAGCTACGTGACGCTCTTCTGCCTGCAGCCGGCCCGCGACGGCGGCATGAGCATCGTGTCGAGCGCGGCGGCCGCCCACAACTATTTCCTGAGCGAGCACCCCACCCTGCTGCGCCGGCTCTACGAGGTCTTCTACCGCGACCATCAGGAATACCAGGCGGCCGACGCGGCGCCGACGAACGTCCGCCCGGTGTTCGCGTGGGACGGCGCCCTGCGCACGCGCTTCAACGCCCGGCACATCGTCCGCGGCTACGAGAAGACCGGCCGCACCCTCGACGCCGACGGCGCCGAGGCGGTGCGGCGGATGGACGCCTTCCTGAGCGACCCGGCGCATCGCCTGGACCTCTGGCTCGAGCGCGGCCAGATCCAGGTGCTGAACAACCGCGTGATCGTCCACGGGCGCACGCCGTACCAGGATCACGACGACCCGGAGCGGCGGCGTCACCTGGTGCGGCTCTGGCTCCGGTCTGGCGACCGGCGGCAGTTCCGCGGCTAACCCGCGCCGGCCATGGCCATCCCGGTCGGCCTCAACATCTGGTCGCGCCTCGTCGAGGACACCTTCCCCTACTTCGACCGGACCATCGCGCCGTTCGACGCCCTCTGGATGCCGGACCACGTGCAGTACGGCTCCCACAAGGTGGCCGAGGGATGGACGCTGCTCACCTGGGCGCTCGCCCGCTATCCGGACAAGCGGTGCGGCCACGAGGTGCTGTGCAACAGCTTCCGCAATCCCGCGCTGCTCGCCAAGATGGCCGCGACCGCCCAGGCCCTGTCCGGCGGCCGCGTGATCCTGGGCATCGGGGCCGGCTGGAACGAGGAGGAGTACCGCTCCTACGGTTGGCCCTACCCGCCGGCGCGCGTGCGCATCGACCAGCTGGCGGAGGCCATCGAGTTGATCCGACGCCTGTGGACCCAGGCCCCGGCCGACTACCACGGCCAGCACTATTCCATCACCGGCGCCGCCTGCGAGCCGCGCCCCACCCCGGTTCCGCCGATCATGGTCGGGGGATCGGGGGAGAAGTTCCTGCTCCGAGTGGTGGCCCGCCACGCCGACTGGTGGAACTACGTCTGGAAGGGGCCGGAGGCCTACGCCCACAAGCAGGAGGTCCTCAAGGGGCACTGCCGCGACGTGGGCCGCGACTACGACGCGATCGAGCAGGTGGTCCGGGTGGGCATCCTCATCGCCGAGAACGAGCGCGAGGTCGAGCGGCTCAAGACGTCGCCCGGGATCCGCTCGCTGAACGACATCCAGCTGGTCGGCACGCCGGCCCAGGTGACCGAGGCCATGCTCGGAATCGTCAAGCAGGGGGCACGACGGCTCACCGTGAACTTCGCCGACGTCCCGCGACCGGAAGGCACCTGGCTCTTCGCCTCCACCGTCCTGCCGCATCTCTAGTTCGGCAGTTCGTACCGGGTCGTTTCTTCCGCGCCTCCCGCTCCGCCGCCGATCGTGACGGCGGTGTTCGGCCTCGGCAAGCGGCGATCGGCGTGTTGTCGCCCGGGCATGGCGGTTGCACTCGCGGCGGGCCATGACGAACCCGCCGCGAGCGTGGATCA
>DASURX010000100.1:0-3380 GCA_036375355.1 Candidatus Limnocylindria bacterium
TCCCCGGTTCGCCCCGGTGATCCATCCGACCCTGGAGACCGGCGTGGAGGCGTTGATCGTCGGCACGCACGCCTGGCTCTCCCGGACCGGGCCGTAGAACGGCCATGAAGACCCTGGTGCTGGCGCTCGATCTCGCCGGCACGTTCGTCTTCGCGCTGAGCGGGGCGATGACCGCGGTCAAGCATCGCCTCGATCTCTTCGGGATCCTCGTGCTCTCCCTGGCCGCCGCGACCTTCGGCGGAATCGGGCGCGACCTGCTGATCGGATCGGTGCCCCCCGCCGCGCTCGTCGACTGGCGCTACATCGCCGCCTCGGTCCTCGCCGGCATCGCGGTGTTCTTCTCGCACTCGCCGACCGGGCGAGTCCAGAGCCTGGTGCTCGTCCTCGACGGCGCCGGCCTGGCTCTGTTCGCCGTCTCGGGCGCGCTGAAGGCACTGGCATTCGGGCTCGCGCCGCTCGCCGCGATCATCCTGGGCGTGCTCACCGCCGTCGGCGGCGGCATCGCGCGCGACGTCCTCGTGGCCGAGATCCCGACCGTGCTGCGGGCCGAGCTCTACGCCGTCGCCGCGCTCGCGGGCGCCTCGGTCGTGGTCATCGGCGCTGGACTGGGCCTCCCGTCGATCCCCGTCGCGGCGGTCGGCATGGCCCTGTGCTTCGGACTTCGCTTCATGGCGATTCGCCGCGGGTGGCACCTGCCCCGCACCTGGCACTCGGCCCGCGAGCGCAGCGAGGCGGAGCGCCCCTGACCGCGGCCCGCGCGCCCTCCGATCGCCGCGATCCTCCCCCACCCCGATGAGCGACGTCGGCATCGGAACCATCGTGACGACCGCGCTGGCCGTCTACGCGATCGGGATGGCGGGGTTCCTGATCTCCGAGAACCCAGCGCCTCAAGCGACGCTCGCCTGGATGCTGGCGTTCATCCTCGCCCCCGGCGTCGGTGTCCTGATCTACTTTCTCTTCGGCCGGGACACGAAGGCCTTCAGCAAGCGGGCTCGGCTGCTGAAGCAAGACCTCGCGACGACCGCGCGACCCGTTCTGGAGCGGATCCTGTCGAGCCAGGACTCGGCGATCGCGCGCCTGGACCGCGACAATCAAAACCGCCGCCGGCTGCTGAGACTGGTCCGACACAATTCGCCTTCCGTCCTGACGACGCGCAACCGGGTCCAGATCCAGCAGGACGCCGCCGTCTTCTACGCCAGCCTGATGAAGGACCTGGAGGCCGCGACGCACTCCATTCATCTGCAGTACTTCATCTGGGCCGCCGATGCCTTCACCGACCGCCTGAAAGGCATCCTGATCGCGAAGGCGCGAGCGGGCGTGGAGGTTCGGCTGCTCTACGATCCGGTGGGGTCCCGCGCGCATCTGAGCCGCCGCTACGTCGCGGACCTGAGGGCGGCCGGCGTCCAGATCGCCCCGACCAGCCCGCTCTACCGCCTCCACACGATCAGCTACCGGAACCATCGCAAGATCACGGTCATCGATGGCGTGATCGGCTACACCGGGGGCATGAACATCGGCCAGGAGCAGCTCGACGGCGGAGCCGGCTTTCAGTCGTGGCGTGACACGCAGCTGCGCATCGTGGGGGAGGCCGCCGCCGTCCTCCAGGCGGTGTTCATGGTCGACTGGCACAACGCGGTGAAGAACAACATCTTCTCGCCCGCGTACTATCCGCTCGAGGCGGCCGAGCCGGTCCCGGGCGACGTGCCGGTCCAGATCGTCACCTCCGGCCCGGATTCCCAGTGGGCGGCCATCAGACAGCTCTACGTGTTCATGATCGGGTCCGCCCAGAGCCACGTCTACATCCAATCGCCGTTCTTCATACCGGACACGACCCTCGCCGAAGCACTCAAGATGGCGGCGCTGGCCAAGGTCGACGTCAGGGTCATGCTGAGTGCCCGCCCCTCGGGCAATCGGTTGCCTCAATGGGCCGGAAATACCTATGTGGCCGACATCGCGGCGGCCGGGGTCCGCGTGTTCCTCTACGAGAAGGGATATCTGCACGCGAAGACCATCAGCGTGGACGGGCGCGCCTGCTCCATCGGCTCGGCGAACATCGACATCCGGAGCTTCAGCATCAACTACGAGCTCAACGCCATCCTCTACAGCGAGCGCCTCGCCCAGCAGCTCGAGGCGGACTTCGCCCGGGACCTCACCTTCTGCACCGAGTTTCAGCCCGGCGCCGACTCCAAGCGTCCGGCGCCCGCCCGGTTCCGGGACTCGGTCGCGCGGCTCCTGTCCCCGCTGCTGTGAGCGGCTTGCGCGGCTGTCCGCGCAGGCAGACAATCTTCCCGGGAGTCACCGCCATGGCACGAACGACGAGCGACCGAGACCGCACTGATCGGACTCCCGGAAGCGACGCCGGCCTGCTGGCCCAATTCTGGTGGGCCCTCGCGTTGCGCGGCGCCGCCGGCATCCTCTTCGGGATCCTGGCGTTCGCCATGCCGGTGCTCACCCTGGCGGTGGTGGTGCTGCTGTTCGGCGCCTACGCCCTCGTGGACGGGATCTTCAACGTGGTCGCCGCCCTCAGCGGCCGCAGTGGCATGCGGCCCTGGTGGGCCCTGCTCCTGGCCGGCCTCGTCGGTATCGCGGCCGGCCTCGTGGCGTTCTTCATGCCGGGCCTCACCGCGCTGGCGCTCGCGTACGTCATCGGGGTCTGGGCCATCGTCATCGGTATCCTCGAGATTGCCTCCGCCATCCGTCTGCGCAAGGCCATCACGAACGAATGGTGGCTGGGGCTGAGCGGGGCTCTCGCGATTGTCTTCGGCGTTTTCCTGACGCTGGCGCCGGGGGCCGGCGCACTCGCCATGGTGCTGTGGATCGGCGCCTACACCTTCGTCTATGGCATCTTCCTGGTGCTGCTCGGTTTCCGCCTGCGCCGACACCGCCATCAAGGATGACGTTCCGCGGTACGCGGGTCCGCGTGACGCCAGCCTGAGCGGACGGCCACGTCTCAGGCCGCTTGCGGTGGCGATCGCCGGGCGCGGCACCAGGTGACGCTTCCCACTCCTCTGGAGGTGCAGAATGTCCGCGTGGTCCCTCCTCGTCGCCGCCGGCGTCCTCGAAATGGGCTGGGCGATCGGACTGAAGTTTGCGGAAGGCTTCACCCGCCTGTGGCCGTCGCTCGGCACGGCCGCCGCGATGATCGCGAGCATGTACCTGCTGGCCCTCGCGGCCCGCGAGCTGCCGATCGGCACGGCCTACGCGGTCTGGACCGGCATCGGGGCGGCCGGCACCGCAATTCTCGGAATGCTGTGTCTCGGAGAGTCGAGCGCGGGGCTGCGACTCGGCTGCATCGGCCTCATCGTCATCGGAGTCGTGGGGCTGAAGCTCGCCGGCGAATGAGCCTCAGGATCGCCACAGTCGCCACGCTCGCAGCAACA
>DASURX010000101.1:0-2888 GCA_036375355.1 Candidatus Limnocylindria bacterium
AGCTCTTCGGCCACGACCGGCTCCGGCTCGAGCTCTTCGGCCACGACCGGCTCCGGCTCGAGCTCTTCGGCCACGACCGGCTCCGGCTCGAGCTCTTCGGCCACGACCGGCTCCGGCTCGAGCTCGAACTCCGTGTCGTCCTCCCAGCTCAGCACCCGGAGGGCGGGCTGAGGATGCTCCTCGAACTCGGCCAGCACCGGCTCGGGCGCGGCCACAGGTTCCTCGACCGCGGCCAGCATCGGCTCGAGCTCTTCGGCGACGACGGGCTCAGGCTCAGGCTCATCGGCCAGCACCGGCTCGGGCTCGGCCACAGGCACCTCGACCTCGGCCAGCATCGGCTCGAGCTCTTCGGCGACGACGGGCTCAGGTGCCGCCTCGGGCACCGCCTCCGGCTCGGCGGACGCGGCGGGAGACAGCTCTTCGGCCGGCCACTCCACGTCCGCGTGGCCGTTGCTCGCGGCGGCGAGGTCGGACGTGGGCCACAGTTCGACGCCCAGGCGCCGTTGAAGCTCTTCCTCCGCCATGGCCGCCTCGGCCAGCTCGGGATGCTGTGCCTGGAAGGTCGCCTCGAAGCGCTCCATCAGGTCGTCGGTGCCCGGAATGGGGACGCAGCTGCGACAGCGGCCGGCGCCGTCGTTCCAGCAGTTGGTGCAGGTGTACTGGCGGCAGTCGATGCAGAAGTTGAACGACTCGTGGAAGGCCTCGAGCTGGGCGGCGGCGAGGGTCTCCTCCTCGCTGCGCATCGCGTCGCCGACGGCGTCGGAGAGCGCGTCCTGGCTCATGATGTAGTTCTTGAGGCCCGTGATCAGGCCGCGCGTCTTGCGAACGGTGTTCAGCTTGGTCGGCGCCGCGAACTCATAACGAGTCCCGCAACGTTCGCAAAATGATTCAGTCAGTGCTTCGGGCATGTTCGTACCAGGTGCGGCAGAGCCGTAGGGAGCGCCAGTATAGCGACGCCCCTCAAGCAGCCCGAAGTCGGCTTAAGTACTGCGGAACCCGACGTTGGTACCGCACCGGTCCGGCACGGCCGCTCGTCCGGGACCCCGTGCTAGGATCGCCGCCGTGGGCATCTTCGCGCGCCTCGAGGCCTTCTTCGAGCGCCTCTTCCAGGCTCCTGCCGGACGGTTGGGCGCCACGCTCCAGCCGGTCTCGCTGGCGAAGCGCATCGAGCGCGCCATGGACACCAACAAGTCGTTCAGCGACGAGGGCGTCCTCGTTCCCAACCAGTACGACATCCACCTGAACCCGCGGGACTATGCCGGCTTCGCCTCGTACCGCGGCTCGCTGGAGGACGACCTCGGACACGGCGTCCTGGCACGCGCCCGGCGCGAGCGCTACAGCCTGGTGGCCCGCCCCCGGGTCCGCATCCTCTCCGACGACGGCGTGCAGCGTGGGGACGTCCGGGTCGCCGCCCGCATGGCCGATGCCGAGGGCGCGCGGGTGCGCGAGGATCGGCCGATGCCGGCGTCCTCCGACACGGTGGTCTTCACCCGCCCCGACGCGGGGCCGACGCCGGAATCGGCCCGCCGCGCCTACCTGCTGGTCCAGACCGATGGCGGTCCGCCCGTCCAGTTCGACCTGGGCGGGCCGCTGATCAGCATCGGCCGGGCCAGCGACAACGACGTGATCGTCGACGATCCGCTCGTCAGCCGGCACCACTGCCAGCTCAAGCTGCAGCACGGTGCCTACGGCTTCGCCGACCTCGGCAGCCGCAACGGCTCGCTGGTCAACGGCCAGCCGGTCAACGAGGTGGCGCTGGGCCCCGGCGATCGGATCCGGATCGGGTCGACCGAGATCGAGTTCCAGGTTCGGGGATGACGGGCGAGATCCTGCGCATCCTGCTCCTCGTCCTGCAGGTCAGCTTCCTGGCGCTCCTCTACCTGCTGCTCTTCGCCTTCGCGCGATCGCTGCTGCGCGACCTGCGCAGCGCCGAGCTGGCGCACCAGGCCAGCGAGGCCGGCATCGGGCGGCTGGCCGTCCTCGAGTCGCCGGAGGGGGAGCCGCCGGTGGGGCGCAACATCTCGCTGGGACCGATCAGCTCCATCGGGCGCAACGTGAACAACACCATCTACGTCGAGGACGACTTCGTCAGCGCGAACCACGCCATGCTCACCTTTCGGGGGCGGAGCTGGTTCGTCGAGGACCAGGGCAGCACCAACGGCACCTACGTCAACGGCCACCGCATCGATCGGCCGGTAGCCCTGTCCTACGGGGACGAGATCAGCGTCGGCCGGGTGAGGATGCGCCTTGAGCGCTGAGGCGATCCCGGGCCGGCCGCGCCTGACCTGGCGCTGGACGGAGCTGCGGCTGCTGCTGCCGCTCCTGCTGCTGGTGCCGCTCGGCTTCGCCGTCACGCACATCGCCACGACGGGAGAGGCATCGGCCGGACCGCTGACGATGGCCTTCGCCTATGTCGCGCTCATGTTCGGCGCGCACGTCGTGCTGGTCGTGGCCCGATACCGTGGCGACCAGCTGATCCTGCCCCTGGTTGCGACCATCGGCGGCATCGGCCTGGTCATGCTGCACCGGCTGGCGCCGCAGCTGGCCACCACCCAGGCCTTCGGGCTCAACCTGGACGTGGCTCAGACCCAGCTACTGTGGTTCGCCGTGGGAGTGGTGGCCATGCTGGCCGTCGCGCTGCTGCTGCGCGAGGACGGCTGGCTCCGCCACTACAAGTACACCTGGGCGCTGGGTGGCGTGGCGCTGCTGCTCTTCACCTTCCTGTTCGGGGTCGAGGTCAACGGCGCGCGGCTGTGGATCTACCTGGGACCGATCGGCTTCCAGCCGGGCGAGTTCATCAAGCTCGTACTGGTGGTCTTCATCGCCGCGTACCTGGCGGAGAACCGGGCGCTGCTGCGCGACGCGGTGTGGCGCATCGGCCCGATCCG
>DASURX010000102.1:0-5551 GCA_036375355.1 Candidatus Limnocylindria bacterium
GACGACGACGCGGAGCTGGCGGACCGGGCTCACGTCAGCCGGGTGGCCACGCCATCGGCCTTCCGCCCAGCAGGTGGAGGTGCAGGTGGAAGACGCTCTGCCCCGACTCGGGACCGACGTTGGTGACGATCCGGTAGCCGCTCAGCCCGCCCTCGCGCGCCACGCGCTTGAGGGCGCCGAACAGGGCGGCCAGCAGATCGCCATCGGCCTCGGTCACCTCTGCAGCCGAGGCGATGTGCTCGCGCGGGATGGCCAGGACGTGGGTGGGCGCGCGCGGGTTGATGTCGCGGAAGACGATGACGCGGTCGTCCTCCAGGACGCGGTCCGCAGCGATCTCGCCGGATGCGATGCGGCAGAAGAGGCAGTCCGGATCGGGTGCGCGATCGGCCATGCGGGCAGCCTAGGCGAAGTCGCCGGTGCGCGACAAGATCACCGCGGCGACCGTCACGGCCACCGTCTCCGAGCGCAGGATGCGCGGCCCCAGTCCGGCCAGCGCCAGGCCCGCACGCCCCGCCGCGGCCACTTCGTCCGCGCTGAAGCCGCCCTCCGGACCGATGACCACGCCCCGCGGCGGCTCCACCTGCGAGAGCCCTGGTCCTTGGTGGCGCTCGAACAGCAGGACCGTAGGCTGCTCCGCCTCAGCCACCACCTCGCTGAACCCCACGGGCGCCGCCACGTCCGGCACGATGCCTCGCTCCGACTGCTCGGCCGCCTCGCGCGCCACCGCCCGCAGCCGCTCCAGCTTTCGCGGCGAGAGCTCGCGCGCCACGCTGCGCTCCGAGACGAAGAGCCGGAACGCGGCCACGCCCACCTCGGTGGCGTGCCGGATCACCTGCTCGAGGTGGTCACCCCGCAGCAGCGCCTGCCACACCGTGAGCCGATGCCGCGGCTCCCCGCCCGCCGCACCCCGCTCCAGCACCACGCACTCGGCGCCTTCCAGGCGCACCGTCGCCGCCTCGCCGTGGCCGTCGAGCAGGACGATCTCGTCGCCGTCCCGCAGCCGCAGCACGCGCGTCACCTGGTGCGCGATGCTCGCCGGCAGCACGAACCGCTCGCCGGCCATTTCGGCCGGCTCCACGAAGAAGCGGTGCAGCGTCACGGCCGCGTCATCCGCAGCGAGACCCACTCGCCGTCGTCCAGTCGCTCCCCCAGCGCGAAGCGGACGCGGGTCAGCGCCTGGAGCACCTCGTCGCCGCGCTCGGCAATGATCCCGCTGGCGATCAGCGTCCCGCCGGCCGCGACGTGCGCCGCCAGCGGTGCGGCCAGCTTGACGAGGACCGCGGCCACCAGGTTGGCGAGCACCAGCGGATAGGGTTCCGCCATCGGCGCGGCGGGCAGCGTTCCCTGGCGAGCGGTCAGGCGATCGGCCAGGCCGTTGTGCGCGGCGTTGGCCAGCGTCGCCTCGACGGCCACTGGGTCGGTGTCCAGCGCATCGGCAGAGCCAGCGCCGAGGCGCATGGCGGCCAGCGCCAGGATCCCCGAGCCCGAGCCCACGTCGAGCACTCGCGGCGGCATCGGTCCAACCCGCTGCAGGAGTTCCAGGCAGCCGCGCGTGGTCGGGTGCAGCCCGGTGCCGAAGGCCATGCCGGGGTCCATGCGCACGGCGACCTCACCGGGCGCCATCGGCTCATCCAGCCAGGAGGGGACGATGACCAGCCGCCCGATGCGCTGCGGGGTGTAGCCGGCCTTCCAGGCATCGGTCCAGTCGCTGTCGTCCACGCTGCGGACCGTCAACGTGCCCACCGGGCGCAGGCCGAAGGCCTGGAGGTGCCACAGCGCGCGCTCGGTGGTGTCGATCGCCGCAGGGGCGGCCTCGTCGTCGGGGATGTGAGCGGTGATCTCGTACGGTGCCGCGGGATCGGGCCGGGCCGAGAGCTCGTTGCCGCGGTCGCGGAGCAGACGGGTGGGACGAACCGCGGAGCCGGCGGCCACGCGCCCCAGGATCTCGCTGACCGCCTCGACCGCCTCGACATCCGCCTCGACCGTCAGCTCCAGCCAGCGCATCGGCGTCTGTGTGAGGTCAGGTGAAGAGGTCGCGCAGCCGGTCGAAGAGGCCTTCGCCCGGGCGCTTGGGGAGAACCGCCGGCCCGCTGACCTCGTCTAGCTGTTTCAGCAGGTCGCGCTCCTTCTTCGACAGCCTGGCGGGAACGACCACGGTCACCACCACGTGCAGGTCGCCCCTTCCGCTGCCTCGCAGCCGCGGCACGCCACGGCCGCGCAGCCGGATCTCGGTGCCGGATTGCGTGCCGGCCGGTACCTCGACCTCCTCGCTGGCCTCTACCGTCGGAACGGTGAGGGTGGTGCCCAGCGCGGCCTGCGCGAAGGTCACCGGCAGCTCGAAGTAGAGTTCCGTGCCGCGCCTCAGCAGCTCGGGGTGGTCGCGCACGGTCACCACCACGTACAGGTCGCCCGGTGGGCCGCCGCGCGGGCCCGCCTCGCCCTGGCCCTCGAGCGCGATGCGCTGGCCGGAGTCGATCCCCGCCGGGACCGTGACCTGCAGGCGCCGCTCCTGGCGGATGCGGCCGTCGCCGTTGCAGGTGTGGCACGGGGTGGTGGTGATGCGGCCCTCCCCATTGCAGCGCGGGCAGGCGGTGATGTTCACCATCTGGCCCAGGATCGTCTGGCTGACGCGCCGCCGCTCACCGGTGCCATTGCACTCCGGGCAGCGCTCCGGCTCGGTGCCCGGCTCGGCCCCGCTGCCGCCGCAGGTCGAGCACGTGACGAGGGTCGGGAAGCTGATCTCCTTGGTCACGCCGAAGACCGCCTCGGCGAAGTCGATCGACAGGTCGTAGCGCAGGTCAGCGCCCGCCACCACCCGGCGGCGCTGCCGCGCGCCGGCCGGAGAGCCGCCGAAGAAGGCGTCGAAGATGTCGCCAAACGGGCCGAAGCCGCCGCCGAAGTCGCCGAAGCCGCCGCCCGTGCCGGCGCCGTCCACGCCGGAGTGCCCGAACATGTCGTAGGCGGTCCGCCGCTGGCGATCGCCCAGCACCCGGTAGGCCTCGTTCAGCTCCTTGAAGCGCTCCTCGGCGCCGTCGCTCTTGTCGACGTCGGGGTGATGCTTCTGCGCCGCGCGACGAAAGGCTCGCTTGATCTCCTCGTCGGAGGCGTCGCGGGAGACGCCCAGGATCTCGTAATAGTCGCGCTTGATCGCCATGCCGGCGGGATTATACCGATTGGCACTCTGCCCTTCAGAGTGCCAGCAGATCACGCTCCCGGTGCAGAGTCCTGCTGCAGCGCGCTTGCCTCACGTCCCGCCACGAGGCCCGCCATGCGCTGGCTGCGATACCCGTAGGCGAAGAGGGCGGCGAAGGTGACGGCGAAGGCGGCCACGCCGATCGCCGCCGTCGCGGCCATCGCCATGCCCAGCTGCACCACCAGCACGGCCGCCAGGACGGCGGCCAGCATGGAGTCGACGAAGGCGATCGTGGCCGGCGTGGTGACGAACCCATGCAGGATCGTGCCGCCCTCGTACGTGCCGTAGGTGCGCATGATCCCCGCCCGATCCTCGGTCAGGCCGGTGATGAAGTGGCGCGCCAGGTCCGGTTCCAGCTCGAGGTAGGCGCGCCGCAATCGGTTCATGCCCGCCACCCAGACCAGGTCCTCGTTGTTGATCTCCAGCAGGCGAACGTACGTGGCCAGGCCGACGAACAGCACCACCGGCAGGATCAGCAGCGCGAACAGTACGAAGCCGTCCCCAAATGAGGTCGCCTGTGCCACCAGCGCCAGCGCGACCACCGCGCCTGACATCAGGGTGAGGAACATGGTCGCGCGCGCAAAGGACTCGTTCCAGGACATCGACCGCGTGGCGAGAAGGCTCCAATGCTCCGTCGCCAGCAGCTGCGCTCGGAGGGCGCGGTCGGCAGCGTCCGCGCGGGCAGAGCCGGTCGCCAGCCCGGATCCGGGCATCTGCTCAGGCATGCGCTCGAAGGCCATGGCCCGAGTGTGCGGCTCGGCCGATTCCTGTCAAGCCCCGCTGCCAACCTCCGCTAGGATGCGAGGCCCATGCAGCCAGCGGAGCGCATCTCGGCCGACCATGCGCGCCGCTTCATGGTCACGCGCCACCTGCTGGCGCCGCCGCGATCGCTCCCGCCTGCTTCCGAATCCGTGCTGCGCGTGATGGAGCGGGTCGGCACCCTGCAGTTCGACCCGCTGGAAGTGCCCGGTGCCCGCAACCACGACCTGGTGCTGCACGCCCGGATCCGCGACTACCGCCGGCCATGGCTGGACCGATGGCTCTACGGGCGCGATCGCCGTCTGATCGAGGTCTACAACAAGAGCCTGAACATCGTCCCGATGGCGGAGCTGCCGCACTACCGCCTGGCCTGGGATGATGCCGGCGCCCACTACCGCGAGAGGATCCTGCGCGACGAGGCCCCCGTCGCCGAGGCGATCGTCGAGCAGCTCCGGCGCGACGGCCCGCTCTCGACCGCCGCCTTCCGCGAGCACAACCACGCCATCGACTGGTGGTGGGCTCCCACGCCGGCCGCGCGCGCGGTGATGGAGGCGCTCTTCGTCACCGGCCGCCTGGGGATCGCCCGCCGCGACGGCAACCGGCGCTTCTACGACCTGATCGAACGGCTCGTGCCCGCGGAGCTGCTCGCGCTCCGCGAGAGCGAGGAGGACGCGCTGCGCCATCGGCTCATGAGCCGATACCGGGCCATCGGCCTGCTGCGCGCACCGGGGCCGGCCGATGTCATCTACGGGACCGGCAAGGTCGCCGATCGGCTGCGCCGGACCGCGGAGCTGGTGGAGGCGGGCGACCTGTTTGCCGTGGAGATCGAGGGGCTGAAAGGCACCGCCTACGTTCCCGCCGAGGAGCGGCCGATCCTGGATGCCACCGCCGCGTCCGTCGTGCCGCCGGTCGTCACTTTCCTGGCACCGCTCGACCCGTTCGTCTGGGACCGCCGCCTGCTGCGCGAGCTGTTCGGCTTCGACTACCGCTGGGAAGTCTACGTGCCGGCCGCCCAGCGCCGCTGGGGCTACTACGTGCTGCCCATGCTGTTCGGCGACCGGCTGGTGGGGCGGATCGAGCCGCGGCGCGACAGGGCGAGCCCCGACCTGCGCATCCTGGGCATCTGGTTCCAGGATGGCTTCAGGCCGGAGGAGCCGCACTTCATCCCAGCCCTGGCCGAGGCGCTGCGCGCCTACCAGGCCTTCGTCGGCGGACGACGCCTGGCCTGGCCCCGCACGCGCCCGGGCCGGGACATCGGCGCTGCCATTAGCGCGCAGTTGGCCTGACGACCCGCGCGGGAACGCGCCACATCGCACCCTAGTCGCGGTTAGGCGCGCTGAGGAGCGCGTTTGCGCGGGCGGCGAGCGTGCATCGGCCGCGCGCGGGCCTAATTCCTGGCGCCCGAATCCCGCCTAAGCGCAGCCTAGTTGCGTTCTGGCAACCCGAGGAGAGGCATGGCTCGAGTTCCCTTTACGGCAGGAACGTCGTGGAGATGAAGTCGCCCGATTGTGCATCGACGAACACGTAGGCGTGACGCAGAGGTCGGCCATCAGGCGTTTCGTCGCTGACGTCGTAGGACAGGATCCATAGCGGCCGGTC
>DASURX010000103.1:0-4058 GCA_036375355.1 Candidatus Limnocylindria bacterium
TGCACCCACGACGGCGGCGTGCTGGGCGAGGGCGAGCTGGACGACAACGCGGTCGAGTGCCCGCGCCACGGAGGACGCTTCGACCTGTTCACCGGGCGCGTGCTGGCGCTGCCGCCGGTACGACCGGTGAACGCCTACGCCACGCACGTGGAGGACGGCCAGGTGGTGGTCGACCTGCCATGAAGCTCTCGACCCGCGCCGAGTACGGCATCCGCATCCTGGTCGCCCTGGCCCGTGCCGAGGGCGGGCGCCCCGTCTCGCTGGCCAGCGTGGCCCGCGCCGAGAAGCTGCCGCACGCCTACCTGGAGCAGCTGGCCGGCGACCTGCGGCGTGCCGGGCTGGTGGCCTCCACGCGCGGCCAGGCCGGGGGCTATCGGCTCAGCCGCCCGGCGCCCGAGGTGAGCCTGATCGAGGCGGTGCGGGCGCTGGACGGGCCGATCCTGGAGATGCCGTGCTCGAGCCCGGAGAACCTGGAGGTCTGCTCCCGCCCGCAGGACTGCAGCGTCCACGAGGTCTTCGAGCGGGTCCACGACTCGCTGCAGTCCACGCTGGCCGGCACGACCCTGGCCGACGTGGCGGCGGCAGCCGGCGGCCCTCCCTATCCGATGGCCGTGCGCCGGCGCCGGACGCTGGCGGCCGGGGCGCATCGGTCCACCATTCATCCCGCATAGGAGCACCAACGAAGAGCGCATGACCGATCAGCTGGAGATCCGCGACCTGGAAGTCAGCATCGCGGGCAAGAAGATCCTCAAGGGGCTGAGCCTCGCCGTGAAGCAAGGCGAAGTGCACGCCCTGATGGGCCCCAACGGCTCGGGCAAGACCAGCCTGGCCTACACCCTGATGGGACACCCCGAGTACAAGGTCGATGCCGGCAGCGTGACCTGGCAGGGCAACGACCTGCTGCGCATGCCGCCCGACAAGCGGGCCCAGGCGGGCGTCTTCCTGGCCTTCCAGTATCCGAGCGCAATCCCCGGCGTGACGGTCGCGAGCTTCCTGCGCAACATCTACAACGCGGTGCATCACCCCAAGCAGCCCGCTGCCGACGAGTCGGGCGGCGGCGTGCCGAAGTACACCGGCATCCCGCTGGCGAAGTTCCGCAAGCTCCTCGAGGAGAAGATGGCGCTGCTGCACATGGACGCCGGCTTCGCCGCGCGCTACGTCAACGACGGGTTCTCGGGCGGGGAGAAGAAGCGGCTGGAGATGCTGCAGATGTCCGTGCTGAACCCGAAGATGGCGATCCTCGACGAGACCGATTCCGGCCTGGACATCGACGCGCTGCGCACGGTGGCGGAGGGCCTCAACGCGGCCCTCTCGCCGGAGATGGGCGTGCTCCTGATCACCCACTACCAGCGCATGCTCAACTACGTGAAGCCCCAGTTCGTGCACGTGCTGCTGGACGGCCGGATCGTGATGTCCGGCGGCGAGGAGCTCTCCCACCAGCTCGAGGCCAATGGCTACGACTGGGTCCGGCAGCAGCTGGGAATCCCGGAGGGCACCGGCGACGAGGCGAGCGAGCCGGCCGGGACCGTGGCGGGGCACGTCTAGACTAGGCCGATGGCGATCGAGCCGGCGACGCGCAGCACGACCCCCGGGGCGTTCTCCGGCGCGGCACTGCGCGCCGACTTCCCCGTCTTCGCGTCGCCCACGCGGCAGGGCAGACGCCTCGTCTACCTCGATGCCGCCGCCAGCGCCCCGAAGCCGCAGGTCGTGATCGACACCGTGGCCGACACCTACGCGCATCACTACGCCAACGTCCACCGCGGCATCTACGAGCTGTCGGAGGACGCCACCAACCGCTTCGAGGGCGCGCGGCGCAAGGTGGCCGCGTTCATCGGCGCACCGTCGGAGCGCGAAATCGTCTTCGTCCGCAATGCCACCGAGGCGATCAACCTGGTGGCCTACTCGTGGGGCCGTGCCAACCTGAAGGCCGGCGACCGAATCGTCACCACCCAGCTGGAGCACCACGCCAACATCGTTCCGTGGCAGCAGCTGGCACGCGAGGTGGGCGCCACGCTCGACTACGTGGCCATCACCGATGACGGCCGGCTGGAGATGGACGACCTGCGCGCGAAGCTGACGAACGGGCCGAAGCTGCTGGCCGTCTCCCAGGTCAGCAACGCGCTCGGCACGATCTCGCCGGTCGCCGAGATCACGGCCCTCGCCCATGAGGCGGGCGCGCTGGTGCTGCTCGACGCCGCGCAGTCGGCGCCGCACATGCCGCTTGACGTGAAGGCCATCGGCTGCGACTTCCTGGCGATGTCCGGGCACAAGATGCTGGGGCCGTCGGGGATCGGGGCGCTGTGGGGCCGCCGGGAGCTACTGGACGCGATGCCGCCCTTCATGACCGGCGGCAGCATGATCACCCGCGTGACGCTCGAGGGCGCCGAATGGAACGAGGTGCCCTACAAGTTCGAGGCGGGCACCCCGGCCATCGCCGAGGCGGCCGGCCTGGCGGCGGCGATCGACTACCTGACCGCGCTCGGCATGGACAACGTGCGCGAGCACGAGCGCTTCCTGTTCGAGCGCGCCTGGGCCGCGCTGGGCGAGATCCCCGGCGTGTGGCGGCTGGGGCCGGACGACCCGGAGATCCACGCCGGCGTCATCAGCTTCGTGCTGGACGGCATCCATCCCCACGACGTGGCCACCGTCTTCGACCACGAGGGGGTGGCGGTCCGGGCCGGCCACCACTGCGCGCAGCCGGTGATGCTGCGCTACGACATTCCGGCCACGACCCGCGCCAGCTTCTACGTCTACAACGACACCGACGACGTCGAGGCGCTGGCCGCCGCCATTCGCGCCACCCAGCAGCTCTTCGGCGCCTGAGCCGACACGCCTGAGCCGACACGACCGATGGACAACCTCTACCGCGACTTCATCCTCGAGCACTACCGCAACCCGCACAACAAGGGGGTGCTCGATCCGCACGACCTGCACTTCGCCGACTCGAACCCCACCTGCGGCGACGAGATGAGCATGACGTTGCTGCTGGATCCCGGGAAGGCGCGCATCGCCGACGTGGCCTTCGACGGGCGCGGCTGCGCGATCAGCCAGGCATCTGCCTCCATCCTGACCGACGAGCTGCGCGGCAAGTCGCTCGACGAGATCATGGCCATGGACCCCAAGCAGCTGCTGGACGAGCTGGGGGTGCCGATCGGGCCGGCACGGCTCAAGTGCGCGCTGCTGTCGTACAAGGTGCTGCAGGGCGCGGTGCGCGGCAGCGAGGTGGCCTGGCCCGAAGAGGCGGAGGCGGTCGGATGAGCCGCAGCTTCATCGGCCGCAAGGTTTCCTGCCTGCAGTCCACCGGTCGCTGTCCGGGCTGAGCCTCCTTTCCCTTCCCTTCGAAGACCGATGCCCGGGCTGCGCCCGGGAGTGACCCAACGAGGACCCCCTTACACATGACCGATTCCGCATCCCCCGTTCGCCAGGTGACCGCCGCCGAGGGCGTCGCCCTCGCCGCCGCCGGCCATCGCGTGGTCGACGTGCGCGAGCCGCATGAGTGGAACGCTGGCCACGTGGCCGGCGCGACCCACATCCCGCTCGCCGACCTGCCGGCGCGCTACCCCGCGGAGCTGCCCGACCCCGCCCAGCCGCTGCTGCTGTACTGCCGTTCCGGGGCGCGCTCGGGCCGGGCCGCGGCCTTCCTGGCGGCCCGCGGCTACACGGCGATCACCAACGTGGCCGACCTCATCGAGCGCTGGCCTGGCGCCGGCGGCGCCTGGGAGCAGCCACAGCAGCTGCTCACCCCGGCGCAGCAGCGTCGCTACAGCCGCCAGCTGTTGATCCCCGAGATCGGCCAGGAGGGACAGCGCAAGTTGCTCGACGCCAGGGTGCTGCTGATCGGTGCCGGGGGCCTGGGCGCACCGGTGGCGCTCTACCTGGCCGCGTCGGGCGTCGGCACCATCGGCCTGGTCGACGACGACGTGGTGGACGAGTCGAACCTGCAGCGCCAGGTCGTGCACACCGCCGACCGCGTCGGGCAGCCCAAGACGGCCTCCGCCCGAGCCACGCTGGAGGCGATCAACCCCGAGACGCGCGTGGTCGAGCATCGCGAGCGGCTC
>DASURX010000104.1:0-9370 GCA_036375355.1 Candidatus Limnocylindria bacterium
TTCGCCGGCTCGCCGCGTGCCGCGCGGGGAGCGGTGCTGCGCGCGCTGGCCGCCGCGGCGGGCCACGCCCTGCCGCTCGACCGGGTGGAGGCCATGAGCGGCGCGGAATCGGTCCTGGACCAGCTGGAGGCCGACGGCCTGCTGCACCGCGACGGCCGGCTCGTGCGGCTCGGCCGTCCGGCGTCGCCGGCGGCCACGGCTACAATCGGGCCATGAGCATGACAGCCGGCTCGCCGCGCGTGACGATGGGCGATCAGCTGCCGTCGGTCGGCCTGCGCGCTACCGACGGCTACCTGCTCAACCTGCGCACCTTCGTCGGCAAGCGGCCGTCGGTCGTCGTCTTCTTCGGCGGCCCGTCACTCAAGGGCGAGGCCCGGGCCCGCGGCGACGAGCTGGCGCTGGCGCTCAAGGATGCGCATCCGCGCCTGGAGCGCGCCGGAGTGGGTTTGGTCGCCGTCACCACCGACTCCGAGCGCCAGCAGGCCGCCTACGTCGAGGAGCACGAGTTGCCCTACCCGCTCTTCTGCGACGAGCGCCGCACGGCGGTCGCCTTGCTCGGCATTCAGACCCGC
Source organism: Candidatus Limnocylindria bacterium (assembly GCA_036375355.1). Taxonomy (GTDB): domain Bacteria; phylum Chloroflexota; class Limnocylindria; order QHBO01; family QHBO01; genus DASURX01. The sequence goes on from DASURX010000104.1 coordinate 573, forward strand.
AGCGAGCGCGGCAACGTCAACGCCGAGCCGACAGCCCTGGCCGTCAGCCTGGACGGCACGATCCTGGACATCGTGGAGCACGCCCAGCCACGCGGCCTGGTGGCGCGGCTGCTCGAGGCCATCAGCCCGCCGCAGTAGTCAGTCGCCGAACAGGCGACCCAGGATCCCCTTCGGCTTCTCCGGCGCCTTGACGTACCACGGCCCCGCCACCGACTCGTACGCCTCGCGCACCGGCTGGGCCGCCAGGTCGGTCACGGCCAGCTCGCGCCGGCCCCCCAGGTGCTCGGCGGCGACCGCGTGGAGGCGGTTGCGGACCTCGTCGAACGCCGTCAGGCCGGCATCGGCCACCTGCTGGATGCCCACCGTCCAGCCCGTCCCCGCCCGCAGCAGCCAGGCGCGCTCGACCTGGGGCAGCTCGCCCAGCTCGCGCATCAGCTCCGCGCCGAACGGCTGGGGGACCTCGCTCGGCACCTCGAGCGGCGGCAGCTCCCCGTAGGGGCGCCGCGCGCGCATTGCCTCCGGCGTGGTCGGGTCGATGCCCGCCGCCAGGAAGGGCAGGACCGTTGCCGGCACCTCCAGCTGGCCGGGCCCGCCCGGATCGATCAGCACCCGCTCCCCGACCGCCTCGGCGCGTGCGAACACGTCCCGTGCCGGCAGCTCGATCGCGTCCGAGCCGGGCGGCCCGAACTCGTGGAAGGCATCGGAGCTGGTGTAGGCCGGCAGGAAGCGGCCGGCCTCGTCCGTGCCGTGACGCATCGCCTCGACCGGCACGCGCCCCGGGTCGACGGGCTCGCCGGATGAGGAGCGAATGGGCACAACCAGCGTCATCGCCAGCAGCTCCCCGAGCCCGGTTGTCACGTCGTCGGCCCTCCCGCTTCGACCAGCTTCCCGATGGCGGCGTCGATCCGCGCCAGCACCCGCTCGCGACCGAGCAGCTCCATCGAGCCGAACAGCGGCGGCGTGACGCTGCGGCCGGTGAGCGCCAGGCGCAGCGGCCGGAAGAGGTCGCCGGCCTTCCATCCCATCTCCTCGCCGATGGCGCGGCTTCGCGTCTCCAGCAGGTCGGCCGCGAAGTCGGCGTCGCCGAGCGCCGCCAGCGCGTCGCGCACCGTCGCCAGGGCGGACGCGACCTCGGCGTGGGATCGGCCCTTCGGCAGCAGGGCATCGGGCTCGTAGAGGGCCGAGACCTGGGCATCGGTCTCCGTCAGGAAGGCGAGCAGCTCCGGCGCATCGGCCAGGCGCACGAGGCGCTCCTTGACCAGCGGCACCGCGCGCAGGACCGATGCATCCTCCAGCGCCTCGGGCAGGAACGGGCGCAGGCGGAGCGCGAGCTGGTCATCGGTCAGGTTGCGGATGTAGACGCCGTTCAGGTAGTTGAGCCGCTCGGCGTCGAACACTGCCCCGCCCTTGTGGACCGATGCGATCTCGAAGCGGTCGGCCAGCTGCTCGAGGCTGAAGATCTCCTCCTCGGTGCCCGGGCTCCAGCCCAGGAAGGCCAGGAAGTTGACCATCGCCTCCGGCAGGTAGCCCTCCTCGCGGTAGGCGGTGATCGCGGTCTGCGACTTGCGCTTGCTCATCTTGGACCGATCCGGGTTCAGGATCAGCGGGATGTGCCCGAACCGAGGCTGCGTGTATCCCAGCGCCCGGATCAGCGCGATGTGCTTGGGCGTGTTCGACAGGTGGTCCTCGCCCCGGACGACGTGGGTGATGCCCATCGCCTCGTCGTCGATGACCACCACGAAGTGGTAGAGCGGCACGCCGTTGGCCCGCACGATGACGAAGTCGCCCAGCAGCGCGTTGTCGAACTCGACCTCGCCCCGGATCAGGTCGTCGAAGCGGATCACCTCCGGCGGGACCTTGAGGCGGATCACCGGCTGGCGGCCCTCGCGCTCGAACCGCTCGCGGTCGGCATCGGTCAGGCGCAGGCAGCGTCCGTCGTAGCGCGGCGCCTCCTTGCGGGCCGCCTGCTCCTGGCGAACCGCCTCCAGCTCCTCGGGGGTGCACCAGCAGTGGTAGGCATGGCCCGATGCCAGCAGGCGATCGGCCTCGCGCGCATAGAGCTCCATGCGCTGGCTCTGCCGGTAGGGCCCGCATGGACCGATGTCCTCGCCCCCGGCCACCTGGGGCCCCTCGTCCCAGGTGATGCCCAGCCAGCGCAGGTTGTCGATGATGTCGCGCTCGTACTCGACCGTGCTGCGCGCGGTGTCGGTGTCCTCGATGCGCAGGACGTAGGTGCCGCCGGTGTGCCGCGCGAAAAGGAAGTTGTAGAGGCTGGTGCGCGCCGTCCCGATGTGCAGCGGCCCGGTAGGGCTGGGCGCCATGCGCACGCGGATGGGGGCCGATGAGCTCACCCGCGCAGGCTAGCAGCCGCCGGTTGGCGATGCACCGGCGCGATCCCGGTCGCGCACAATGCGCCCCATGTTCCTGAGCGGGACCCTGCTGAACGTCGCAACCGTGCTCGTCGGCACGACCATCGGGCTGCTGGCCGGCGCCCGCGTCCCGCCGCGCATGCAGGAGAGCCTGACCACGGGGCTCGGCTTCTTCACGGTGCTGATCGCGCTGGCCATGGCCCTGCCGCTGTTCACCGGCGGCGACGCGCTGCCGGGCGACGAGCTGGCCGTCCTGGGCGGCCTGCTCGGCGGCGTGGCGATCGGGGAGCTGCTGCGGCTGCACGAGGGCCTGGAGGCGCTGGGCGCCTGGTTCCAGCGCCACCTCTCGCGCGGTGGCGGCGCCAGCCGGGTGTCGGAGGCCTTCATCACGGCCAGCCTGGTCTTCTGCGTCGGCCCGCTCACCATCCTCGGCTCCCTGCAGAACGGGCTGAACGGCGACACGACCCTGCTCGCCACCAAGTCGCTGCTGGACGGGGTCGCCAGCATCGCCTTCGCCGCGGCTCTCGGCGCGGGCGTCTACCTCAGCGCCCTGACCGTGCTGGTGGTACAGGGTGGCATCGCCGCCGGCGCCTTCCTGCTGGCCGATGCCATGGACGCCCGCACGATGCTCGCCATCACCGCGGTCGGCGGGCTCATCCTGCTCGGCGTGGCGCTGCGGCTGCTCGACCTGAAGCGGGTGCGCGTGGCGAGCTTCCTGCCCGGCCTGCTGCTTGCCCCGCTCCTGCTGCGCGTCGCCGACCTGGTACGCGGCTGGCTGTCCTGAACGGAGCCGCCATGCACGAGGCTGGGCCGTCCCCGAGCAGATCGTCTGCCCGATGGGTCGGGTAAATCCTGGCAGGAGAGGCTAGTTGCGCGCGTTTCTGCGCGATACGCGAGGTAATCCCGAGGGCGAGGCGCGAATCACGACCGGTTCGTGCTCGTGGTTACCCGGTGGACCAGGCAGAACCGGACCAGGTTCCGCTCTCTCGTCTCGTCTTGCCCGATGGATGCGGCAATCCGGCCCTCCCATCAGGCACGCCCCGAGCGCACGGTGATGGGCCCCGCCTAGGCCAAGCCGATCGGCACTGGCGCTCGCCACGCCATCGGCTCATGCTGGTGCCCCACACCGAACGCGCCAATGAGGAGCACCCATGCGCAAGCTGCTGTTCGCCCTGCTCGGCACCGCCGCCGCCGGGGTTGCCGGATACAAGCTCGTGATCGAGCCGTGGTGGAGTCGCTGGGGCGTCGACCCGGACGAGGCGGCGCGGAGGCTGCCCGGCGACGATCTCGTGCCCGATGCCCAGGGCGGCGACACGCGCGGCATCACCATCGCGGCCCCGCCCGAGGCGGTCTGGCCGTGGCTGCTGCAGATGGGCTACGGCCGCGGCGGCTGGTACAGCTACGACGCGATGGACATGTCGGGCTCGAGCGCGACCGAGATCCGCCCCGAGCTGCAGTCACTGGCCGTCGGCGAGCTGATGCCGGTCGCGCCGCGCACCGGCTTCGAGGTCAAGGTGCTGGAGCCTGACCGTGCGCTGGTGCTGTACGCCGACACCGAGATGATGCAGCGCCAGGCCGAGGCCGCGCGGGCCGGCGGCGAGGCGGATGCGACGCCCGCCAACCTGCAGGCCACCGGCGCGCTGATGGCCAACGCGCAGCCGGCCGACTTCGCGGCTTCGTGGGCCTTCGTCCTGGAGCCGATGGAGGGCGGCCGCACCCGGCTCATCGAGCGGCTGCGCACGCGCTTCGGCGAGGGCGACAAGCCCTGGATGAAGATGACCCTGCCGATGATGGGCTTCGGCGTGTTCGTGATGGTGCGCCGCCAGCTGCTCGGCATCCGGCAGCGCGCCGAGAGCAGCGTCGGGCGACCGGCGATCAGCGAGCCCGAGCCGCAGCCCGAGCCGGCGCCGGCCTGAGCGTCAACCGAAGCCGTTCAGCGCCCAGACAACGAACAGCACGACCAGGATCAGCCCGATGAGGCCGAGCCCGCCGCTGTAATAGCCGCTGTACCGATCCCGGTAGCCGTAGCCGAAGCCGCCGAAGAGCAGCAGCAGCACGGCGATGACGATGATCACCCACAGCATCTGCATGTCCTCCTGCGGCCGTGAGGGTGTGCAGGATTGATGCCGAGCGCCCGCTCGCGCGGCGAGCGACCGCGGCTGCGTGGCGCGCTCAGCGCAGGGTGAAGGCCGCCCTGACCTCGCCTGAGGCGTCGCCGCGCGGGTCGACCACCGGCGGCGAGGCGAACGGCCGCAGCCGCGCGGCCGCGTCTTCGGGGAGCACCCCCAGCGACGCCAGCACGGCGACCGTCGCGGCGCCCCGCGCCCGGCGCGCTCCGTCTCCGTCCTCGATCTTGAGCGCCAGCCCCGTCGCTCCCTTCGCCGAAGCCATCGCGCCGGCCAGCAACCCCACGGCCTGCACGCCCTCGGCGCCACCCTTGGCCACGACGTTGCGCGGCACCGCGCGCATCAGCTCGGTGTCGAGCATGCGCCGCTCGCCGGCGACCATCTCGGGATGGGCCATCATCGCGTCGCGGATCCGCTCCAGCGCAGAGCGCAGCGAGACATCGGCCACCGCCGAGGGATCGGCCAGGCGCGCGAAGGCAAGCGCCAGCCCGCGCAGCGGCAGGCCGAAGGTGACGACCCCACAGCCATCGGTCCCCTGCACGATGGCGGACGCCGGCACGTCGCTCAGCGCCGCAACCGTCTCCAACGCCAGGCGCTGGATCGGGTGGTCCGGCTGCCAGTAGGTCTCGACCGGCCAGCCGGCCGCCTTGGCATGCAGCGCCATGCCGGCGTGCTTGCCGGAGCAGTTGTGCCTCAGCTGGGACGCCGGCTCGCCGTCGCGCAGCAGGCGCTCGGCCGTCTCGCGATCGAAGGGGGCATGCGTCCCGCAGGCCAGCACGTCGCGGGTCAGGCCGCCAGCGCGGAGCAGCGCCTGCACCGTGCGGGCGTGGCGGTCCTCGCCGGCGTGCGAGGCGGCCATCACCGCCAGGGCCTCGACCGGCGAGGGAAAGTCGAAGGCGTCGAACCTGCCCGAGGCGACGAAGGGTGCCAGCTGAAAGGGCTTGGCCGACGAGCGCAGGAAGATGAACTGGTCCGGGTCGCCGGCGCTGGCGAGCAGCCGCCCGGACGCCGAAACGACCGCGATCGAGCCCCGATGCCGGGACTCGACGCGGTCGCCGCGGGTTACCTCGACGAGGACGGGAGGCGCACCGTTGCGGGCCGGGGTCGCGCGCTCGGCCCGCGCCGTGCGGCTACTGGCCGTTGCCGGAGCCGGGGCCCGTCGCCTGCCGCTCGGCGGCCGGTGCTCCCTCGCGATCCTGCTTGCTGAAGATGCTCCCCTGGCCCGCGGGTGCGGCGGCCGCGGCCGGCTGCCCGGCCGGCTTCGGCTGGGACTGCTGCCCGCCTGCCGGTGGCTGCGCCATCGGCCTTCCGCCCTCGTGGCTCATGACCACCGAGCCCTCCCAGTGCGCCCCCTCCTTGACGACGAGCACCTGGGTCTTGACGGCACCCTTGACGCGCCCGGTCGAGCCGATCTCGAAGCGGCCGCCGCAATCGACGTCGCCCTCGTAGTCGCCGTTGATGATCACGTTGTGCGCCTTGATGGCGCTGCGCACGCGAGCCTGCGGGCTGATGATGAGCGTGCCCTGGCATTCGATCTCGCCCTGCGCCTCGCCCTCGATCCGCAGGTCGCGGTCGCTGACGTACTTCCCGTTGAAGCGGGCGTGCGGATCGATGACGCTCTCGTTGCCTGACTCGCTGCGGCGGAACTCGGTCGGTGTAGGGGTCACGTCGACCTCACTCGTAAGGCTGTCTGGATACAGGTTGCCGACGACGTCCTCGCGCGACAGGGCGTCGGGCTTGTTGTCTCGCTTGGATCCGAAGACCACGATGCGGCTCCTTCCTGCGGCGACGGCCTGGGCACGCCGGTCGTGCGGGGTTCGTGCAAGGACCGATAGCCTAACAGCCCCACCCGCCGAGAGGTAGCCCCAGTCACCGATGAGCGCCCGCGACCCCGCCCCGGGCGAGGCCCAGCGCCTCGCGCAGCAGTACCGCACCTACGGCCGCTTCGAGATGCGCCAGCACGGCTCGCCGATCTACGCCGCGCTGTGCGAGGGGCTGGCCGGTGATCCGGGGATCGGCCGCCTGGCGCTCGAGGCGCGCGAGGGGTTCCGCACCCCGCTCATCCTGCTCGCGGCGGTCCACTACCTGCTGCTGGCTGGCCTGGACCATCCGCTGGCGCGCTATTACCCCAGCCTGGCGGGCGACGAGGCGCGGCCGATCGACGCCGGGCTGTATCCGGCCTTCCGCGACCTCGTCGCGGAGCATCGCGAGGCGGTGCGCGTGCTCGTCTCGACGCGCACCACCCAGACCAACGAGGCGCGGCGCACCGTCATCACCCTCCCCGCGCTGGGCCTGGCGGCCGCCGAGGCGGGCCTGCCGCTGGCACTGCTCGAGATCGGCGCCAGCGCGGGACTGAACCTGCTCCCGGATCGATACGGCTTCCAGCTCGGCGACTCGCGCGTGGGCGATGCGAGCTCGGCGGTCCAGATCGACTGCGCGGTCGAGGGAGAGCTCCGACCGCCGGTGCCGGCAGTTGTCCCGACCGTCGCCTGGCGGGCGGGGATCGACCTCAACCCGCTGGACGTGCGCGACCCCGACACGCTGGCCTGGCTCCGCGCCCTGGTCTGGCCGGAGCATCGCGATCGGCTGGCGATCCTGGACGGTGCGGCTGCCATCGCGCGTCGCGATCCGCCGCGCCTGGTGCGCGGCGACCTCGTCGACGGGCTGCCGGCGCTAGCCGGCGATGCGCCGCGCGACGCCGGGCTGGTGGTCCTCGGCACCTGGGTGCTCTCCTACCTGCCCGTCCCGCGCCGGCTGATGCTGATCGAGACGCTGCGCCGCCTGGCGCGCGACGAGCGGCGGACAGTCTGGTTCGCCTCCGTCGAGTCGGAGCGCGTGCTGCCCAGCCTGGGGGTTGGCATCGGCAGCGCACCGGCGGACGGGAGCGAGGGCTGGTCGGTGCTGAGCCTGCACCGCTTCGAGGCGGCCGGTCCATCGGTCCACCAGCTGCTGGCGACCTGCCATGCGCACGGCCGATGGATGCGCTGGATGGACGCCGCCACCGCCGGGCAGGCATAGAATTGCGGCCGATGGACGTGACCGAGCGGTACGCCAACCTGCACGTCAGCCACCACCCGCTGGTGGCCCACAAGCTGTCCATCCTGCGTGACGTAGGCACCGATCCGAAGAAGTTCCGTGAGCTCGTGCGCGAGCTGACCTGGCTGCTCGGCTACGAGGCGATGGCGGACCTCGACACCCGCCAGCGCCAGATCGAGACGCCCCTGGAGAAGATGAGCGGGGCGGAGGTGGATCCGCGAGTCGGCCTGGTGCCCGTGCTGCGCGCCGGGCTGGGGATGGTGGACGCCATGCTCGAGCTGATCCCCACCGCCGAGGTGTGGCACATCGGCCTGTACCGCGACGAGCGGACGCTGAAGCCGGTGGAGTACTACAACAAGCTGCCCGATGCCGCCACGGTGCAAGTCTGCCTGATCCTGGACCCGATGCTGGCCACCGGTGGCTCGGCCGCGGCGACGGTCGACATCCTCAAGGCGTGGGGCGCCGCGCGCATCAAGCAGGTCTCTCTGATCGCGGCGCCGGAGGGGGTCGCCACGCTGTCGGGCGAGCATCCCGACGTGGACATCCACGTTGCCGCCGTCGACCGCGAGCTCAACGAGCGCGGCTACATCCTGCCGGGCCTGGGCGATGCCGGGGATCGCCAGTTCGGCACCTTCGCCGGCCCGTCGTCCGAGCCCGGACGCGCGCCGGCCGACGAGACGGCAGAGGTGGTGCGTCGCCTCCAGCGCAGCCTTGCGGGCGAGTAGGCCGGGCCGGCGATCTCAGCGCAACGAAATATCCCGAAGGAACCGCCCCCAGCCCCGTTGATGCAATCTCCGGTGCCGTTGGCCGCCCCTTCGGGACGACCGAAGCATACCGGCCGCGCTCGCGGCACGGCAAGGCCCCTTATCCCCGAGTTTTCGCCTGATTCGGCCGGTTATCCACGAGTTATCCACAACGTGGATATTGATGAGCCGATGACCTGGCGTTGACATCGGTCCATCATCGTGGGCGAGCCGATGCCTGAGCCGATGCGCCAGCCAACCCGCGTCCTGTTCCTGTGCACGCACAACAGCGCCCGCAGCCAGATGGCCGAGGGCCTGCTGCGTTCGATGGCGCCGGATCGGTTCGAGGCGCACAGCGCGGGGACGGTCGCGACCTCCGTGCGACCCGAGGCCGTGGCCGCCATGCGCGAGCTGGGCATCGACATCGGTTCGCAGCGGAGCAAGAGCCTGGACCGATTCGCCGGCCAGCCGATCGACTGGCTCATCACCGTCTGCGATCAGGCCCGCGAGGCGTGCCCGATCCT
>DASURX010000105.1:0-10849 GCA_036375355.1 Candidatus Limnocylindria bacterium
GTCATCGTGGGTGGCCTCACCGTCGACCGCTTCGAGGACGGCCGTGCCGAAGCGGGCGGCTCGGTGACCCACGCGGCGCGCGCAGCTGCGTCCCGCGGGATGCGCGTGGCCGTCCTCACCGCTGCCGGACCCGAGCCGCCGGCTCGCCGAGGCGTGGCCGAGCTGCGCCGGCTGTGCCCCGTGGTGATCGTCGAGGACGCTCCCGCCACGGCCACGTTCGAGCACCGCGAGGACGCCACCGGACGCCGCCTTCGCCTGGCGCGTGCGGCCCCGCCCGTCAGGCTGGACGCCAACCTGACCGCGTCGCTGCCGTCGCGCGCCGTCCTCTTCGCCCCGATCGCGGGCGAGGTAGATCACTCCACGCTGCGGGCCGGCTCGGCCTACGCGTGGCGCGGCGCAATCCTTCAGGGCTGGCTGCGCTCGACGGTGGAGGGAGCCGAGGTTACGCCTGTCCCGCCACACGCGGTGCCCGCGCCCCTGCGCGAGGCGCTCGGCACGTTCGACCTGCTGCTGGCAAGCCGCGAGGACCTGAATGCCGGCGACGCCGCCGGCAGTGCGCAGCAGGACCTGGCGACCCTGCGTGCCGCGTTCGGCCGCAGTCCGGCCCTGGTCCTGACCGATGGCTCGCGTGGTGCGTGGATCTCCGCCGCGGGATCGGCCGCGCCCATGGCCCACGTGGCGGTCCCGCGGGTACTGGAGGGCGTCGCGACCGTCGGCGCCGGCGACGTCCTGGGCGCCGTGCTGCTGGTCGCGCTCAGCCGCGGCGAACCGCTCGAGACGGCCGTGCGCAACGCCATGGCGGCGGTGGTGGATTTCCTGGAGGAGCGGCGGCACCCTTACTAGGCGACGCGCTGCTGCCGGCCGGCGCGGCGCTGGGCGGCAGCATGCCACTGGCGGAGCCGGCGCAGCCGTGACTCGACCCGCAGTCTGACGCGGCCGACCTCGTGCATCCCGCCGCCGCGGCCCAGGGCGAAGGCGATGTCCAGCACGCGGGACGCCGCGGCGGCCGCCTCGAGTGCGCCGGCCAGGTCGCCACGATGCCGCTCGCGGATGCGCGCGACCTCGATCCAGGCCGTCGCGGCGTCCAGCGATGCGCGCCGCGTTCCGGCGGTCCACAGCGCCTCTGCCCGTTCGACGGCTCCCGCGGCGAGCAGCAGTCGCGTCGCGAGCCGTCGCAGCGAGGTCACCTCCCCGGGATCGCCGAGCTCGTGCGTCGCCTCCTCGAGGAGGGTGATCGCGTCGTCCACCTCCCCGAGCCGCATCAGCTCGACGGCCATGCCGCGCGGGTCGAGGACCGCCGCCGTCCGCCACCCGCCGGCGCGCAGGCGCGCCACCTCCGCCTCGAGCAGCGCGAGCGAGACGATGTCCTGCAGGTTGTGGTCGAGGACGTCGGTCAGCAGGTTCGGGGAGCCGCCGCGCAGGTATCCGAAGTAGCGTTCGGGGACCTCGGATCCGGGGCAGTCGGAGGCGCGGCTGACGCCCAGGACGCCCGCTTCGACGTCCGCCAGCCGCGCGCCGCCGAGTGGCCGCCGGAACAGGCGGCGCGCGGTGGGAAGCAGGTCGTCGTGCGTCTCGGGCAGTGCCGCCTGCTCGCGGTACAGGCCGTTGACCGTCAGGCGCGTGGCCAGCAGCGGCAGGTCGAAGCCGCGACCGTTGTACGTCACCAGGCGGGGCCGCGCGACGAGGTCGGCGGTCAGCAGGCGGAGCAGCGCCCGTTCGTGTGGGTAGTCGGGCAGGAGGAGCTGGCGCACCACAACGCGGTCGCGGTCGAGCCAGCCCACGCCGGCCAGGAAGATGACCGTGCCCGCCCCGGTCGACAGGCCCGTCGTCTCCGTGTCGAAGTAGGTGGCCGGCGCGAGCGGCCGCAGGCGTGCGGCAAGCGCCGGATCGAGGCTGACCGAACGCTCCACGACGACCGTCGCCCCGCCGGCCTCGCAGGCGAGCCGGGCGCCGAACCAGCGCGCCAGCGAGTCGGCGCGGCCTTCGGAAGGCGGAGGCGGTGCCGGCGCGACGGCGCGGGTGCGGACGGCGGCCAGGCGGTCGGCGAGCGAACGCTGCGAAAGCATCGGCTCAGGCCATCGCCGCCAGGAGCTCGATGACCGTCGCCTTGCCGCGGTGCCCGACCTCGATGGCCGGCCCGACGCATGCCGGGCAGCCGTCGGCGCAGCGGCATGACTCGACAGCCTCGCGACAGGCGCGCAGCAGCTCGTCGGTCAGCGTGAAGAGCCGCTCGGTGAGGCCGACGCCGCCGGGGACGGCGTCGTACAGGTAGAGCGTCGGCCGGCCGGTGAAGGGCGCCTGCACCTGCGCCAGCACGCCGAGGTCGCGTGGATCGCACATGAGCAGCAGCGCGCCGGTGGTCTGGGCCAGCCTCCCGAGTCCGATGAGCGCGCCGTCGAGCGTGTCGCGGTCGTAGCGGTTCATCAGCGTGGTCGGCGGCACGAGCCAGGTGGCGGTCGTGTGCATCTCGGTCTCGGGGAGGCTGATCGAGCCCCAGCCGACGTTCTCGTGGGTGTGGTACTTGAGCTTCTTGAACATGGTCACCTTCCAGGCGACCATCACCTCGCCGCGCTGCCGCAGCCCGGCGCGCGGCGCATCGGCCTCCTCGAAGACCTCCAGCACCTTGAGCGTGATGCCCAGGTCGGCATCGGTGTAGTAGTCGACGTCCGTCTGGGTCACGAAGGCCTTGCGCTCCTCCCAGTCGAGGCGGTCGACGTGGTACTGCACGCCCTGGTGGATGTAGATCGCCTTGGGATGGACCAGCAGGGGAGCGGCGAACAGGTCGACCTCGCCCAGAACCCGGTTGCGGTCGCCGGTGGTGTCCACGATGACCACGTTCTCGGGCGCCCCGCTGCGCAGGCTGAAGTCGCTGGCCGGGAAGTTCTCGTGGCTCCAGTAGTAGCGGTCGTCGTCCGCCCGGCGGATCCAGCCGTCCTCCTGCAGCACGTCGAGCAGGGTCGGCGTCTCCTCCAGGCCGAAGCGCTCGGTGGCCGGCACGGGCAGCTCGAAGGTCGAGGCTCGCAGGTGGTTCAGCAGCACGTAGAGGTTGTCGGGGTTGACCAGGCCGTGCTCCGGGGAGCGGTCGAACAGGTACTCGGGGTGCGCGGCCAGGAACTGGTCGATGGGCGACGAGGAGCAGACCAGCGCCGAGAGGCTCGTCCCGGCCCGGCGTCCCGCGCGGCCCATCTGCTGCCAGAGCGAGGCGATCGTGCCGGGGTAGCCGACGCTGATGGCTGCGTCCAGGCTGCCGATGTCGATGCCGAGCTCGAGCGCGTTGGTGGCGACCACGCCGCGCACCCGGCCGTCGCGCAGCCCGGCCTCGATGTCGCGGCGCTCGTTGGGCAGGTAGCCGCCGCGGTAGCCACGGATGGTCTGCGGGTGACCGGGCGGCGGCTCGAACGTCTCGCGCAGGTAGCTGGTGAGTACCTCCACCGCCGTCCGGGAGCGGGCGAAGGCGATGGTCTGCACGCCGCCGCGGATGAGCCGCTCGGCCAGGCGCTGCCCGGTCAGCAGAGCCGACCCGCGGATGCCGAGCTCCTCGTTGGCGACGGGAGGGTTGATGACCAGGACGTGCTTGCGACCGGCCGGCGCCCCGTTGTCGTCGATCAGCTCGACCGGCGCCTCCAGCACCCGTTCCGCGAGCTCGGCCGGGTTGGCGATGGTGGCGCTGGCGCAGATGAAGACCGGGTCGGCGCCGTAGTGGTTGCAGATTCGGCGCAGGCGGCGCACGACGTTGGCGACGTGGCTGCCGAACAGGCCGCGATAGGTGTGCAGCTCGTCGATCACCACGAAGCGCAGGTTCTCGAAGAGCTTGAACCACTTGGTGTGATGCGGAAGGATCGCCGAGTGGAGCATGTCCGGGTTGGTGATGACCACCTGCCCGGCCGCCCGGACCACGCTGCGGATGGTCGGCGGCGTGTCCCCGTCGTAGGTGTGGGTCTTGAGACCGATGCCGGCGGCGCCCGCGAGGCCGCGCAGCTCGACCAGCTGGTCCGCCGCCAGTGCCTTGGTGGGGAACAGGTACAGCGCCCGCGCCACGTCGTCGCGTGCCACCGCGTTCAGGACCGGCAGGTTGTAGCAGAGCGTCTTGCCCGATGAGGTGGGCGTGACCACGACCACGTTGCGATGGGCCGCGATGGTCTCGTAGGCCGCGGCCTGGTGCGTGTACAGCGCCTCGATGCCGCGCCGGTGCAGCGCCTCGACCAGCCGCGGATCGAGGCCCTCCGGCCAGGCGGCGTGGCGCGGCGGCCGCGCCGGCAGCTCGCGATGCGCGACGACCAGCGGCGCGAGCTCCGGGCTGGCCAGGAGGGCGGCGATCGCCTCGTCTGCGTTGCTCGGCGGGGCGGTCAGCATCGGCTCCTCCAGCGCTCGGCTCATGAAATAGAACAAACGTGCGGTTCCTAACCTATCACAGGCGGCGTCAGCCTCCGGCGCGTTTGCGACAGGTTCACTGTCACGATCCGGGCGACAGATGTGGATAACTCCGCCGAATCGCGTTGCGCGGTGGAAAAGTGCGGGGCTAGACTGGCCGCGCAGATGACCGGGATCGACGCAGCGGCACCACGACCCAGGGCGGAGCGGCCTCGCGACCGGCGCGTGCGCGTGACCCTGCCCGCGTCACGGGGCGGGCTCGCCTGGCTGCTGGTGCTGGTCCTCGTCGCGGGCTTCGTCGTGTTCCAGGTGGGGCGCCAGGTCTACGCGTCGTGGGCCATCGGCCAGGAGGCGGACGCGATTCGCGCGCAGATCGCCGCAGTCGAGGCCCAGAACGAGCAGTACCGCCAGGAGCTCTCGTACCTCCAGTCGGACGCCTACATCTCTGCCGAGGCGCGACGCCTGCAGAACCTGGGTCGCGCCGGCGAGCAGGTGCTGATCATCCCGCCCGGGGCGCAGGCCGCCCCGCCGGCCGAGCCCCAATCTGCCGACGATGCCTCCACGCCGCTGCTCCAGCAGTGGCTCGAGCTGTTCTTCGGCCGCTGATCGCGCTTCCCGCGTAGCCGGCCTGGCCCGGGTCTGGCCCGGCCGATGCTTCCCGCCCGCGTGCCATGCTGCGCGCTCCCATTCGCATCGGCTGCTCCGGCTGGCAGTACGGCCACTGGCGGGGAACCTTCTACCCTGCCGACCTGCCGCAGGAGCGCTGGCTGGAGCATTACGCGGCGCGATTCGACACCGTCGAGCTGAACGGCAGCTTCTACCGCCTCCCCGCGGCGGAGGCGTTCGCCGGATGGAATCGACGCCTGCCGTCAGGCTTCCTGATGGCCGTCAAGGCCAGCCGCTACCTGACCCACCTTCGGCGGCTGCGTGACCCCGGGGAGCCGCTCCATCGGCTCTGGTCGCGCGCCCGCCGGCTTGGCCCGCACCTGGGGCCGATGCTCTACCAGCTGCCGCCCAACTGGCATCGCAATCTCGCGCGGCTCGCCGAACTCGCAGCCGCTGTCCCCGAAGATCGCGAGCAGGCGGTCGAGTTCCGCGACCCGACCTGGCACGCCCCGGAGGTGTACCACCTCCTGCGCGAAGCCGGGCTCGCGCTGTGCCTGCACGACATGCGCGGCGCCGGCAGTCCCCGCGAGCCGGTTGGCCCGTTCGTCTACGTGCGCTTCCACGGTTCCGGGACGACGTACGGCGGGCGCTACTCCTCGGGGTTCCTGTCCGCCTGGGCCGATCGCCTGGCAGGCTGGTCGGACCGTGGCCTGGCCTCGTATGCCTACTTCAACAACGACGTCGGCGGCCACGCGCCACGAGATGCGGTGCGCCTGCGCGAGATGGTCGAGCGACGCCGCTGAAGGCGGGGGCCGTCCGGCCTGCCGAACCCGGAGCATGCGGCACTGGTGGGCAGGTGGCGCGCACCCGACCATCGGGCCGATGAGCCCACGCGCAATCCGCTGGATGGTTGCTACCGCGGCGGTCCTCGCCGAGATCACCGCCTTCGTCGTGTGGCGGCGACGGCTGGCCACGCGACGCTCACCGTGACCGGCCACCGCATCGAGGCGCTGCGCGCCGGGCGCCCGCGCGGGCGCCTCTCGTGGCTGCATCCCCGCGACCTGCCCGATCCGCACGCGCCGCACGAGACGCGCGCCAATGCCGTCCTGCGCCCGGTGGTGTTCGGCGCCAACGACGGGCTCGTCTCGAACCTGGCGCTGGTGATGGGCGTGGCCGGCGCCAATCCCGAGCCGGGCGTGATCGTGCTGGCCGGCATCGCCGGGCTGATCGCCGGCGCGTTCAGCATGGGGGTCGGGGAGTTCGTATCGGTCCAGAGCCAGCACGAGCTGCTCGACTACCAGCTCGCCTTCCAGCACCACCAGCTCCGCGAGGCGCCGGACCACGAGCGCGCCATCCTGTGCGAGATCTACCGTCGCCGTGGGCTGTCGGAGGCGGAGGCCGAGCATTTCGTCGACCGCATCTTCGCGAACCCCGAGTCCGCCGCCGAGCTGCTGATCTTCGAGGAGGTGGGCCTCGACGAGCGCTCCATCGGCTCGCCCTGGGCCGCTGCCATCGGGTCCTTCCTGGCCTTCACGCTGGGGGCCGCGGTGCCCCTGGTGCCGTACCTGCTCGCCAGCGGCGGGGTCGCATTCTGGACGAGCCTGGCTGCCAGCCTGGCCGCGCTGTTCCTTCTGGGCCTGTCGATCAGCCGCCTGACGCGCCGTTCGCCGCTGCGGACCGCCGTGCGTCAGCTGCTGCTGGGCGGCGTTGCGGCGCTGATCACGTTTGGCGTGGGCACGCTGGTGGGCGTCAGGGTCTGAGGCGGGCGCCGCACGATACGGCGCGCAGGATGGGACTGCAGCCAGGCGCCGGTGCGATCTAGTATCCGCGCCGCGCGACTCGCGCGGTTGCTCGGAGGTCTCGCTCGTGGAGTGGTTTCCCTGGTTCCTGTTCCTGCACGTCCTGGCGGCGATCATCGCCTTCGGCCCGACCTTCTCCTTCGCCATCATCGGGGCCATGGGCGGGGCGGAGCCGCAGCACGCCAACTTCGCCACGCGGGTCAGCCACCGCATCAGCGACATCCTGGTCACGCCGTTCGCGATCAGCATGCCGGTCACCGGGGCGCTGATGATCTGGGCCGCGCAGATCCCGCTGCTGGAGCGCGACGCGCGCTGGCTGCTGCTGGCGATCCTCCTGTACGCCATCGCCCTGTCGCTTGCGCTGTTCGTCTCGCGCCCGAACGTGAACCGCATCATCGCGATGAGCGGCGGTTCCGGCGGCGCACCGGCCGGCGCCCAGGCGGGTGGGCCTGCGGGACCCCCGGCGGGGCCGCCGCCCGAGATGCTGCGCGCCATCGGGGTCGTGCAGCGGAGCGGCATGGCTTTGGTCGGGCTTGTGGTGGTGATCGTGTTCCTGATGGTGATGCGCCCCGACCTCGGCTTCTGAGCGGCGGCCCGGCTCGGTTGCCGCCTCCCGGAGGGCCCGGTATCCTCAAGGCCGTGCTCCGGCGAGCACGTCCCGATGGCGGAGTAGCTCAGTGGTAGAGCAGGGGACTCATAAGCCCTTGGTCGGTGGTTCGAATCCGCCCTCCGCTACCAACCCCTCCCCGCTGTCGGCCCTGGCCGATGCCGTGGCGCACGGCGCCGACGCGCTCCGCATCCCCGCGGACATCCCGCTCGTCATGGCCGTGTCGGGCGGGCCTGATTCCACCGCGCTGCTGCACGGTGCGGCGCTGCTCGCGCCCTCACGCGGCTGGCGGCTGACCGTCGCGCACATCGACCATGGCCTGCGCGAAGGATCCTCCACGGAGGCCGATGCCGTGGCCGGCATGACCGCCGCGCTGCACGTTCCCTGCGTGGTGGAGCGCGCCGACGTGCGCGCGCTGGCGCGCGACGAGCATCGCTCGCTCGAGGACGCCGGCCGCCAGGCGCGCTATCGCTTCCTGGAGCGCGTGGCCGCTGGGATCGGAGCCGAGGCGCTGATCGCGACGGCCCACACCGCCGACGACGCGGCGGAGACGATCCTGCTGCGCCTGGTCCGCGGCAGCGGGCTGCGCGGCGTGCGTGGCATTCCCGGCCGCCGCGGCCGCGTCGTGCGACCGCTGCTCCATGCGCGCCGGGCGGACCTCCGGCGCGCGCTGGACGACGCCGGCATCGCCTATCTGACGGATCCGTCGAACGCAGACCCCGCGGCCGCCGATCGCAACCGCCTGCGAGCCGAGGTGCTGCCCGCCCTCGAGCGCCTCAACCCGGCCGTGGTCGAGGCACTGACCCGCTTCGGTCGCCTGGCGGCCGACGACGACGACCTGCTGGAGGCGATGGCCGCCGCCGAGCTTGCCCGCCGCCGCGACGGTGAGGCCGTCGACTGGCACGATCCCCCGACGCGGGCCATCGGTCGCCGCGTCCTGCGCCAGGCGATCGGCGGGCCTGCTCCCTCCATGGAGCGCATCGAGGCGCTGCTGGATGCGGCCGAGGGCCCGCGCGGGAACCTGCGGATCCAGCTGCCCGGCGGCCGGGAGGCGACGGTCCGCGAGCGCCGCATCCGCCTCTCGCGCTGATTTCCGGCGGGGAGCTCCGGGCGGCCGGCCTGGTTCCCGGCCCCGGTATCGCGACAGGCTGGTGTCTCGTCGCGTATGTACCCTCATCGGACCGACGGGGTGGCATCGGTCCTGCATATCGGTCCTGCCACCTCCATGGCCCAAAGAGGCCCATTGGTGGAGGGATCGGCCCCACCCTATACTTGCCGGGCCTGCGGAGGCGCAGGCAGGCGATCGGCCCAACCAGCCGGCCGCCGATTCGTACGGAGGCTAGAAGAGACCAACCTTGAGCAGCCGACTCGTCCGCAACAGCGTCCTGCTCGTCGTCCTTGCCGTCTTCGGGCTCGCGCTGCTCTGGACCTACATGCTCGACGGATCGTCGGCACCGGAGTACGGCTACGGCCAGCTGATCCAGGACGCCCGAGCGGGCAACATCAAGCAGATCACCAAGGACAACGACAAGCTCGTCGCCGAGCTCAAGAACGGCGAGACCAAGGCGGCCGTCATCCCGTCCGAGATCACCAACGCCTACGCCGATCTCGGCTGCCTGGACGGCACGCAGGGCGAGTTCGACTGCAACGCCTTCAAGGCCAGCGAGCCGAGCGCCGCCGGACAGTGGCTGGGGCTGCTGATCACCGCGTTGCTGCCGGTGCTGCTGATCGGCGCGTTCATCTTCTTCATGATGCGCCAGGCGCAGGGCACCAATAACCAGGCCATGAGCTTCGGCAAAAGCCGGGCGCGCATGTTCCTCGGCAACAAGACGGTCGTCACCTTCAACGACGTCGCCGGGGTGGACGAGGCGAAGCAGGAGCTGACCGAGGTCGTCGAGTTCCTGAAGTACCCCGAGAAGTTCAACTCGCTCGGCGCGCGCATCCCGCGCGGCGTGCTGCTGGTCGGCCCGCCCGGCACCGGCAAGACCCTGCTTGCCCGCGCCGTCGCCGGCGAGGCGGGCGTGCCCTTCTTCTCGATCTCGGGCTCCGAGTTCGTGGAGATGTTCGTGGGCGTCGGCGCCAGCCGCGTGCGCGACCTGTTCGAGCAGGCCAAGCGCAACTCTCCATGCATCGTGTTCGTGGACGAGATCGATGCCGTCGGCCGCCAGCGTGGCGCCGGCCTGGGCGGCTCGCACGACGAGCGCGAGCAGACCCTGAACCAGATCCTGGTCGAGATGGACGGCTTCGACACGAACACCAACGTGATCGTGGTGGCCGCCACCAACCGGCCCGATGTCCTGGATCCCGCGCTGCTGCGCCCGGGTCGTTTCGACCGCCAGGTGGTGTTGGACCGCCCGGACATCAGGGGCCGGCGCGAGATCCTCAACGTCCACATCAAGGGCAAGCCGCTCGACAAGACGGTCGACCTGGACGCGCTGGCGCGCCGCTCGCCGGGCTTCTCGGGCGCGGACCTGGCCAACCTCGTCAATGAGGCTGCCATCCTGGCCGCGCGCCGGAACAAGAAGAGCATCGGCATGGCCGAGTTCAACGAGGCGATCGACCGCGTCATCGCCGGACCGGAGCGCCGCAGCCGGATCATCACCGAGGAGGAGAAGGAGGTCATCGCCTACCACGAGGGCGGCCACGCCGTCGTGCAGCGGGTCCTTCCCAAGTGCGACCCGGTGACCAAGGTGACGATCGTCAGCCGCGGCATGGCGCTGGGCTACACCATGAGCCTGCCGCAGGAGGACCGATACCTCCACTCCAAGACGGAGTTCGAGGACAAGATCGCCGGCATGCTCGGCGGCCACGTCTCCGAGCAGATCGTCTTCGGCGATACGACTACCGGCGCCTCGAACGACATCGAGAAGGCCACCAACCTGGCCCGCGCCATGGTCACCCAGTACGGCATGAGCGAGACGCTCGGCCCGCTGGCCTTCGGCAAGAAGGAGGAGATGGTCTTCCTCGGTCGCGAGATCAGCGAGCAGCGCAACTACTCGGACGAGGTTGCGGCCAAGATCGACGCCGAGGTGCGGCAGATCATCGACCAGGCCGAGTCCCGTGCTCGCGAGGCACTGACCGCGCATCGCGAGGTGCTCGACCGGCTCGCCGCCCTTCTCATCGAGAAGGAGACGATCGAGCACGACGAGTTCGAGTCGCTGTTCGAGGGCATCCTGCCGCCGCGCGCCAGCGGCCCCACGCCGCGCCGTGCGGCCGAGGGCGAGGCGCCGGTCGAGCCGCTCCCCGGCGAGGCCGAGGGTGGCGAGGGGACCCCGCCCAAGCGCCGCCGAGGGCCAGCCCCCCAGCCCGCCTAGGCACCAGATGGACCGATACCGAGGCCCGGCCACGATGGCCGGGCCTCGCGCTTTCCCGCCGCGCGGCGAACGCGCGAGTAGCCCAATCGGCCCATTTCGAGGCTGGGAGGCGGATCGTATACTCCCAGCCGTTGCACCTGAGCACCGCGCAG
>DASURX010000106.1:0-3038 GCA_036375355.1 Candidatus Limnocylindria bacterium
AACGGCAACGGGAAGAGCGCACCGCTGGTCGGAGTGCCGACCTGGATGAGCGCCCCCATTGACGTCACCGCGGGGGAGACGCTGACGCTCGTTGTCAGTGCGGCGGCGAGCAGCGCCTCGTCGGCGCCGTCGATCGGGCTCGCCTACCTTGGGCCTGCCGGACAGGTGCTCACCAGCGTGTCGCTGATCTCGGTGCCGCTGACCACCGACGGGCTCACCCAGCTCGAGCAGGAGGTCACGCTTCCGGCCGGCGTCGTCCAGGTCCGGGTGATCCTGCTGGGATTCGCCCCGAGCGACCTGCGCACGGCGGGGACGGTGGTCTTCGACGACGTGGGCCTCTTCGCCCCGTAAGCGTCACGCGGGGAGCGGCCGTCAGGCCGCTCCCTCATCGGGCTATATGCCCGGCAACTCAGTCATGGTCAACGCGCTTCAGCGGCCGATGCCATGCCTCGTAGGCCTGTGCCGGCGTGCTCTCGACGGCAAGCCGGCCGGCATCGTCGCGGTTCGTGGCGACACGCGGCACGTAGAGGTCGACCGGCAAGACGCCGCTCGTGCGCACCAGGAGGTAGTCGGCGAACACCGCGTCGACGATGCCGATGCGCTGGCCGCCGGCCCCGACCAGGGCCTGGCCGCGATGCGGCTGCGCCTCGCCGTCCTGCGTCATGTCCCTACGCTAGCCGATCCATCGGCTTCGTCGGCGGGCGCGGCGGCCGGCGCGGCCACGGCTACCGCGTCGGGCACCAGGCTGATGTCGACCGGCAGCCGGCCGAACGGCTCGCCGTCGAGGTGCACCAGCGTCTCGTGCTCGCCCTCCAGCCGCAGCTCGCGCGCGCGCACGATCTCCACCAGCGGGTGGTTGACGTGGGCCGCGCGGTAGATGCCCGGCAGCTCGCGCATCGCGCCGAGCTTCGAGATGTCGCCTACCAGGCAGACGTCCAGCCAGCCGTCATCGGTGCGCGCGTCGGGGCAGATCTGCATCCCACCGCCGTAGTACGCGCCGTTGGCGAATGCCACGAACAGGAAGCGGCCGTCGACCTGGCGCGCTCCCTCGTCGGTGGCCAGGCGCACGCTCAGGCTTCGGTTGCGATAGCGCCCCAGCTCGATGAGCGTCGAGACAAAGTATCCCGCGCGTCCGCGCTGCCAGCGGTGCCGATGCCCGGCCATGGTGTGCGCCACCTGCGCGTCGAAGCCGGTGCCGCCGGCTGCGCCGAAGTAGCGCGTCGCCCCGTCGTGGCTTGCCCGGCCGACATCGAGCGGCCGGGTCTCATCCCCAAGCGCCGCCTCCAGCGCCTCGTCGGCGCTCAGCGGCAGGTGCAGTCCCCGCGCCAGGTCGTTGCCGCTGCCGCCGGGCACGATGCCGAACGACGGCAGCTGGCCGTCCGGACCGGCTCCGCCGGCCAGCAGCCCGTTGAGCACCTCCTGGATCGTCCCGTCACCGCCGACGGCCACGATCCGATCGTGGCCGAGGTCCGCGGCCGCGGCCGCCAGGCGCTCGGCATGCCCCGCCTCACGGGTCTCGAGCATGCGGGCTTCGATCCCGCGCTTGGCGAGCCAGGCCTCGATGCGCGGCGCGAGATGGTGGGCGCGGCCGTTCCCGGCGACGGGATTGACGATGATGACCGGCGCTCGGGGCGATGGCACGTCCCCGATTCTGAGCCGGCCGTCAAGGCGGAGGGCGGTCAGCCGCGCACGTCGACGGTGATGGTGTGGTGGCCACGCGCCCCGTCGGGGGCCGGCTCGGTGACGCGGTCGGTCTGGACCTCGCCGGTTCCGTCGGTGGCGCGCACGCTGAGCCGATGCTGCCCGGGCGTGGCGTCCCAGCGGAAGAGCCACTGCACCCAGGTCGCATCCGAGATCGCCGCTCCGATCTCGGCCGGCTGCCAGGGACCGCCGTCGACCTGCAGCTCAACGGCCCGGATGCCGCGATCCGGCGCCCAGGCCACCCCGGCGACCGCGACCTGGCCGGCATCGGCTCCCGCGCCGTCTCGCGGCACGTCAATGCGCGACTGCGTCAGGATCGGCGCCTCCTTTGCCCAGCCAAGCGGCACCCAGTAGGCGTCAAAGGCCTCGAGCGTGGTGAGGTTGATCTCCTTCAGCCACTTGGTGGCCGATACGTACCCGTACAGGCCCGGCACGATCAGCCGAGCCGGGAAGCCGTGTTCCGGCGGTAGGGCCTTGCCATTCATCGCGACCGCAACCAGCGCCTCCCGATCGGCCTCGTCCAGCCAGGCTGTGGGGAACCCGGCGGTCCAGCCGTCGACCGAGCGGCCCACGACCTGGGTCGCGCCGGCCCGCACGCCGGCCCGGTCGAGGAGATCGCGCAGGCGCACACCGCGCCACAGCGCGTTGCCGACCAGTCCGCCACCGACCTCGTTGCTGACGCAGGCGATGGTCACGTACTGCTCCACCAGCGGCATTGCCAGCAGCTCCTGGTAGCCGATGCTGAACGGCCGATCCACCATGCCGGTCACGCTCACGGTCCAGCCCGAGACGTCGACGTGGGGCACCAGCAGCGCGGTGTCGATCCGGTAGAAGTCTGCGGTCGGGGTCACCAGCGGCGAGATGCCCTCCACGTTCAGCTCCGCTCCCGAGGGGATGGGCGCCGCCGTCGCGCCGGGCTCGGGGACCGGCGGCAGCGACGCCGCCTGGGCGGCGCGACGGTCGAGGAGCAGCCGGCCCACCGCACCCGATGCTGCTGCCGCCGCAGCCACGCCCAGGGCACTGCCCAGGAAGCGCCGCCGTCCCCAGTTCGGCATCTCCGCCACCGTGCTGCGCGGCTCCGGGATCCGCGCCAGCAGCCAGGGCAGCATCACGGCCGCCGTGCCGGATGCCAGGGCGACGCTGACCAGGGCCAGCAACGGATCGACGAGCGGATCGCGCAGGGCGGCCAACAGCGCAACCGCCCCAACCGCCGTGAAGGCGATGCGCGCCGCGGTGATCGAGCGGCGTCCCAGCAGGCCGATGGCGGCGCCCAGCAGCAGCGCCACGCCGAGCACCAGGATGTTCAGGACGAGCTTGTCGGCCGTGCCGAACAGGTC
>DASURX010000107.1:0-6013 GCA_036375355.1 Candidatus Limnocylindria bacterium
TACAACCAGGCCTGCTACACGCCGGGCGCGGGCGAGACGGGCGATGCCACCGAGACGATCGCGCGCGAGCGGGTCAGGCACTACAGCTATCCGGCCCTGGCGCTGGGTGCCAGCGCCTACTTCGCCACCGACATCAACGCCTCCGGCCTGCTCGACCTGATCCTGCGCAACCCGAGCTGGTCGTACTCCAAGGTCACCTCGCAGGCGCCGGGCTACTCGGCGGCCGCCCAGCGCCACTCGGCGCACCCTGACGTGGCCGGCGCCGAAGTCTGGATCCAGCAGACCTACGCCATGGGGCGCAACGACTACTGGCTCGGCTTCGCGGGCAAGCCGTGGGTTTCGTTCGCCAACCCCAACGCGCCGATGACGAGCTCGCTGAACGTGGTCCGCTATGCCGGCGCGGATCGCTACGCCACCGCAGCAGCAGTGTCGGCCGCCTCGTTCGGCCCGGGCGTGTCGGTGGCGTACGTGGCCACCGGCACGAACTTCCCTGACGCCCTGGCCGGCAGCGCGGCCGCTGCCCAGAAGGGTGGACCGGTCCTGCTCGTCAGCGCGGGCGGGATCCCGGCGGCGACCGCCGGCGAGCTGGCGCGCCTGGCCCCGGCGCAGATCGTGGTGCTCGGCGGCGAGGGGGTCGTGAGCGAGGGGATTCGCCAGGCCCTGGTGCCGTACGCCACCAGCGGCGTCGTGCGACGCCTGGCCGGCGCCAACCGATTCGAGACCGCGGCTGCCATCTCGGCCGATACCTTCGCGCCCGGCGTCAGCGTGGCCTACGTGGCAACCGGCGCCAACTTCCCCGATGCCCTGGCGGGCACGCCGCCGGCCGGCATGGCCGGTGGGCCGGTGCTGCTCGTGAACAAGAGCAGCGTGCCCTCGGCCACGTCCGCCGAGCTGGCCAGGCTGCAGCCGGGACGGATCGCGATCCTGGGTGCCTCGGGCGTCGTGGACGACGGTGTGGCGGCGCAGCTGGATGCCTACACCGCCGGTACGGTGACCCGGCTGGCCGGCGCGGATCGCTACTCCACCGCGGTCGCGGTGAGCCAGGCCAACTTCTCGACCGCGGCCACCGTGTTCATCGCCACCGGCGCCAACTTCCCGGACGCGCTGGCCGGCGGACCGGTGGCCGGCATCGGCGGCTCTCCGCTGCTGCTGGTTCCCGGCGGCTGGGTGCCGAGCGTGGTGCAGCAGGAGATGCTGCGGCTGCACCCGTCGACCCTCATCGTGCTCGGCAGCACCGGGGTGGTCAGCGATGCGGCCGTCGACCAGCTGCGCCAGCTCTTCCCCTGAGGGCGGGGCAGACCATCGGGCAGCCATCGGTACCATTCCAACCCGCGGCACGAGAGCGGTAGGGTGGCCCACGGTGCGGTCTGAGGGGGATCTGCCGGGCGGCACCGAAAGGGTACGGGAGGGCACCCTCGTGGGGAAGGTGAGGACGCGAATTGCGGCGCTCGGTCTGGCCGTCCTGGTGACGGCCGCCAGCCCGATGGTCGCCTGGGCCGATGATCCGGCAGCCACGCTGCCGCCGCCTCCGCAACTGCTGCAGCCAGGCGTCCACGGCGAGGCCCTGCTTGACGATCCAGGCCTGCCCGGGGGACTGGTCGCCGACACGCAGATCGGCAAGGCCGCGGTCGAGCCCCTGGCGCTGACCGGGACGACCGCGGAGGCGACCGGCGGCGTCGGCACGCTGGCCGAGACCGCGGTGGCGGCCGGGCGGCTGCCCAACGGCCTGACGCGCGAGGTGTTCGGCTACCTGCCCTACTGGGAGCTCGGCAGCGCGGACCTCGCGGCGCTGCGCTACGACCTCGTCTCGTCCATCGCCTACTTCGGCGTGGCGGCGCGCGGTGACGGGACCCTGGCCCGGACATCGAGCGGCGTGAACACCGCGGGATGGAGCGGCTGGACCTCCACCGCGCTGACGAACGTCGTCAACAGCGCGCACCAGCGCGGGGTGAAGGTGGTGCTGACCGTCACGCTTATGTCGTGGTCGGGCGACTACACCACGCTCTCCATGCTCCTGAACTCGGCCTCCAACCGGCAGCGCCTGATCGGCGAGATCGCCTCGGTGCTCAAGGCGCGCGGAGCCGATGGCGTGAACCTGGACTTCGAACCGGTGCCGACCTCCCTGAAGGCGGCCTTCACCCAGTTCGTGCGCGAGGTCAAGGCCGGCCTGCCCGCGCTCGGCGCCGGATCGTACGTCACCGTCGCGACCATGGCCGGTGCCGCGTCGTGGGCCACCGGCTACGACCTGGTGGGCCTGACCGCGGCCGGCGCGGCCGACGCGATCATGGTCATGGGCTACGACCTGAGCTGGGGCGGCTCCGCTCGCGCGGGCGGGGTCGCGCCGATCTCGAATCCCTACATCCTGGACGTCAACGAGGCGATCAACGCGCACCTGGCCCTGGGCGTGCCGCCGACCAAGATGATCTGGGGCGTCCCGTACTACGGGCGGGTGTGGCCGACCCAGACCGATCAGCTCAACTCGCTGGCGTGTGCCAACGCCAGCGTCTGCCCGAGCTCGAAGATCTTCTCGCCCGGGGCGGTGTACGAGCCGACCTACATCGGTGCGCGCGACCTGGCCGCGCAGTACGGCCGCCGCTGGGATTCGGCAGGCCAGGTGCCGTACGTGGCCTGGTACGACGCCGCCAACACGACCTGGCGACAGGCCTATTACGACGACGCCGCGTCCCTCGGCGCCAAGTACGACCTGATCCGCCTGAAGGGCCTTGCCGGCGCCGGCATCTGGGCGCTGGGCATGGATACCGGCAGCGCCGATTTGTGGAACGTGATCGTCGCCAAGTTCGTGCGCCGCGACTCGCGCCTGGCCGGCGCCGATCGTTACGCCACCGCCGCCGCCACGAGCGCGTACGGATTCCCGACGGGCGCGCCCGTCGCCTACGTGGCCACCGGCGAGAACTTCCCCGATGCGCTGGCCGGCGCCGTGCTGGCCGCGCGCGAGGGTGGACCGATGCTTCTCGTCAAGCGCGACGAGCTGCCGGCGACGACAGCAGCTGAGCTTTCGCGCCTCCGGCCGGAGCGGATCGTGCTGCTGGGCGGGACGGGGGTCATCGGCGACGCCGTGGCGGCCGCGCTGGCGCCGTACGCATCCAGCGGCGTGGTGCAGCGGCTTGCCGGTGCCTCGCGCTACGACACCGCCGCGGCGGCGAGCGCCGCCGGCTTCCCGAGCGGCGCCGGCGTGGCCTACCTCGTCACCGGGGCCAACTACCCTGACGCCCTTGCCGGCGGCGTGCTCGCCGCGCGCAGCGGCGGCCCGATCCTGCTGGTGCGCAGCAACGAGATCCCGGCGGTGACCGCCGCCGAGCTTGCGCGCCTCCACCCCTCGCGGATCGTGATCATCGGCGGGGCCGGAGTGGTCAGCGACGGCGTTCGCGCCGCGGCTGCCCGGTATGCGAGCAGCGGCGTGGTCGACCGCCTCGCCGGTGCCGACCGCTACGCAACGGCGGTGGCGGTCAGCCAGGCGGCCTTCGGTGGCGCCGTGCCATCGGCCTTCATGGCCACCGGCGCAGGCTTCGCCGACGCCTTGGCGGGAGTGCCGGTCGCGGCGCGCGCCGGCAGCCCGTTGCTGCTGACCGGTACCTGGTCACTGCCGGCCAGCACCGGCACCGAGCTGTATCGCCTCAACCCGCCGGCGCTGCTGGTGCTCGGGGGAACGGGCGCCATCAGCGAGCAGGTCGTGTGGGCCATGCACGAGGCCCTGCGCTGACCGCAGTCCTGGTCCCGTGCCGGTACCGTCGTCGGTGCCTGCGCGCACCCATCGGGCCATGGCAGGCGGGGAAGGGCAGGACGTAGCCTCGGCTGCGATTCATCCCGCACTCCTCGAACCCAAGGGGGATAGGCATGTCCCAGCGGTCACTCACCAGGATCGTGGCGGTCCTCTTCGCCGTCGCCACGCTCACCACCGGCCTGGCCGCACCGGCGCTGGCCGTCGACGGCCAGGCGTTCGTCAACGGCGCCAACGCCAAGCGCGCCCAGAACGGCCTCGGCCCGGTCTCGCTGCACGCGGCGATCGACCAGATCACCGTGGAACGCGCGAACCAGATGGCGAGCAACGACAAGCTGGAGCACGACCTGGCCTACGTCCAGCGCCGGCTGAACGAGCTCGGGGTGTGCTGGTCCGGCTACGGCGAGATCATCTACTGGGAGCGCGGATACCCCAGCTTCGACCCGCAGCGCGCGGTCCAGGCGTGGTACGACTCCCCGGGCCACAAGGCGATCATGCTCGGCGACTACAACGCCGCCGGCGGATCCTGGGCCAAGAATGCGGCGAGCCGCGGCATCTACGCGGTGATGGTGTTCGTCAAGGTCTGCGGGCCTGTGGCGCCGCCACCCCCGTCTGACCCCGCTGAGAGCGTCCGCGTTGCAGGCTCCGACCGTTACGGCACCGCGGCGGCGGTCAGCTCGGTGAGCTTCGCGCCGGGCGTCGGCGTGGCGTACGTGGCGACGGGGGCCAACTTTCCGGATGCGCTGGCCGTCGGGTCGGCGGCCAGCCAGGCTGGCGGACCGGTCCTCCTCGTCAAGCGCGACGAGATCCCGTCGGCCACGGCCGCGGAGCTGGCCCGGCTGAAGCCCGGACGCATCGTGGTCGTCGGCGGCGCCGGCGTCGTCTCCGACCAGGTCGCGGCGTGGCTCGCCGGCTACGCGACCAGCCACCAGGTCTCGCGGATCGCCGGGGCGGACCGCTACGCCACGGCGGCCCTGGTCAGCCAGGCGCACTTCGCTGCGGGCACGGCGGTCGCCTACGTGGCCACCGGCGCCAACTTCCCCGACGCCCTGGCGGGCAGCGCCGCGGCCGGCCTGGAGAACGGGCCGACGCTGCTGGTCAAGCCGGCGGCGGTGCCGGCCGCCACGGCCGCCGAGCTGCAGCGTCTGCACCCGGCGCGGATCGTGATCCTGGGCAGCTCCGCCATCGTGTCCGATGGCGTGGCGCAGGCATTGGCCGGCCTCACCGGTGCGGCGGTATCGCGCATCTACGGCGCGGACCGCTACGGCACCGCGGTCAACCTCAGCCGATCCAACTACGCGGCCAACGGCCCGTCGACGGTCTTCGTCGCGACCGGCTCGGCGTTCCCCGATGGCCTGGCGGCCAGCCCGGTCGCCGGCTCGCTGCCCGGACCGCTGCTGCTGGTGCCGACCTACTCGCTGCCGAGCGCGGTGGCCTCCGAGCTGCAGCGGCTCGCCCCGGACCGGGTGGTGGTGCTCGGCGGCAGCGGAGCCGTCTCGGACGGCGTGGTGAACGCCATCAACGCGGTCGTGCCGTAGGGCTGCGCCCACCCGTGACCTCGCGGAGGTGCCGGCGCGCGGTGCCTCCGCTTCGGGCGCTCGGGCCTCGCCATCGGCCCGGTGACGACCTGCGGCGGGAGGCGGGTTAGAATCGCGGCCCATGACCACCATCGCCCAGGCGCGCCGCCGGGACGGCCGCGCCCCCAACCAGCTGCGACCGGTCAAGATCGTGCCGGATTACCTGAAGTTCGCCGAGGGATCGGTCCTGATCCGGGTCGGGGACACCAGGGTGATCTGTGCGGTGACCATCGAGGATCGCGTGCCGGGCTGGATGCGCGGCAAGGGCAGCGGCTGGGTGACGGCGGAGTACTCGATGCTGCCGCGGGCCGGCACCGAGCGCAGCCAGCGTGAGGCGAGCGCCGGGCGCGTCGGCGGGCGGACGCACGAGATCCAGCGCCTGATCGGCCGCGCCCTGCGCGGCGTGGTCGACCTCGCGCGCCTCGGCGAGCGGACGATCACGGTGGACTGCGACGTCATCCAGGCCGATGGAGGGACTCGCACCGCGAGCATCACCGGCGCCTACGTGGCGCTGGCCCGCGCGCTGAAGCGCTACGGCATGGCCCAGCTGCTCACCGGCCAGGTCGGGGCGGTCAGCGTGGGAATGGCGGCCGGCACGATCCTGCTCGACCTGGACTACTCCGAGGACTCGACCGCTGACGTCGACTTCAACGTGGTGATGACCGATGACGACCGGCTGATCGAGGTGCAGGGCACG
>DASURX010000108.1:0-6872 GCA_036375355.1 Candidatus Limnocylindria bacterium
CCGGCGGCGCGCAGCTGGTCGGCGAAATCGCGAACGCCGGGCGTCAGCCCCTGGGCGTGGTGGAAGAGCAGGACCTCGGTCATCGGGCAGCCTCCAAGCTGAGGGTTCGCATATCGGGGGCGGGTCGGCCACTCTACCCGAATCGTCATGGTGCGGGCTCGTATGCTGTAGTCCGTCGCCGATGCTGGAGAGCCCGATCCCGAGATGCTCGACCACGAGGAGCGCTTTCTCTTCCGCGAGGAGATCCTGAACCTCGCCAACGCCCTGGCCGACGCCGGCGCGCTCGACAACGTCGAGGACCTGCTGGCAGAGGTCACGACCTCGCCGCGCTTCGACTCGGACGTCTTCACCCTCGAGCGCTCGCTGCAGGTGATGCTCGGGAACCGCGCCGGGTCGACCCTCATCGGGCTGCTGACCGTCACCCGCGAGGTCTTCGAGGAGGTGGGGGAGATCGGCCTTCCGCCCGACGTCCAGGAGCGGATCGTATCCTGGCGGGCGCGCTTCGGGCTGGCGATCGACAATGCCCTGAACTTCCTGAACAACCCGGACGGCATCCAGGGCCACAACTTCGGCACCCAGGTCTCGCACGGCGAGGCGGGCACCGCCCTGCAGGGTCGGCTGACCCTGGTGCGTTACAACAACGAGCCGCAGTTCTTCATCGCCGACGCCGACATCCTGCTCTCGATCGCGGCGGACATGATGGAGCGCCTGGGCGAGCACCTGGAGCCGGACATGATCGAGCCGGAGCTGGTGCAGCGCCTGCGCGAGGGCGTGGAGCGCATCGAGCGGCGCTCGAAGGCGCGCGACTAGCCGGGGCGAAGCGGTGGCAGCGCCGCGGCGTCTCTTCCTGGCCGCGACCGGCCAGAACCGCGGCAAGACGACGACGTCGCTGGGCCTCGCCGCGGCCATCACCGCGCGGGGGCATCGGCTGGCGTTCATGAAGCCGGTCGGTCAGCGCTACGTGCTGGTCGGGGGCAGCCGCGCCGACGAGGACGCGGTCCTCATGAAGGACGTCTTCGACCTGCCCGATGCGCTGGAGGAGATGAGCCCGATCACGCTGCCCCGTCACTTCACCACGGACTTCATCCTCGGCCGCATCGAGGAGGACCTGGACGCGACCCTGCTGGCGGCAACGCGCACCCTGGAGCGCAACCGCGACGTGCTGCTGGTGGAGGGGACCGGCCACGCCGGGGTGGGAGCGGTGGTCGGCCTCTCGAACGCGGCGGTGGCCGCGATGCTGGATGCGCCGGTGATCATCGTCAGCGAGGGCGGCATCGGGCGACCGATCGACGAGATCGTCCTGAACCAGGCGCTCTTCGCCCGGCATGGCGTCCGGATCATGGGCGCGGTGGTCAACAAGGTCGACGTCGAGCGCCATCCGGACCTGCCCGAGCTGCTGGCGCGCGGCCTGGAGCCGCATGGCATCGAGCTGCTCGGCTGCATCCCATTCAGCCCGCTGCTCGCCAACCCGTCGCTCGAGCTGATCGCCACTCACCTGGAAGGGGAGCTGCTGGCCGGTGCCGCCACGCCGGGGGCCGTGATCGGGGGCGTGGCCATCGGCGCCATGCAGGCCGACCACGCGGTGCCGTTCCTGCGCGACCGCACGCTGCTCATCACGCCCGGCGACCGCGACGACATGCTGGCGGTGGCGCTCGAGGCGAACCGGGCGGCCCGGCGGGAGGGACAGGCGCCCCCTGTCGCCGGCGTGGTGCTGACCGGCGGCTTCCGGCCGTCCGCCGCGCGGCTCGAACAGCTGCGCACCGCAGGCCTGTTCAGCTTCCTGGTGGGTCTGGACACCTACTCGGCAGCGCAGGCGATCGACGCGATCCTGGTCAAGACCCATCCCGGCGATCAGGAGAAGATCGAGACCATCATCCAGCTGGTCGGCCTGGCGCTGGACGTCGACGCGCTGCTGGCGCGCGCCTGAGGGGCCGGTCGGGGGTTGGCCATGCCTGGCGTACCATGCGCGGCATGACCGTCACCGTCAGCGCCCCGGACAAGCTCCATTTCACCGGCGACGACGAGTCCGACCGGCTGCTGGCCAGCGACCCGCTGGCGCTGCTCGTCGGCTTCGCGCTCGACCAGCAGGTGAGCGTGCCGAAGGCCTTCAGCGGCCCGGCCGAGCTGCGGCGCCGCATCGGCCATCTCGACGCGAGGCGCATCGCGGCTGCCGATCCCGCGGAGCTGGAGGAGGCCTTCCGCCGGCGGCCGGCCCTGCACCGCTTCCCGGCGGCGATGGCCAAGCGCGTCCAGGCCCTGTGCCGGCTGATCGCGGAGCGCTACGACGGCGACGCCGCCCGGGTCTGGACCGATGCGGCCGACGGTCGCGACCTTGCCCGCCGGCTCAAGGCGCTGCCCTCGTTCGGCGACATGAAGGTGCGCTCGATGCTCGCCATCCTGCACAACCGCTTCGGACTGCGCCTGCCGGGGCTCGCCGAGGCCTTGCCACAGCATCCGACGCTCGGCGACGTCGATTCGCCCGAGGCGCTGCAGCGTTACCAGTCCTGGAAGCGGGCCTACAAGGCCGAGCAGCGAGGGCGACAGGCCGCCTCCTGAGCACGCTCCCGGCCGCCGGGCAACAGAAAAGGAGGCCGGACGTGGGCACTCGCCGGCCTCCTCGTGCGCCATCGCATCGTCCGGTCGCGTACCGGGGCGACAACGCCAGACCGCATCATACGAACTCGACCCCGGACGTCACTAGTACTTTGCGATGGAACCTGGCGCCTGGTCAGGCCACGTCCCAGGCCAGCGGCATGTTGTCGGCCAGCCGCGTCCTGCCGATCCACGCGGCGACCAGCGCCAGCGCCGGCCCGGAGACCCGCTGCAGCTCGACCAGCGAGTGGGCGTCGGCCACGCTGACGTAGTCCGGCCGCGCCATCGGCTCATCCGCCAGGCGGTCCATCATCCGTGCCCGCAGCACCTCCGCCGAGCGCTCCCCGGCGTCGTAGGCCTCGCGCGCGGCATTGAGCGCCGCGTACAGGCACGTGGCGGCATGGCGTTCCTCGATCGAGAGGAGGGCGTTGGCGCTCGACAGTGCCAGGCCGTCCGAGGTCCGGATGGTGGGGCACACCACCAGCTCCACGTTCATGAACAGGTCGCGCATCATGCGGCGCAGGATCACCACCTGCTGCGCGTGCTTCTGGCCGAGGTACAGCCGAGCGGGACCGACCAGGTTGATGAGCTTGAGCATGACCGTGGTCAGGCCGTCCAGGTGGCCTGGCC
Source organism: Candidatus Limnocylindria bacterium (assembly GCA_036375355.1). Classification (GTDB taxonomy): domain Bacteria; phylum Chloroflexota; class Limnocylindria; order QHBO01; family QHBO01; genus DASURX01. The sequence continues at coordinate 3,223 of DASURX010000108.1, forward strand.
GCGAGGCGCCCTCGAGCTGGCGGGTGAGGCCCTCGACCGAGACCCGGGTCAGGTCGTCGGCGGGGTAGAGGGTGGCGACCGTCGGCAGGAAGACGATGTCGCACCGCTCGCGCTCCAGCAGGGCGAGGTCGCGCTCCACGTCCCGCCGACCGTGGTCGCGCTCGTCGAGCGCGGCAAACTCGTGCGGGCTCGTGAAGCACGAGACGACGACGCACCCGTTCTCGGCGCGCGCGCGACGGACCAGGGACAGCTGCCCATCGTGCAGCATCCCCATGGTCGGCACGAAGCCGACCGCGTTGCCCTCGATCCGGCGCTCGAGGATGGCGACGCGCAGGTCCCCGACCGAGTCGACGCGCTGCACGGACGTCAGCCGCGGCGTGACCGCGTGCGCCCCGAGTCGGGCGCGCTGCGCGCCTTGCGGTAGCGGTCCACGATGAGGTCCCACAGGCGCTCCGCGACCTGGCGCTTGGGAAGCATCGGCCAGTCCGTCAGGGCGCCCTCCACGCCGAAGACGGTGACCTTGTTCTCGTCCGAGCCGATCGCGTCGAACGGACCACCGACCACGTTGCCCACGATCAGGTCCAGGCCCTTGTCGCGCAGCTTGCCGGTGGCGTTGGCCTCGAGGTCGTCGGATTCGGCGGCAAAGCCGATCAGGAACGGTCGCACGTCGGCCGGCATCTCCCCGACCTCGGCCACGATGTCCGGGTTCGGCACGAGCTCCACCCGCAGGCCCGATCCCTCGCGCTTGATCTTGTGGGCCGATGGGCGCTTCGGGGCGAAGTCGGAGACCGCCGCCGCCATGACCAGGATGTCCGCCGCCGGCGAGACCCGCAGCACCGCCTCGCGCATGGCGCTGGCGGTGGTGGCCTCCACCACCTTCACGCCCCGCGGCGGGGGAATGCTCATGCTGCCGGCCACCAGCGTCACGCTGGCGCCCCGGTCGCGTGCCGCCTCGGCGATGGCGACGCCCATCTTCCCGCTGCTGCGGTTGCCGATGAAGCGCACCGGGTCGAGCGGCTCCCGCGTCCCGCCGGCGCTGACCGCGACGTGCAGCCCCTCCAGGTCGCCGGCGCGCGCGAAGAGGCGTTCCACCGCTTCCACGATGGACGGCGGCTCGGCCAGGCGACCCACCCCGGTCAGGCCGCTGGCCAGCGCCCCGACCTCGGGCTCGACGATGTAGTGCCCGGCACCGCGCAACGTCTCCACGTTGCGCTGGGTGATCGGGTTGGTCCACATGCCAGCGTCCATGGCCGGCGCCAGGATCACCGGCGCCCGGCTGGCGCACACGACCGCCGTCACCGCGTCGTGCACCAGGCCGGCGGCCAGCTCGCCCAGCACGTTCGCGGTCGCCGGGGCGATGACGATGGCGTCCGCGCCCTCGGCCAGCTCGACGTGCGCGATCTGCTGGTCGGCGTCCAGCGCCATCACGTCGTCAACCACCGGCCGGTGCGTCAGCGAGGCGAAGGTCAGCGGCGTGACGAAGGCGGTCGCTGCCCGGGTCATCGCGACGTCCACCATCGCGCCGCGCTCGGCCAGCAACCGCACCAGCGTCACGGCCTTGTAGGCGGCGATGCTGCCGGTCACCCCCACCACGATGCGCCGTCCGGCGAGCGGCCCTCGCTCCTCGGTCACGACGGCGTCCCCGCCCTGGCGCGGATCCGCTCCCACGCGTAGCGCACGCCGCGCAGGGTGAGGTCCGGCTCGACGGCGTCGATGCCCGGCACCTCGCGCAGCCATTCCTCCCACGTGTAGCCGCCGGTGGCGATGACGGTCACGCGGCTTCCCTGCGGCGAGCGCTCGATGAGCTCACCGCGCAGCGCCGTCAGCAGGCCGCTCACCAGGCCGATGTAGCCCAGCACCGTGCCGCTCTGCATGGCGGCGACGGTGTTGGCGCCGATGGCCGTGACCGGGCGGCGCAGCTCGATCTTGGGCAGCTTGCTGGCCCGCCCGACCAGCGCCTCGAGCGACAGGCCCAGGCCGGGGGCGATGGCGCCGCCGATGTAGGCGCCGTCCGCGCTGACCAGGTCGAAGTTCGTGCTCGTGCCCAGGTCCACCACGATTGCCGGCCCGCCGAACTCGGCCGAGGCGGCCAGGGCGTTGCACAGCCGATCGGAACCCGCCTCGGCCGGACGGTCGATCTCGATCGGCAGCACGCCCTCGAGGGCGACGGCGTCGACGATCAGCGGGTCCACCCCGGCGCGCTCGGCCAGCGCCTCGGCCAGCATCTCGGTGAGCGGCGGCACCACCGACGCGATCGCGGCCGCATCGAGATCGGCCAGGCGGAAGCCGTCGAGCCCGAGCATCTGCGTGCACAGGGCCGCCATCTCGTCCGGCGTGGTGTGGCTGCGCGTCACGGCCCGCCACGAGCCGATGCGCCGGCCGTCCTCGAACAGGCCGAGCGTCAGGTTCGTGTTGCCGATGTCCGCGGCCAGCAGCTTCACGGCGAGCATCGTACCAGCCGCCGTTCGCGGGACCGCGGGCGGGATCGGCCGGGTGCTAGACTCGCGCCCGATCCAGCCCCTGCATCAGCCAGCGGAGCCCGATGTCAGACGCGCGTGCCAAGCTCTACATCAACACCGGCGTCGTCACCAACCGCAGTGACATCTACAACATCCTGCGCCCGCTCCTGAAGCAGACCGTCACCTACACCTATTACCGCGGCAACCAGGTGACCAGCAGCGGGACGGGCTGGGTGGAGCGGATCGTCGTGGATCACCCGGAGATCGCCAGCTACTTCACGCCGCTTTCGATCTGCCTCAACCTCGATTCGTTCGACTACCTGCAGTTCGACACCACCAGCCAGCAGCTGCTGGTCTACACGCTGGTGATCGGCTCCGAACGCGTCGTGCTCGAGTTCGCGGCCGGCGGCTCACAGCTCGGCGACGGTGAGGAGGTTGCCGGCGGACGCCCATTGCCCCGCAACGCCGACGAGCTGGCACGCGACCTGCGATTCATCCAGATGGAGCTGATGATGTCCGCCGATTCGCCCGACGAGGAAGAGGACGCCTAGTGGCCTCCAGCCTCGCCGCGCGCGAGCGACCGGACCCCGATCGTCCCGGTCGCCGGCCGCGTGGCGCGCCGTTCGAGCGCAGCGTCCTGCCCAACGGCCTGCGCATCGTCACGCAGGAGATGGGCCACGCCCGCTCGGTGGCGATGGGGCTGTTCGTCGGCGTCGGCTCCCGCCACGAGGATGGACCGGACGCCGGTCGCTCGCACCTCCTGGAGCACCTCGTCTTCAAGGGGACGCGCAACCATCCCGATCCGGGGCAGCTGTCGGAGGCGGTCGAGGGCTGCGGCGGCGCGGTCAACGCCGCGACCGACCGCGAGCTCACCGTCTACAGCTCCAAGGTGCCGGCCGGCGCGCTCGCGAGCGGCATGGAGGTCATCTCGGAGCTGGTGCTCTGGCCCCTGCTGCGGGCGGCCGACCTGCGCGGCGAGAAGCCGGTCATCGTGGACGAGATCCGCATGTACGAGGACTCGCCGGGCGACCACGTCTACACCCTGTTCGACCAGCTCCTGTTCGGCGAGCATCCGCTCGGCCGGGAGATCGCCGGCACCCCGCGCACCGTGCGCCGCGCGACGCGCGACGGCCTCGTCGCGCACTGGCGCCGCTGGTACCGGCCGGAGAACATGGTGCTCGCCGCGGCCGG
>DASURX010000109.1:0-3290 GCA_036375355.1 Candidatus Limnocylindria bacterium
GATCTCGGTCCCGGCATCGTGTCGCTGATCGAGTCACGCGCGACGCGCGCGCAGATCCGCGAGATCGCCGTCGACCGGATCCTGCCCAACCCTGCCCAGCCCCGCCTCTCCTACGAGGAGGAGTCCCTCGTCGAGCTGGCCGACTCCATCCGCGAGCATGGCGTCCTGCAGCCGATCCTGGTGCGGCCGATCGGCTCGCAGTACGAGCTGATCGCCGGCGAGCGGCGCTGGCGTGCGTCGCGCCAGGCGGAACGCGAGACGATCCCCGCCATCGTCGTCGAGTTCGACGAGCAGACGGCGCTCGAGGTCTCGATCATCGAGAACCTCCAGCGCGAGGACGTCTCGCCGCTGGAGGAGGCGGCCATGTTCCGCAAGATGACGGACCTCGGCTACTCCGTCAGGCAGCTGGCGCAGAAGATCGGCAAGGACAAGGGCTACGTCGAGAACCGGATGCGCCTCGCCGACGCGCCTCCCGAGATTCGCGAGCTGGTGTCCGTGCGCAAAGACACGATCAGCCACGCCTACGAGCTGATGAAGATCGGCGACGAGCGGACCCGACGGCGGCTGGCCAAGAAGGTAGCTGCGGGCGAGCTGACGCTCGCCAGGCTGCGAGCCCTGACTGGCTCTGATGCGACCGATGGCGAGGCTCGCCCCCGGCGCCGTGGCCGGACGATCGCGGGCGAGGTGGCAATCGCCAAGGCGGCGCGCGCCACCGACGACGCGCTGATGAACAACCGGGCCAGGCTGGCCGACGCGATCGACGAGCTGGTATCGCTCCTGCGCCAGCCGGAGCTGATCGAGCAGATCCCGGACACCAACCGGGACAACCTGGCTCGCAATCTGACGGTCACCAAGCTGAAGCTGGAGAACGCGATCGCCATCATCCGGGCCAGCCGGGATACGACGGTCTGAGGTCCCGGTGCGCTCGGCACCGGGACTAGGGGGTGTAGCTCATCACCTCGCGATGCTCGACCAGGAAGCTGGCCAGCTTCGCGCGCGCCTCGGGGTCGATGCGACGCAGCCCTGCGATCGCCTTGGGCAGCTCGAAGATAGGGGCGGCCAGCGAGCCGGCGGTGTCGATCCCGATCACGTGGTCCGGTCCCCCACCCACCAGGAAGGCGCGCTGAAACCCGCGCTCGTCGAGGCCGGCGGCCCGGCAGAAGGCGGCGATGGCGGTGCCCACGCCCATGCGCTTGGCGAAGTCGACGATCAGGTCGGCTGACCAGCGGTCGATCTGGTCATCGCTCTGCTCCGCGACCATGTCGCGGTAGGCCGTGGCAGCGGTATCGGTCACGCCGTGGATTCTAGCCGCGTCGCGCAGGCCATGACCCCGTGCGCGCTCGCTGATCGTCTATCCTCCGGGCATGGAGGCACAGTCGCTCGGCCCCAGGACGGAGGACGTCATCGTCTACGACCTGGTCCGGACCGATTCGCGCGGCGGGCAGGACGACGTCCTCGGGACCGCCACCTACGCGGCCGGCCGCACGTCGGTGGACGCCCCCGAATCGGTCTCCGCGGCAGTCGAGGAGCTCCTGGCCCGCGCCTTCGTGGACCGGGTGCAGGCTGACGAGCGACCGCGGGGCTATCGGCGCAGCGGGCGGGGCAGCGTGGACATGCTCGTCCCGGGCATGCCCGAGCACTTCGTGGCACGCATGCGTGGGCTGTGGCTCTCGTATCCGGACGGCACGGTGGTGGTCGCGCGACCCAGCCGGCCCTCCAGCTCAGCCGCCGCCAACCTGCTCCCGTCGCCGGTGGTCGAGGCCGGTCCACCCGTGACCGACCCCAGCGTCCGACGAGCCACGCTGGCCGAAAGCGACGAGATCCTGAACGCTCGGCCGCTGGTGATCGGGAATGCCCCGCTCACTGGGGTGCGGCCCTCGGGCGAGCGCATCGGTGTCACGCGCACTGACTGCGGCTGGATCTGCTGACCACCAGTCGAAGGCATAGATTTACCGATATTCCAGCCGGCAAGGAGGTCTGCGACAGCCGATGTCACTCCGGAAGTACATGATTCTGCCGGCGCTGATCGCGGTCGTCGGCGTCGCCTACTGGTTCCTGAGCTACGAGCCCAGCGGCAGCGTCATGCTGATCGTGTTCGCCGGAGCCATGGCGGTGATGGGCTGGATCCTGATCCCGACGGCGGCGAACGTCGGCCCTACCGCGCCGGTCGACCCCGACTTCGAGGATCCCGGTCGCTGAACCCGGTACACGTTGATGCCGGGCAACTGTGGCTGCCCTGGCGGGAAACCCGCCAACACAGCTGCCCGGCTCACTGGTGATAACGCCGCAGCATCGGGCGCGTTAGTGGCCTGTCGCATATTTGACAGGACATGCCCACAATGGGCCGATGAGCACTGACGACAACAAGGACCTGGTGCGCCGTTTCATCGAGGAGGTCTTCGTCAAAGGTCGCGTTGACGCCGTGGACGAGCTCCTCGCCGACGACTTCACCGCGCACACCTGGGGCACCATGGCGCCAGGGCGCGACGGGCTGAAGGCGGCGATGGAGCGCGTGGCGGCCGGGCTGGCCGACGTCTCCATGGACGTGGAGGACATCATCGCCGAAGTCGATCGGGTGGCCGTGCGGCTGACCTCGCGTGCCACCCAGGTCGGGCCGTTCATGGGGATGCCAGCCAGCGGCAAGCGCTACGAGATCGGCGAGATCCACGTCTTCCGCATCGCCGACGGCCGCATCGCCGAGCACTGGCACCAGGCCGACTTCCTGGGGATGATGCGCCAGCTCGGCGCAATGCCGGGCGGCTGAGCGCTCAGCGGATCCCGGTGTCGTAGGAGATCGCCACCTCCGTGGTGGCCGCCGGGGTCACCGCCACCTCCTGTGGCGAAGCGGTCCCGAGCAGGCCCGTCACCGGCTGCGGGACGACGCGGTAGGTCCCGGCCTGAACCTGCAGGCTGAAGCGGCCGTCTGTTCCCGAGCGCACCCGCGCCACCTCGAGGCCGTCCGCGCCCTGCACGACGATCTCGGCTCCCGCGACGGCCCGGTCGGCGCAGGCGGGGTCGGGTGGATCGGTCACGACCGGGCAGACCGGGCCTGCCGTGACGGTGCCGCGGATGCTCCCCAGCGATGCCGACGATGCCGGCGTGCACGCCGGAAGGACGATCAGGCCGATCGCGAGCAGGACAACGTGACACACCGATCGCATGTGCGCACGACGCCCATCGGCCCGACAACGTTCCCGATTGGCTCACGAGTGGCGAGGCACTCCATCGCGTTGCGGCCTGTCGCCGGGCCGTCGGTACAATGACTCGCCGGGTCCGTCCCGGCCGATCCA
>DASURX010000110.1:0-9879 GCA_036375355.1 Candidatus Limnocylindria bacterium
AACGACCGCGAGCCCCAGGGCGACTGCGACGCCGGCCCAGATGCCAAGGCCCACGTTGCGGCGCTGTGTCTTCATGATTCATCCTCCACCGCCAACCGTGGTCAGCGTACGCGGGTCAGGGCCGTGCGTGACCGACAGCCGATCGGCATGGCCGGAGGGTAGTCCAGCAAGTGGCCGGGGCAGCCGCTACCGACGTGCCTTTCGAACCCCAGCATGATCTGGGTGCCGCGCCGTGTCATGACGGTTCGTCATGCGCCCGAATTCCTGGTTGCGATGGCGGAGCGTCAGTGAACCGGGGCAGTCTCGGAGCCGCTCCATCCTCGGTTCGAGAAGGTCGGGACGAACCGATATCCCCTGCCCGGGACCGTCGCGATGAACCGCGGGTGGCGGTAGTCGTTCTGCAACTTGATCCGCAGGCTCCGGACATGGCGATCCACGATGTTGCTTTCCGCGACGAAGTCCGTGCCCCAGATCGCATCGAGGATCTCCTCCCTGGTGACGACACGGCCGGCACGACTGGCAAGGAGGTACAGAAGGCTTTGCTCGATGCCGCTCAGGTGCACGACCGAATGCCCCGCGCGCACTTGGCGGCTGAGGATGTCAATCTCGATCTCGCCCATCTTGATCGTGGAGATGATCGGCCGATCATTCCCCGAAGCACGCCTGGTGAGCACGATGGATCGGGCGAGCAGCTCCTCGGGCGAGAATGGCATGGTCAGGATGTCGTCGACGCCGAGTTCGAACGCGTCCAGCTTCGTTTTCAGGTCGCCGCGACGGGTGAGGCCGAGCACCGGCGTCACGGACCGCCTCAGGGTGTTCGATGTGCCGAGCCGCTGCAGCAATGCGCTGCTGTCGTCGTGATCCATGTCGACGACGGTCATGTGCGGATTCCATTCGGCGAGGATCGCCTCAGCCTCGGCCAGATCACGCGCGGCCCGGACCACAAAGCCCATGGTTCAGCGTCAGCTCGATCAGGTCGACGACGAGTTGGCGATCGTGGAGGACCAGCGCCCGGCGGGCATCGAGATCGGCCGTGTTCGCATCGCCATGCGTCACCGGGCGGAGCCCACCCATCTGTCACTTACATGCATTAGGAAGGGAATTGCCTGCGCGAGGAGACCTGCTTCGAGAATAGCACTGGCAGTCTCCTCCAAGGAACTGCCAACTCGTCCGGCAAGACGGGCCAGCCACGTTCTGATGGCGCTATTCATCGGTGAGGTATGCCGGCCGACTATGATGCCCGACCATGGAGCAGAACCTGCGCATCCCCGGGCCCACTCCGATCCCCGACGAGGTGCGCCGGGCCCAGGCCGCGCCGATGATCGATCACCGGGGCACCGAGTTCGCCGAGATGCAGTCGGAGATCTGCGCCGGCCTCGGCGCGCTGATCGGGACCGATGCCGAGATCCTGCTCCTCACAGGGTCCGGGACCGGTGCGCTGGAGGCGGCCGTGGTGAACACGCTGTCGCCCGGCGACCGGGTCCTGGCGGTCACGACCGGTGCCTTCGGGGATCGCTTCGCCGCCATTGCCAGGGCATTCGGCGCGCAGGTCGATCGGCTCGAGTTCGAGTGGGGCACGGCCGCCGATCCGGGCCGGGTCGCCGAGCATCTCGGCGCCCACGACCCCTACCGCGCCGTGCTGCTGACCCACAACGAGACCTCGACCGGCGTGACCAACCCGCTGCGCGAGCTGGTGCGCGCGGCGCAGGTCGCGCCCGGCGCCCCGCTGACCCTGGTCGACGGCATCAGCGGCCTCGGCGCGATGCCCTTCGATATGGACGCCTGGGGCGTGGACCTGGTTGTCAGCGCCAGTCAGAAGGCGTGGATGGCATCGCCGGGCATCGCCATCGCGGCGGTGAACGACCGGGCCTGGGCCGCGGCCGAGCAGGCGCGCATGCCGCGCTTCTACTGGGACTTCGCCGAGGCGCGCAAGTGGGCGGCCAAGGGGCAGACGCCGTGGACGCCGGCGGTATCGGTCCTGCTCGGGCTGCGCGAAGGCGTGCGTCGGCTGCGCGCGGAGGGCCGGGAAGCCACCTGGCGCCGCCACCGCGCCGTCGCCGCCGGCGCCCGCGCCGGCCTGGAGGCCCTGGGGCTCCGGCTGGTCGCCGAACCGGGGCATCGGTCCGCGACCGTTACCGCCGCCTGGCTACCCCAGGACCTCGAATGGCCGCCGTTCAACGCCGAGATGCGCTCGCGCGGCCTGGTGGTCGCCGGTGGGCAGGGCAAATGGGCCGGACGCATCCTGCGCATGGGCCACATGGGCATGGTGGCGATCGATGAGATCGCTGCCGCCGTGGGCCTGATGGGCACCCTGCTGGCGGACCATGGCTACCCGGTCGATCCCGCGTCCGCAGCAGAGGCCGCGAACGCGGCCCACGACTCGGCCTCTGCCGCCGTCGGGGACCAGCAGCCCGCCGCCACCCGGTGACGTCCCGCCTCCTCCTCGTGCGCCACGGCGTCACGGCCTGGAATCGCGAGGGCCGATTCCAGGGGCATCGCGATCCGGAGCTGTCGCGCCAGGGCCATCGCGAGGCCCGCCTGCTCGCGCAGCGAATTCACCGCGAGGAGGTACCGCCGTCGCTGGTCGTGACCTCGTCGCTGGCCCGCGCCCGGCAGACGGCGGGGGCCATCGCCGAGCGCCTGGCCATCCCCGTCTTCGCCGACCCGCGCCTGATGGAGATCGGCCAGGGCGAGTGGGAGGGCCGCACGCACGCCGAGCTGGCGGTGCAGGACGCGGAGCGCTATGCCGCCTGGCGCTCGCGGGCGATCGAGGAGCCGCCGGGGGCGGAGCCGCTGGACCAGGTCGGCGAGCGGGTTGACGCCGCCCTGCGCGACATCCGCGAACGCTCGGAGGGAAGCATCTGCGTCGTCTCGCACGGCGGCACGCTGCGCATCGCCGCTCGACAGCTGTTCGACCTGTCGGCCCTGACGACGTGGCGCATGGACCTCGACAACTGCTCGCTGTCGACCGCGGTAGAGGAGGACGGCGGATGGCTCCTGGAGCGCTGGAACGACACCGCGCACCTGCTGGGCCGGACGGCGCAGCACGTGGACGAGGCCGAGGGCGAGCCGCTGGCCCTCTAGGCGCGCCGCGCCATCGGTCTCAGCGGCGTCCGGGGACCAGCCTCCGCAGCCAGCGCTTCAGGGTGAGCCCGACGAGCGGCATCTGCAGCCGCTGCCAGGCGGCCTCGATGCGGGCGATGATCTCGCTGGTCACCCCACGGCCCGAGTAGCTCTGCCAGACCTTGCCATCGGCGATGGTGCGGATCTCCCTCCGCCGGGACGGGATCTGCTCCTCCAGCCAGCTGGCGTACTCGTAGATCGTCTCCGACGGCCGTTGCGCCACGCCGGCACGATCCGCGGCCAGGGCCAGCCGGCGCCACTGGCGCTCCCCGGGGGCCAGGAAGCGCAGCCCGGCGCGCGTGCGGCGCCAGCGCCACGCGGCGACCAGCAGGACCACCAGCAGGATCCCCACGATCAGCACCGTGTTGCCGCCACGCGGATCAGGTGGCGGGGTCGTCTCGCCGGGCCGAAGGCCGCCCGGGACGGGCTGGAAGGACGGGAGCGAGTTGACGATGCCGTCGACGCCCTCGATCAGCGGCGGCGTGGTGGGGCTCGCGCCCGGGCCGGTGGAGGGCCGCGGCTGCCCCGTCACGCGCGTCACGGCGCGCTTCGTCTTCGTCGATTCGAACGGCTGCCAGCCGTAGCCGGGGAAGTAGATCTCGACCCAGGCGTGCGCGTTCGCCTCGCGGACCTGGTAGATGCTGCCCTGGCCGTCCTCGGTCGGGCCTACCCGCTCGCCGGGGGCGAAGCCTCCCACCACGCGCGACGGCAGGCCCAGGCTGCGCGCCATGACGGCCATGGCGGTCGCGTAGAACTGGCAGTACCCGACCCTGCTCTCGAAGAGGAAGAAGTCGACGAAGTCCTGGTCCACCCGCTCCGGGATGGGCGCGTCGGTCCTGTAGTCGAAGCGCGGGTCGGTGCGCAGGAAGGCGGCCAATGCTTCGGCCTGCTCGAACGGGTTGCTGGCGCCCGCCTCCTGGACGACGTCCAGCGCGAGCTGGCGCGTGCGGTCGGTCACGCCATCGGTTCCGAGGTAGTAGCGCCGGATCAGCTCCGGGTACTCGGTGCCGGCAGCCGCCAGCTGCGCCTTGGTGGCCTGGCTGATGGCCGCGGTGATCAGGTACCCGCTGCCGGCGGGGATCGCGCTCGCCGCGCTGAGCCCGCCCAGCAGCGGCTGGCCGGCCATCTCGTTGACGTAGACCGGTGCCAGCACCCGGGTCGGGTATCCGGGCGTGAAGAGGTTCCGTCCGGTCGTCTTCTGCATCTCGATGGTCACCGTCTCGGCGGTGAAGGCGTCGGACTGGGTCGGACGCTCGGGCGTCTCGCCGGGGAAGACCGCGTCGCCGGCGGCCACCAGGCGCTCCACGCCATCGGTCTGGACGAACCCGTGCCCGGTGTAGCGGTCGTACACGGTCGTCGCCAGGTAGTACGGCTTGGTCGCGGCCAGGGTCAGCACCGGCTCGTCGCTGCTGAACCAGTGCCCAGAGATGCGGAACGACGGTCCGAAGCTGCTGCCGCTGATGCGCGACTCGGGGTTGTTGATGCCGCCGAAGACGCCCTCGAACTGGTTGCGCAGCCCCGTCCACACCGTGTCGGCGCTGTTCCAGACCGCGGTCAGCGGCGCCGCCACCGCCACCAGGGTCAGGATCCAGGCCAGCGCGATGCTCCCCCCGATGAAGACCACCCCGCTGCGCATGATCGCGGCGGGCACCTCCACGTTCTCGTTGACGCGCCGGCGCTGCCAGCTCTCCTGGCGCGAGACGAGCGCGGCCCGCAGCCAGAGCAGCAGCGCGGCCAGCATGAACAGGACGAGGTACCCGAACACCGGCGCCAGGGTCGCCGACTGGTTGACGATCATGGGCGCGGCCACCAGCAGGATCGCGTCGACGACGCGGTGGTGGCGGTAGATGGTGTAGGCCGCGATGAAGCCGGTGGCGAACGTCAGCAGCGCCATGCCGATGGCGTAGGGCGTCAGCTGCGGGGCATACCCGACGTCCACCACCAGGCGGGTCCACTCGATGGCATCGCCGCGCAGCGCCAGCAGGCGGCCCAGCTGGTCGAGATCGGGGAAGTACTCGCCGCCGACCGCCCACAGGCCGATGCCGACGCCGGCCACCGCGGCAAGCGGCAGCACGGCGACGACCGACCACGCCGTGAGGCCAAGCAGCGTCCCCAGCGCGATGGCGTAGAAGGCGACCGGGACCAGGAAGTCGGCCTGCTCCAGCCACCCGGCGCGCTGCACCGACCAGCTCAGGCTGAGGAGCATCACGAACAGCAGCGCCAGGGCGAGCCACCCCTCGCGCGGCTTGGTGAGGCGACGGAGCCACTCAGGCACGGACGCGCTCCCTTCCGCCCAGGACCTCGCTCAGGTTGTCGCCGCGCTGCACGACGTGGTGCGCGATGTCGTACTCGGCCAGGGCGTGGCGCACGGCGCCGAGCTCCGCCCGTGACTCCTCGTCGTCCTCCCGGCCGCCGAAGCTGCCGCGGTCGATCAGCACCACCAGGGTTCCGACCCCGCGCCGCCGCAGGCTGGCGAGGGCACGTACCCATTCCCGGTCGGTCGAGCCGGTGACGATGCAGAGCGTCATGCCGCGGCGCAGCTGCGGCAGTCCTGCGACCACGACTTCCGCGAGCCGCTGGTTGCCATCGGCCTGCACGTTGGCCAGCAGGTGCAGGATCTTCTGCTCCACGCGCTGGCCGCGATCCGGCGTGAGGACGTGCTGGCGCCGGGCGGAGACGGTGATCCCCACGGCGCGGTTGGCGGCGAGCGTCTGGATCGCGATCGACGCCGCGGCGCTCACCGCGACTTCAACCGATGAGTCATCGCCGACGCCGGCGTGCGCCGAGCGATCGAGGTCCAGGATCATCAGCAGGTCGGCCGCCTGTTCGAGGTCGAACTCCTTCACCTGCAGCTCCTGGTGCCGGACGCTCGACAGCCAGTGGATGCGGTTGATGGCATCGCCATGGACGTAGGGCCGGATGCTGCTGACCAGCGGGCTGGCGGCGTCGAACTTGCGCTTGGAGGCGGTGTTGCCGTCAATCGGCGACGGCGGCAGGCGCCAGTGCGGCAGGGCGTGCACCTTGGGGAAGACCACGACCCAGGTCGGCTGTCCCACCACCATCTCGGAGCTGAAGAGCCCGAACGGGTCGCCGGTCCGCACGCGGAGGGCGCCGAGCCGGTACGACCCGCGGCGCAGGAGCGTGACCTTGGCCAGCCACTGCCGGCTGCCGCTGGCGCGCACGCCGATGACGCGGCCGGGCAGCGCCGCGGGGAGGGTCGAGTCGTTCCAGAGCTCGACCCACGGCTTTCCCCAGCGTGTGCGGTTGTCGATCCGGTAGACCGCCTGCAGCACCTCGCCCACCTGCGCCCGAGGATTGATCACGTGATAGCCGGCGCGCAGCCCCTGCAGCCCGCGGCGCGCGTAGAGCCACGCGGCCAGCAGCAGCCCGCCCAGCAGATAGACGAGGAAGAACAGGAAAGGGATCCCGGTGCTGAACGCGGCAACGACCAGGACCGTCCCGAGGAAGACGAAGCGCAGCTGCCGCGCCAGGGAGCCCACGGCGGGGGTCCTACCGCTGGCCGGCGGTCGTGCTGGGCGTCCCGGTCCCCGACCCATCGGCGCCGGGCTCGCCGATCGGCACCTGGGAGAGCACCTCGCGCACGATCGAGTCCGGATCGATCTCGCGCAGCGATGCCTGGCTCTTGACGATCAGCCGATGGGCCAGGACCGCCACCGCCAGCGCCTTGACGTCGTCGGGGATGACGTAGTCGCGGCCCTCGAGCGCGGCCAGCGCCTGGCTGGAGCGGTACAGGTTGATCGAGCCACGCGGCGAGGCGCCCAGGTACACGTCCGGATGCTCGCGCGTGGCGCCCACCAGGCGCACGATGTACTCGGCCACGGCCTGGTCGACGTAGATCTCCTTGATGGCGCTCTGCATCTGGCGCAGCTCCTCGAGGGAGAGCACCTGGCGGATGTCCTCGATCGGGTGCAGGCGCTTCTGCTCGTCGAGGATGACTATCTCCTCCATGGCCTTGGGGTAGCCCATCCGCAGGCGCAGCATGAAGCGGTCGAGCTGCGCCTCGGGCAGGGCAAAGGTGCCCTCGTACTCGATTGGGTTCTGGGTGGCGATCACCAGGAACGGGCTCGGCATCGGATGGGTCACGCCATCGATCGTGGCCTGGCGCTCCTCCATGCACTCGAGCAGCGCGCTCTGGGTCTTGGGGGTGGCGCGGTTGATCTCGTCGGCCAGGACGACCTGGGCCATGATCGGCCCGGCCCGGAACTCGAACTCCTGGGTCTTCTGGTTGAAGATCGACAGTCCGGTCACGTCCGACGGCAGCAGGTCGGGGGTGAACTGGATGCGCCGGAACGAGCAGCCAATGCTCTTCGAGAGCGCCTTGGCCAGCATCGTCTTGCCGACGCCGGGCACGTCCTCGATGAGGATGTGACCTTCGCACAGCAATGCCACGAGGGCCATCCGCACCTCGACATGCTTGCCGATGATCACGCGCTCGACGTTGGCGACGACGCGCTCAGCCGGCTCCTGGACGTTCTTGACCATGCGTCTTCCTTCACGTCTTGGGCGGACGGGCTCGGAGCTCCCTCGCTTTCACAATACCCCACGCGGTTACGAGGTGGTTCAGACCGGACCGATGGCGTGGCCCTTTCCTACCGCGCGGCGAGGATCTTCAGCCACTCGGCCATGACCGCCCCGCCGATCGGCGCCGCGCGACCGGAGCCGCTGCCGCCTCCCTCCACCACCACCGCCACCGCGATCGCCGGCGTGGCCCCGTCCTGCGCCGGCGCGAAGCCGATGAACCAGGAGTGCGGCGGCAGGTTCGGGCCGCGCTCGGCCGTTCCGGTCTTGCCGGCGGTGGCGATGCCCGTCACGCCGAAGTTGGCGACGTTGCCGCCGCCGGCGTACAGGCGGCCGAGCTCGCCCTGTACCGCGTCCACCATCGCGGCCCGGACCTGTGCCGCCGCGGACGAGCCCACCACGCGGTTCCCGCCGCCGCCGTAGGTGTCCAGCACGTGATCCGTCGGTCCCGCGGCCGGATCGGTGGCATGGAGGCGGACGTCGCGCACCAGGAAGGGCTGGGGCATGACGCCGCCGTTGGCGATCGCGGCCGCGACCAGCGCCATCTGCACCGGCGTGACGTTGACGAGGCCCTGCCCGAACGACGCCTGCGCCAGCTCGGCGCGATCGCGGAACGGGGTGCAGCCGCCGTCCTCGGCGGCGGCGGTGACCCGGGACGCCGCCACCGGCACGGCGCGCGCATCCGTGCCGATCGAGAGTTCGTCGCAGAAGCCGAAGCGCCGCGCGTAGTCCAGGAATGCCTCGGCGCCCAGCTCGAGCCCGACGTGGGCAAAGAAGACGTTGCTCGACACCTGCAGCGCCGGCGAGAGCGGCCACAGCGCCGGGGCAATGTTGCCCAGGTCGTGCTCGCGCACGCGGAAGCCCTCGACCACAAAACCCTCCGTCTCCTCGCGCGGCTGGTCGGGGAAGGTCGTCTGCGGCGTGATCGCTCCGGCGTCGAGCGCGGCGGCAGCCGTGAACGACTTCATGATCGAGCCCGGCGTGTAGGTTCCCTGCCGCGCACGGCTGAGCAGCGGGTTGTTGGGCTGCGCGCTGATCTCCTGCATCGGTCCACCCGCCGTGTTCGGATCGCCGGAGATGGGCGTCGCGTCGTAGGTCGGCGTGTCGGCCATGGCCAGGATGGCGCCGGTGCCCGGGTCGATCGCCACGATCGCGCCGATATCGGCCCCCAGCTGGGCCTGCGCGAAGTCCTGCAGCTGCTGGTCCATGGTCAGCGTCACGTCCCGGGGCTGCGGCTGGCGGGCCAGGATGTCGTTCACCAGGTCGTTGAGCGGATTCGTGTCGCTGCGGCCCGTGAGCAGGTCGTCCCAGGCGCGCTCCACGCCGGTCGTCCCGAAGCGCAGGCTGGCGTAGCCGATGACGTGGGTGAAGGCGGTGTCCAGGTAGGTGCGCCGGCTGAGCCCGTCGACGACCTGGCTGGAGGCGAGCAGCCGCCCCTGCGCATCGAAGATCGAGCCGCGCAGGGCGCTGCGCCGCGCGGCGATGACCTGGGGATTGTCCTGGCGGCTGGCGAGAACCGGTGCGTCGAAGACCTGCCACCAGGCGAGGCCCACCGACATCACCGCGAAGGCAAGGACGAGGTACCGCGCCAGGCGGCGGACGTTGGTCGCGATCACGGCGGCGCCTCTCCCGCCGCCACGGCGCTGCGGTGGCTGATCGAAAGCAGCAGGCCGACCACCAGGAACGAGGCCAGCAGGCTGGAGCCGCCGTAGCTGACCCAGGGCAGGGTGATGCCGGTCAGCGGGATCAGCTTCAGGTTCCCGCCGGCGATGATCAGGGTCTGGAGGCCGATGCTCGTGGTCAGCCCCACGGCGAGCATCGAGCTGAAGTCGTCGTGCGCCAGGATCGCGACGCGCAGGCCGCGGATGACCAGTGCCAGGAACAGGGCCAGCAGCGCTGCCGCGCCCACCATGCCCAGCTCCTCGGCTACCGCCGCGAACATGAAGTCGGTGCTGACGTACGGGATGGAGGTCGGCAGGCCCTGGCCCAGCCCCTCGCCGAACAGCCCGCCGCGGCCGAAGGCGTAGAGCGCGCGCACCACCTGGTAGCCCGCATCGGCTGGGTCGGCCCACGGATCCAGCCAGACGTCCACCCTGCGCGCCACGTGCCCGAACAGCTGGTAGGCGACAACGGAGCCGGCGAGAAACAGCAGGAGGCCGATGAGCACGTAGCTGCGCCGGCCGGTGGCCACGAACAGCATCGTCAGGAAGATGCCGA
>DASURX010000111.1:0-4395 GCA_036375355.1 Candidatus Limnocylindria bacterium
GACGTGGCCCGTGCCGAAGTTGATCGATCCGGTGGCCTCGAAGGCACCATCGGTGACGACCATGCGGGCCTCCAGCAGGGCCTCCGCGCTCTCGTCGGGGCCGATGGCGTAGGCGCCGTGCACGCCTTCCTCGTCCAGCACGGTGGTGAGCGCGCCGCCGGGTGCCCTGGCACGCAGGTTGAGCACGCCCGGCGCGGCGTGCGAGGCCACGCCGCGGAACTGCAGGGAGTAGGTGACCGGCCTCATCTCGCTCACGCCGGTCGCCGCTGGATCGTGAAGGCGAACCGGCGCCGAAGCACGCGGATTGCGAGCAGGGCGAGGACCGCGACCGGCACCAGCAGGACCCACAGGTTCTTGCCGATCCAGCCGCCGAACCACCGCAGCCAGCACTCGAGGCCGTTGCAGGGGCTGACCGTGAAGGTCAGCCGGGCGGCGGCGCCCGCACCAACCTGCGCGCCGCTGCCCTCGGTCGCGATCTGGGGACCGATGAGCGCGGTGTACTCCCCCGCCTCCGCGTCGGGTGGCAGGCTGAGCCTGGTGCTCACCGGCCGCGACTGGCCGGCGTCCAGCGTGAGCGTGGCCGGGCTGAATGTGAACCAGGCCGCCGCCGGCTGGTGCGCCTCCTGGCCTTCGACGTACGACACCACGATCGCGTAGCTCGTCGGCTCGGTGCCCGGGTTGCGCACCCCGAACCTGGGTAGCTGGTACTCGGCGCCGGGGGCAAGCTCCTCAGTCACGCTGATGCGCGAGACATCGATGGAGACGCCGCTGGTTGCCGCCGCCGGCACGGCGCCCAGCAGCGCCGCGCCGGCCAGCAGCAGGGTCAGCAGAGGTGGCCTTCGCATCGGTCCACGTCCTACTGGGTCGCGGTGGCCACGAAGATGATCTGCATCGACATGGTCGTCCCGCCGCCGGAGCTGCCAGGACAGGCCGTGTCGATCATCGGCCAGTAGGGTGCGTAAACCCCCGCGGGTACGTCCTGGAGCACCTTGTTGGTCGTGCCGAGCCGCCACGAGGCGGTGCTGCCGCTCACGCCTTCCTGGAGGGTCAGGTGATAGCTGTCGACACCGAGGGTGTCGGCGCACGTTGCAGTGCTGTCGTCCAGGGCCCAAGCGGCGCCGGTGCCCGTTGCATCGTTCCCTCGCGCAAAGAAGGTGGCCGTCACCCCCGAGCAGTTGGTCACGTTGACGTCGGGATTCCCACGCTCGTCGCTGGAGCCCAGCGGCAGCGTCCCAAAGTCGACCGCCGTCGTCGACAGCTGGATACAGGCGGCCGAGCTCGGGATCGTCACTTGTGCGGCCACGGCGCCGTTGCTGAGATCGGGGGTGTAGGTGATGTTGACGTGCGGGACGAAGGTGTCGTCGAGCCCCGCGCTGGCATTGGTCAGTGAGCCCAGGTAGTTGGACCCGCCTCCGCCCGAGCCGCCGTCGGTGACTTCCGTGGCCGAGGCACCGCCGCCGCCACCGCCGTAGTAGCCGCCACCACCGCCGGCACCGCAGGCACCGCTGACGGTCGTGGCGCCGTTTCCACCGGATCCCAGGATCCCGCCGGCGCCGGACACGTCGCCGATGCCGCCTGCCCCGCCGCCCATCGGGCTTGCGCCGCTTCCGCCGTGTGGCCCCAGGGCGTTCAACTGGCCGGCCGATCCGCCGTCGGCGCTATCGCCCGCGCCACCGCCGCCCCCTGCGACGACGAGCCGCGACTCGAGGGATCCAGGCATGCCGGCGGGGATGGTGCGGATGTCCGTGGCGCCTCCCCCGCTCGCGCCGTGGAAGTTTCCGGAGACGTCGGGGCCGCATGAGCCTCCGGCGCCACCGCCGTTGTAGCCACCAGGCGTCGCGTTCAGCGCAACGTCGGCGCCGTGATACCCCACCTCGACGTAGAGCGTCTGGCCGGGAGTCACGGCCAGGTCTCCCTCGACCTTTCCGCCCACTCCGCCGCTGGTTGCGCCTACGTAGGAGCCGCCCCAACCGCCGGCCAGCACGACGTGCACCGTCGTGACGCTGTCGGGGACGACGAACTCCTGGGTGGCGCCGGTGGCGAGGTATTGCTCCGTCACTGGCTCGGCGGCCAAAGCCGGCGCCGGCGCGCTCAGCAGGGCCTGCAACAGGATGGCGAGCGCGGGGACCGTCTGCGCGATTCGCTGGATCAACATGTCACTCCTCACCTCGGCAGCCCATGCGGCAGCCCGTCACTGCGTGGCCAGAAGGACGATCGGATGGCGCTGGGGATCGGCGCATCCGGGGATTCCCTAGTTCTTTGCCCCGGGTCCACGCTTGACCCCTAGGCGCGCCGGAGCTCGCCCGCTACAGTCGGCAGGTGCTCATCGGTCGTGAGGAGGAGCTCTCCCTCATCGGCCGGCTGCTCGCCGATGTGCGCATAGGTCGGAGCCGCTCGCTGGTCCTGCGCGGCGGACCGGGCGTCGGCAAGACCGCGCTGCTCGACGAGGCGTTGGCGGATGCCAGCGACGTCGCCACGCTCACCGTCACCGGCACCGAGGCGGAGGCCCATGTCCCGTTCGCGGCCCTGCATGCGCTGCTCCGCCCCCTGCTCCCCGACCTCGAAGCAATCCCGCAGGTCCAGGCACGGGCCGTGCGCGGCGCCCTGGCGCTCGAAGAGGCCGATGCGGATCGCCTCGCCGCCTATGCCGGAACGCTCAGCCTCCTGGCGGTCGCCGCAGACCGGCGCCCGGTGGTGGTCGTGGTGGACGACGCCCAGTTCCTCGATCGAGCTTCGCTCGAGGCCCTCGTCTTTGCCGCGCGGCGGGTTGCCGGCGAGAGCATCGGCTTCCTCTTTGCCGTGCGCGACGACGAGCCGATGCTGGCCGACGTCGGCCTGGAGACGCACGACCTGGGCCCGCTGCCGCCTGCCGCCGCCCTGCGGCTGCTGCTGGACCGATGGGGACCCACCCTGCGTCCTGTCGTCGCTCGCCGGGTCGTGGCCGCCACGCGCGGGAACGCGTTGGCGCTGGTCGAGGTCTCGGCCGCGCTGACCGACGCCCAGCGAGCGGGCACAGAGCCGCTGGACGATCCATTGCCGGTCACCGAGGTTGTCGCCGCCAGCGTTCGGCGGCGGGTCCGCGCCCTTCCCCGGACGACCCGCCAGGTCCTCCTCCTCGCGGCCGCCGGCGCCCCGCCGACAGCGCTCGATCTCGAGGCTCTCGAACCCGCCGAGGAGGTCGGCCTCGTCCAGCTCCACGCCGGCGAGGCACGCTTCGCCCATCCCCTGATTGGCGCCGCCGTCTATCGGATGGCGTCCCCGCGTCAGCGGCGCGACGCCCACCGCCGGCTCGCCAACGTGCTGGACGAGCCGGAGGACGCCGATCGGCGAGCATGGCACCTCGCCGCTGCCACCGAGGGGCCCGACGACGCGGCGGCCGATGCCCTCGAGCTCGCCGCGTCCCGCGCGCAGGCACGCGGCGGGCATTCCGCGCAGGCCCAGGCGCTCGCTCGTGCCGCTGAGCTGTCAACCGATGACCAAGCCCGCGCCCGACGCCTGGTGGAGGCGGCCACCGCCGCGTACTGGTCGGGCGACTCGACCATGGCCGTCAGCCTCGCCGAGCGGGCGCTGCCGCTGGCGCGCGATCCGCTGCTCCACGCCATGGTGGTCCATCGGCTGGCGGTCATCGCCGACTGGCACGGCTCCTGGCACGACCGGGTCGTGCCAACCGAGGTCCTCGAACGCGAGGCCGCGGCCGTCGCCCCGCTGGATGCCCGCCGCTCGGTGGGGCTGCTGGGGGTCATCCTGCAGCGCCACTTCCAGTCGCTCGACACGCCCCGCGCCCTGGCGCTCGCCGAGCGCCGGTTGGCCCTCTGCGAGCCCGTCGGCGACGAGCGCCACCTGCGCGCCATCCAGGACCTGGCGCGGGCGAGCGGGCTGCGTGGTGACGTGGCGCGCACGACCGAGCTGTGTGAGCAGATCCTGGCGCGCGTGGCGACCGATGGAGGCGTCATCGGCTTTGCGACGAACATCGCCGAGCCGCTGCTCTGGCTGGAGCGCTACGGCGAGTGCCGTTCCCTGCTCGTGCGCAGCGTCGAGGAGGCGCGCGCCAGCGGCAACATCGTGCGCCTGATGTTCGAGCAGACCAACCTGGCACTGCTCGAGCTGCGGACCGGCGCCTTTCCGCACGCGCTTGCCGCCGCCTCGGAGGTGAGCGGCCTTGCCGAGGAGACGGGCAATGACTACCTGCTGGCATGCAACCTGGCCGTGCTGGCGCACCTGTCCGCGGCCCGTGGCGACCTTGCGCTCCACGAGGAGCAGGCGGCGCGTGCCTCGGCTATCGCCGCACGCCTCTCCGACGAGCTGATCGCGGGCGAGGTGCGCCTGGCCCGCGCCGAGTCGGCCTTGGCCGGCGGGCGCCCCGCGGAGGCCGCCGAGGTCCTGCTGCCGCTCCAC
>DASURX010000112.1:0-3268 GCA_036375355.1 Candidatus Limnocylindria bacterium
TTCGTCTCTCCAGGTGGTCATCGTGTGAGCAGGCGCCCCGTAGGGCGCCGGTCCCCCTCCACCACCCGAAAGCAGAAATCGTGCCTATCGGTCGCGTGCGAGGCGCAGCTCGAGCGCCTGGTCCGGCGTGAAGCCGCGCAATCCCAGCGCGTCGGCTGCGACCTCCAGCAGGGCGCCGGTGGGCGCCAGGCCGATGAGCTCGCAGTGATCGACGTCGGTGCCCGCCTCCAGCGCCAGCCGCCGGATCTCCCTTACGACGCGGCTGATCCCCGTCCGTTCCCAGTCGACCAGGTTCATGCTGACCTGCGCACAGGGCCGCTCACCTGGGTTCTCCAGCAGGACGCCCATGGCCTGCACGGCGGGGAGGCCCCCGGACGATTCGCGGATGGTGTGCGCGATGCGCTTCGCCAGCGCGAGGTCGTTCGTCGCGAGGTTGACGTTGAAGGCGATGAGCGGCTTGCGCGCGCCGACAGCCACCGCACCGCCGCGTGGGTGCAGGTGCGGCGGGCCGTAATCCGGCTCGCGCTCGGGGTTGACGCCGATCTCCGCCTTCAGCCCCTCGTACTGGCCGCGCCGCACGTCCGCCAGGCGGCGGCGCTCCGGCCGCAGCGCGGCCTCGCCGTAGAGGTAGACCGGGATGTCGAAGAGCTTGGCGATCTGCTCGCCGAAGCGGCGGGCCAGGTCGACGCACTCCTCGATGCGGGTGTTGCCCAGCGGGACGAAGGGCACCACGTCGACGGCGCCGATGCGCGGGTGCGCCCCGACGTGCTTCTCCATGTCGATGAGCTGGATTGCGCGGCCCACCGCCGCCGTGGCGGCGCGGACGACGGCATCCGCGGCACCGGCAAAGGTCACCACGCTGCGGTTGTGCGTCTCGTCGCGGGAGTGGTCCAGCAGCGTGACGCCGTCGATCTGGCTGACGGCGTGGACGATCTCCTCGATGACCTCGGGACGGCGTCCCTCGCTGAAGTTGGGGACGCACTCGATCAGGCTGGCCACGGTGCTCCGATCATACGCGTGGGGCTCACGGCCGATGGCGTGCCGGCAACCAGCCTCAGGCTCGCGCCGCCGCGGCCTGACGTGGGTCGTCGCGGCCGATGGGGTCGGGATTGATGCCGCGTGCCCGGGCCAGGCGCTCCGCGGTGAGCTGGAGGGGGATGGCCGTCCCCAGCGCAGCAACCACGGAACGCGGGAGATCGTGGGCCACCGGCACCGCGGAGCGGCCGGCCGGGGTCAGGTCGAGCGGCACGTCGTCGCCCAGGTCGGCGGCCAGGATGCCCGCCGCGCTCATTCCGAGGGCGGCCGCGGCCCGCAGCACCGTCAGCGCGCGATCGAGCAGCTCCGTGCCTCGCGCCTCGGCATCGGTCAGGACCAGGACCAGACCGGTCCGTGCGTCCATCGCCGCGAGGTGGCCGTGGAGGATCGTTTCGAGCTGCAGGGCCTGCGCCGGCAGGTGCGCGCCCTCCTCGACCTTGAGCGCAAGCTCGCGTGCGGAGGCATGATCCAGCCCGGATCCCACGCTCACGATTCGCGAGCACGAGGCGAGGGCCGTCGCGATCCGCTCCGCGCTGGGGGCGTGATCGGCGGCATCCAGCAGCGCGCGGATGGCGATTGGGCTCACTGGATCGCCGGCGACCATGCCGCCGAGAACCGCCGCGGCAACCATGGGGGACACGTACCCGACGGTGTGGCACCACGACTGGTCCTGCTCGCCGGTCAGCAGCAGATCGTCGGCCAGGGCAGCCCCTGGCGAGCCACCCCCGACGGTCAGCAGCACCGTGGTCGCGCCCGCCGCCCGGGAACGCTCGAGGGCTGCGTTGGTAGCCGCCGTGCCGCCCTCGTGCGACACGGCCAGCACGAGTCCCTCGCTCGGCGCGACGAGCTCGAAGGCCTGGACCGATGCCACCCGATCAGCACGCAGGCCGGCCGCGGCCAATGCCTGGCGCAGGATCGCGGCGGCGACCATGGCCGCATGTTCGGAGGTGCCGCAGCCGGTGGTGAGGATCGGCTTGCCGTCGGCCGCCGCCTTCCGGATCGACGCGGCGACGGCCTCGGCCCGCGGGTCGGCTGCCAGCCGCGCCGCGATGCGTTCGGCGAGGGCCGGCTCGGCGGCGATCATGTCCGTCATTGCATAGGGTGGCCCGCCGCGCAGCGCCGGCATGCTGGACGGCGCCCACGGATCGGGCGGTCCAGGCAGGGGCGCCAGGGCATCGAATGGCATGGCGCCGATGCTACGCGCCGGCGTACTCTTCGCGGGTGACCGACCTGCCGCGCCCGCCGGTCCCCGGCGCGGGCGCCGCACCCGTCCCGGACCGTCCCGCGATGGCCGGCTTCGAGCCTGACCTGGCCGCCGACCCGGATCTCGTCAACGTCTTCGACTACGAGCGGATCGCCGCCGAGCGCCTGGCCAGCGGCCCGCTGGCCTACTACGCGGGCGGCGCGCTCGACGAGCGGACGCTGCGCGACAACCCCGAAGCGTTCGCGCGGCGGCGGATCGTGCCGCGGGTGATGACCGATACCTCGCGGGTGGATCCATCGCTGGAGATCCTCGGCCGGCGCTGGCCGTTCCCGGTCTGGATCGCACCCACGGCGCTGCAGCGCATGGCGCACCCGGATGGTGAGCTGGCGACCGCCCGGGCCGCCGCGGCGCGCGCGATCACCATGGCGCTCTCCTCATCGGCCTCGACCGACATGGCCGAGATCGCCGCGGTGGGTGGGCCGCGCTGGTACCAGGTCTACCTTCTGGCCGACCCGGGCGCTCGGCGGGCCATGGTGGAGCGCGCCGTCTCGCTCGGCTACGAGGCGCTGGTCCTGACCGTGGACCTGCAGCGGCTGGGTCGACGCGAGCGCGACGTCCGCGCCACGTTCCGCATTCCGCCCGGCATCGGCCTGCCGAACATCGCCCGCGCCGCGGGCGTGCCGGACGAGGAGGCAGCCAGCGTTGCCTTCGTGGACCACCTGACCTGGGACGACCTGGACTGGCTGGCCGGCTTCGGCCTGCCGGTCGTGGTCAAGGGCATCCTGCACCCCGACGACGCGCGGGCCGCGCTGGAACACGGAGCGGCGGCGATCGCCGTCAGCAACCACGGCGGCCGCCAGCTGGACGCGGCCATCGCCAGCCTGGATGCGCTGCCCGCCGTGGTGGATGCGGTTGCGGGGCGTGCCCCGGTGCTGCTCGACGGCGGGGTCCGGCGCGGGACCGATGCGCTGATCGCGCTGGCCATGGGCGCCACCGCCGTCGGGATCGGGCGGCCCACCATCTGGGGCC
>DASURX010000113.1:0-6652 GCA_036375355.1 Candidatus Limnocylindria bacterium
GGCGGCCGGACCGGCCGGCGCGCCGGACGCGGCCGAGGTCGATGCCCAGCGACGGATCGTGAAGACCGGCGAGATCAGCATCCGCGTGCCGAATGTCGCCGAGGCGCTCGCCAGCGTGCGCGCCACGACCCAGCGGCTCGGCGGCTACGTCGGCGGCTCGCAGGCCGGCACCCTCGAGGATGCTGCGACGCTGACGCTGCGGATCCCCGCGGACCGCTTCGATGACGCGCTGGCGGCGCTCCACGAGCTCGACGGCAAGGTCCTCGTCGAGGCGACCCGCGAGGAGGACGTCACGTCGACGATCGTCGACCTCGACGCACGGATCGCGAACCTCGTGGCCTCCGAGGCGCAATACCGCGCGCTCCTGGCACGCGCCGAGAAGATCGACGACGTGCTCAGCGTCCAGGCGCGGCTCGACGAGGTGCGCGGCCAGATCGAGCAGCTCAAGGGCCAGCTGAAGTCGGTGAGCGGCCAGGCCGATCTCGCCACGCTGACCGTGACGCTGACGCCCGACGACAAGCCGGTCCAGCAGGCCTCCAGCACGTGGGATCCGGGCGCGACCGCAGCGCAGGCGCTCGCCGCGCTGGTCGAGATCGGGCAAGGACTGGCATCGGCAGTGATCTGGTTCGGCATCGTCTGGCTGCCGGTGCTGCTGATCCTGGCGATCGTCGCCATGCTCGTGCTGCGTGCGCTGCTCGAGCTGCGCCGGAGGCTGCCCGCCACGCCGAGCGACACGTCGGCCGGCTGAGCAAACGGCTCCGCGGATGCGTTAGACTCACCCCGGTCCTTTAAGACCGGCACCGAGATGCCGGAAAGGAGCGGGTGATGACCCAGACTGTCGCGCGAACCGAACCGATGACGCCAGCCGCCGAAGCGCGGCCGGCGTCTTTTTCGTTTCCGGAGCTGTTGCCCTCGCCCGGCCTGCTTGCCCTGGAGGAGGGCAGCGTCCACCGCGGCGTCCTGCGCGGAGCACCGGTTTCCGCCGAGGGGGATCTCATCTTCACCACCGCCGCCAGCGGTTGGGGTGAGATCCTGACCGATCCCTCCTACGCCGGACAGATCGTGGTGCTGACCCATCCCATGGCCGGCAACTACCGGATCGATTCGGCCGAGCTCGAGTCGTCGCGGGTGCATGCCCGGGCGCTGGTCGTGTCGCGGCTGGTGACCCCACCCGACGGACCGGGCAGAAGCCTCGAGGAGGTGCTGCACGAGGCGCGCATCCCGGCGCTGGCCGGCGTCGACACGCGGGCGCTGACGCTCGAGCTGCGGCGCGGCGTCCGGCGGCGCGCGGTCATTCGCCGCGCGGCCAGCGCGGACAGTCCCGCGCCGGAGGACCTCCAGGCGGTCGCCGAGGCGGCCGACACGGTGCCCTGGGAGAGCGTCGACCATGTCGCCGCGGTCGCCACGCGCGAACGCCGTGTGCTGGCGCCCATCGGCGCGGGCCGTGCCCGGGCGGTCCTGGTCGACTACGGCGTGAAGCGCTCGCTGCTCGCCGCCCTCCGCCAGCGCGGCCTGGAGATCGTCGTGCTGCCGCCGGGCGCGACGGCGGCCGACGTCGCGTCGAACGCGCCGGATCTCATCGTTCTGTCGCCCGGCCCCGGCGACCCGTCGCGCATGGCCGCCCAGATCGCGATGGTCGGCACGCTGGCCGCCGACGCGATTGGCGGCGGGACGCCGATCCTCGGGATCTGCCTCGGGCATCAGCTGCTGGCGCTCGCGGCCGGGGCGCGGACGCATCGGCTCGGGGTGGGTCATCACGGCGGCAATCACGCGGTGGTCGACGGCAGCGGCCGGGTCGACATCGGCGCGCACAACCACGAGATCGCGGTGATCGACGATGCGGCGCTCGCCGCAGCGGGCTACGAGGTGACGCATCGCGATCTGAACGACGGCACCGTCGAGGGCCTGCGCCATGCTTCGGGGCGCGTGGCATCGGTCCAGTTTCACCCGGAGGGAGCGCCCGGGCCGATCGACGCCGCGCGGATCTTCGACTTGGCCGTGGCCTCAGCCGCCCGATGAGTCTCGGCGAGCGCGACCTGGGCCGAGCGGCCGGCATCGCGGCGCTCGTCATCTTCGGCCTGCTGGTGCTGAGCGGCCGATCCGGCGACCTGCTGCCGTCGCAGGCGCGCCTCGGGCTGGTCCTCGGCCTGCCGGTCGTCGGCCTCGCCTTCTGGTGGTGGAACGAGCCGGTCCTGGTGGTCGCCTACCTCCTGTTCGGCGGGGTGCTGCTGCGGCTCGTCGATTTCCCGCCGGGTGGTGCCGGTGGGAGCGACGTGCTGGCCGCGGTGAACGAGGGCATCGGCGTGGTGCTCGGCGGCGGGAATCCGTACGACCACGTCTACCAGGCGACCCGCCCCGCGGGGCAGCCGATGCCGTACCCGCCCGGCGCGCTGCTCATTCACCTGCCCGGCCACCTGTGGTCGGGGCTGTACGGCGTCCAGATGACCGAGGTCGTGCTCGCTTGCAGCGCGATGCTGCTGCTCGCGCTCCTCGGCTCGGTCGCAGGTTCCCTGGCGCTGGCCACGCCGGCGGTCGCGCTGTACGCGGGGCTCGGCAACCTGGTCAACCTGTCCGTGGACGGTTCGAACGACACCGGCGCCGGCGCCCTGCTGCTGGCGGCGCTGGTGGCGCTCGCCTGGGCGCTGCGGCGCGATGCACGACCGATGGAGCTGGCCGCTGCCGGGCTCCTGGCAGGCGTCGCGCTGTCGATGAAGCAGAGCGCCCTGCCGCTGGCCGTGCTGCCCGCCGCATACCTGTGGTGGACTCGTGGCCGGCCGGCGACCGTGCCGTACCTCGGCGGCCTGGTGGCACTGGTCGCCCTCGTCTGGCTGCCGTTCCTGGCGATGGGACCTGCGGCCTTCGTGGGACGCTTGGCGAGCTTCAGCGGCGTGCACACCGACGTCTATGGCTGGAACGTGTGGACCTTCGCGCAGTCGATCGGCTGGCCTGTGGCGGACGTGGCGACGGCCGGCACGATCACCATCGTGGTCGGCGGCCTGGCGCTGGTCATCGCTTTGGTCATGCCGTACCGGCGGCTGGCGGCCGCGGTGCTGGCCGCGGTCGGCGTCACCCTGGCCGCCTTCTTCGCCGCGCGATGGACGACGTACGCCTACTTCGCCATGCTCGCGCCGGTCGTGCTGGCGATCCCGATGCTGCTCGCGGTCGACCGTCAGCAGCCGACACCCGCGGGCGTGGCGGTGCCCGCATGACCGCGCGACGCGTCCTGGTCATCGGCTCCGGACCGATCCTCATCGGGCAGGCCGCGGAGTTCGACTACGCCGGGGTGCAGGCCTGCCTGGCGCTGCGTGGCGAGGGGGTCGAGACGATCCTGGTCAACTCGAACCCGGCGACGGTGATGACCGACCCGGACGTCGGCGGCACGGTGATCATCGGTCCGCTGACGCTTGACAACCTGACGCGCGTCATCGAGGAGCACCGCCCCGATGCGGTCCTGCCCACGCTCGGCGGCCAGACGGGGCTCAACCTGGCGGTCGCCCTCGACGATGCCGGCGTCCTGGCGCGCCACGCCATCGAGGTGCTCGGCACGCCACTGGCGGCGGTACGTGCCGCCGAGGACCGCGGCGGGTTCCGCGACCTGGTGATCGGCATCGGTGAGCCGGTGCCCGAGAGTGCGGTGGTCGAGAGCGTCGAGGACGGGATGCGCTTCGTCTCGGCGCTCGGCGCATCGGTCGTGATCAGGCCGGCGTTCACGCTGGGCGGCGGCGGCGGCGGCTTCGCCCACAGTCCCGGGGAGGCGCGGCAGCGCATCGCTCACGGGCTGGCGGCGAGCCCCATCGGCCAGGTCCTCGTCGAGCGCAGCCTGCTCGGCTGGAAGGAGATCGAGTTCGAGGTGCTCCGCGATGCGGCCGACACCGCCATTGCCATCTGTGGCATGGAGAATTTCGACCCGATGGGCGTCCACACCGGCGACTCGATCGTCGTGGCGCCGATCCAGACGCTGCCCGACCCGGTGATCCAGCGCCTGCGCCGCTGCGCGCTGAAGATCGTGCGGGCCCTGAAGCTGGAGGGCGGCTGCAACGTGCAGCTGGCGGTATCGCCGGATGGCTCGGACTATCGCGTCATCGAGGTCAACCCGCGTGTGTCGCGCTCGTCGGCGCTGGCCTCGAAGGCGACCGGCTACCCGATCGCGCGCATCGCTGCCCTCATCGCCCTGGGCAAGCGCCTCGACGAGATGCCGAATCCGGCCACCGGCGGCAACAGTGCCGCCTTCGAGCCGGCGGTCGACTACGTCGTCGTCAAGCTGCCCCGCTGGCCGTTCGACAAGTTCCCGAGCGCCGACCGCTCCCTGGGCGTGCAGATGAAGGCCACCGGCGAGGCGATGGGCATCGATCGCGACTTCGACGCCGCCCTGCTCAAGGCGATCCGCTCGCTGGAGCCACGTGGCCGCGGCTGGTTGTGGGAGGACCCCGACTGGAATCTCGAGTACGCCGTGCCGCCTGACCTCGACGAATTCCTGGCGCCGTCCGATACGCGCCTGTGGCGCATGGTCGCGCTGCTGCGCCACGGCTGGACCGATGCCGCCCGCTTGTCGGCGCTCACCGGTGTCGCACCGTGGTTCACCGAGCGGCTGGCCGAGATGGTCGAGGCCGAGCGACGCGTCGTCGGTGCGCCGCTCATCCAGGCGAAGCGCGCCGGCTTCGGCGACGCCGAGATCGCGCAGCTCTCCGGCGTGCCGTCGGTCGCCGTCCGTCGCGCGCGGGTCCGCGCCGGCATCGTGCCGGTCTACCGCCGTGTCGACACGTGTGCCGGCGAGTTCCCGGCGGAGACGCCCTACTTCTACAGCTCGTACGCGCGTGCCGAGGTCCCGCCACCGTCCGACCGGCGCAGCGTCATCGTGGTGGGATCCGGCCCGATCCGCATCGGTCAGGGGATCGAGTTCGACTACTGCTCAGTGCGCGCCGCCTGGGCGATCCGTGACCTCGGCCTGGATGCGGTGGTGATCAACAACAATCCCGAGACCGTCTCGACCGACTACGACGCCTGCTCACGGCTCTACTTCGAGCCGCTCGACACCGAGAGCGTGCTCGACGTCATCGACCATGAGCGGGCGCTGACCGGCGAGCCGCCGATCGTGGTGCTCACCTTCGGCGGGCAGACGGCGATCGACCTCGCCAAGGACCTGGCGTACGCCGGCGTGCCGATCGCCGGGCTGGGCGCCGAGGCGATCGAGATCACCGAGGACCGCGAGCGGTTCGCCGGGCTGCTCGACGAGCTCGGCCTGACCGGGCCGCGCGGGATGCTGGCCGCGAACGCGGGCGAGCTGCGTGCCGCGGTGGATGCGCTGGGCCTGCCGGTGATCGTGCGGCCCTCGTGGGTCATCGGTGGGCGCGGGATCGCGGTGCTGCGCTCCGACGCGGATGTCGACGCGCTGCTGCGGACGCAGGTCGGCTGGCCGCTGCGCGTCGACGAGCTGATCGATGGGACCGAGCTCGACGTCGACGCGATCAGCGACGGCGAGGCGTGGTGCGTGCCGGGCATTCTCGAGCAGCTCGATCCGCCGGGCGTCCACTCCGGCGACAGCTACGCGGTCGTCCCGCCGCAGAGCCTGTCGCGCGAGGTGCAGGAGCGTGCCGCAGCAGCAGCCGGTCGGATCGCGACCGCGCTCGGGCTGCGCGGCATCCTCAATGTGCAGATGATCGTCTCCGGCGAGCGGGTCGTCGTGATCGAGGCCAACCCCCGCGCTTCGCGGACCGTTCCGGTCGTCGCCAAGGTGACGCAGCGCGACATCGTCGCGGCGGCGGTGCGCTGCGCCCTGGGCGCGTCGCTCGCCGACGTCGGGCTCGTGCCCGGGCTGCTGCCCGACGCGCCGCTCGTCGCCGTGAAGGCGCCGGTCAGCTCGCTGTGGCGGTTGCCGGGCGTCGATGGGACGCTCGGCCCGGAGATGCGCTCGACCGGCGAGGTGATCGGGCTGTCGCAGTCGTATGCGGTCGCCCTGGCGGCGGCGCGGGAGGCGGTCGCCGCCCACGACCCGACCGGTGCGAGGGAGTCCGCGCCCGCCCGGGCATGAAGGGAGGGCCGTCGCGGTTCCAGTACGGAGGGTCCTGGAACCACAACGGCCCTCATGAAGACGCTGATTGCGAACGCCCGACCGACGAGGGTGAGGTCTCTAGCGTCACCGCTGGCCCGAGCTTCCGTTGGTGACAACCATCGCCCGAGGGTGTCGGCGGGGTATGGTCCGCTCTGCGCCTACGACGCGCCCAGTCAGCACGTTGCGTGCCAAACAGCGTGGTGACTGGCTGTGAGCGGTGCTCAGCGGCGCCGGCGCTGGGGGGTGCCGGGTCGCGGCTCGGCCATCCGGCGGCGCAGGTAGCCGCCGTAGAAGCCTGCGACCACGCCGATGACCGCCTGCAGCAGGCCATTCACCACGTGGTACTGGAGGAACGCGGACAGGTTGAACTTGTCGCCTTGAGCCGGGATTCGCGCGAAGACGACCAGCAGCAGGATGATGAACACGGCGTAGCCGAAGATCGATGCCGCCAGGCCGTAGGCCCAGGGGCGCTGCCAGCCGATCCACCCTGCGGCGATGAGCGCCACGAACGATGCGATCGAGGCAATCACGCCGATCGGCTGTTGGGCGAACATCAGCATCGCGAGGTACGCCACGCCGAAGACGAGGCCCATTGCCAGCCAC
>DASURX010000114.1:0-12671 GCA_036375355.1 Candidatus Limnocylindria bacterium
CGGGCGCACTCGAGCACCAGCGCGGCGTCGTGCTCGGGGACCAGGCGGCGGATGTGCGGGGTGCTGAAGGGCGAGCCGATCTCCTCGTCGGGGTTTGCGACGAAGGTGACGGCGGGTCGCAGGCCGATGACCCGCAGGGCCGCCAGCGCATGAAGTCCGGCCAGCAGCCCTCCCTTCATGTCGCTGGTGCCCGGTCCGAGCGCGCGCCCTTCGCGCACGGTGAAGGGGCGCGCGGCCGCGGTGCCCTCCTCGAAGACGGTGTCCATGTGGCCGATGAGCAGGAGGCGCGGCCCCTCCCCGGCGAGGCGGCCGATCACCAGGTCGCCCAGGCGCGAGCCGTCGGGTCGTGGTTCCGGGGCGAGCCGCTGGACCTCGGCACCGAGGCTTCCGAGCGCGCCGGCCACGGCATCGGCCACCCGGTTCACGCCGATGTGGGTGTACGACCCGCAGTCGACGTTGACGAGGGATTCGAGGTCGGCGAGGAAGCGGGGATATCGGTCCATGACGGCCCCGGCGAGGCCGTTCGGGAGGGGCATGGCGCGTGAGTATACTGCCGGCCATGCCGCACGAGGCGCAGCCGCCGGACGGTCTGGAGCTGCTGGAGCTGCGCGTGCTGGACGGCCCGAATCGGTTCTTCACCAGGCCCGCCGTCAAGCTCGAGTTCGGCGCCCATGAGCCCGGTCCGGCTGATGCCGCAGCGGCTGCCGCCGGCGATGCGGTGCGGCGGCTGCATGCCGGGCTCGATCTCCGTCCGCCGCGCCTGGCGGTCCGGCGATCGACGGATGGCCGGCGGGCGGTGGTGGCCTATCCGTGGCGACGGCGGGCGATCGGCCAGGCGATCGGGGCGGCCGCCGGACGGATCGCGCTCGGCACAAGCACCGAGCGCCGCGAGCTGCGCGCGCTGCGTGCCGTGGCCCACGGCCCGCTGCCGAGCCTGCCCGCCGTGCGGGTGCCGATCGTGGCGGTGACCGGGACCAACGGCAAGAGCACGACCACGCGGCTGATCGCGCACGTCCTGGCCGGCGCCGGCCGGCGGGTGGGGATGACCAACTCGGACGGGATCTACGTCGACGGGACCCTGGTCGAAGCGGGGGACTGGACCGGCTTCGGCGGGGCGGCCCGTGTGCTGGCCGAGCCGGGGCTGCAGGCGGCGGTGCTCGAGACGGCGCGCGGCGGCATCCTGCTGCGCGGGATCGGCTATGCGGCCAACGACGTCGCGGTCGTCACCAACGTCAGCGCCGACCACCTGGGCCTGCAGGGCATCGACACCGTGGAGGAGCTGGCCGACGTGAAGGCGGCGATCGTGCGCATCACGCGCCGAGGCGGCTGGGCGGTGCTGAACGCCGAGGACCCGCTGGTCTGGGCCATGCGCCGTGAGACCAATGCGGGCTGGTACGCCTTCAGCCTGGACTCCCGGGCGCCGGCCGTGGCCGAGGCGCTGGCGCACGGCGGGCGAGCCGCCGTCCTGGACGACGGCTGGCTGGCGGTCCTGGGTGCCGGCCGCCGTCGCACGCGCCTGGCCCGGGCCGATGAGCTGCCGGTGGCCTTCGCCGGGCTGTCGCGCCACAACGTGGCCAACGCGCTCGCCGCGGCGGCTGCCTGCGACGGGCTCGGCCTGCAACCGGCGGAGATCGCGGCCGGCCTGCGCAGCTTCGCGCTGGACAGCGACGCGAACCCCGGCCGCCTGAACCTGTACGAGCGGCGAGGAAGGCTGGTGATCGTCGATTTCGCGCACAACGAGGCTGGGCTGACCGGCCTGCTCGACGTCTGTCGCGCCCTCGTGTCGGCATCCGGCGGCCGCCGGAGGGGTCGGATCCGGCTGGCGCTGGGCACCGCCGGCGACCGGACCGATGCCATCCTCCGCGGCCTCGGCGAGCTGGCCGGCCAGGGCGCCGACGACGTCGTCATCTGCGAGAAGCGCCACTACCTGCGCGGGCGCGATCTCGACGCCATGAACGCGATCCTGCGTGACGGAGTCGCGGCCGGCGGGCATCGCGGTACGATCGAGGCCTACCCGACCGAGCTGGCCGCGCTGCAGGCGCTGGTCGCGCGATCGCGCGCCGGCGACGTGGCCGCGGTCATGACCCACGTCGAGCGCCGCGAGATCGCGGAGTGGCTCGCCGAGCAGCGCTACGCCGCGGTCGGCGTCGAACGCCTGCGGGCGCTCCTGACCGGGGCGCGGGGTGCGTCTGCGGACCCGCGTGCGCCGCGCCCCGCCGAAGCCCCCGGCTAGAGCTCGAGCGCCATCCCGTCCCCGCCGAGCGTCGCCTCGCGCGCGGCGACCTCCGCCAGGTCGGTCACCGCCCGCATGCCGTGCGCGCTGGAGCCGCCGTGCTGCCGGCGCTGCAGCTCCTTCCAGACGTCGTTGGCGTGGTCCACGCACAGGACGATGACGTCGCCCTCGCGTCCGAGGTCCAGGGCATGCTGCACTGCGTCCAGCTCCTCGAGCACGGTCTCCACGCTCCTGGCCCGGGCGCCATGGGCCATCGCGTCGCGGACGCCGCGATCGATCAGGTCGGCGGTCTCGCCCCGACGGCGGCCGCGCGTGCTGGCGTCCTCGCGCACGATCAGCGTGTCGAAGTGGCGCGCGGCCACGCGCCCCAGCTCGACGATGTCCTCGTCGCGCCGGTCGCCGGCGGTGGCAACCACGCCGATCCGCTCGCCGGTGACCAGCGCGCGCCGGCCGCCGGGCGACGGCTGGGAGAGCATCTCCACGAACTCGCCCAGCGCGGTCAGCGCGGGCGGGTTGTGGGCGTAGTCGACGATGACCCGGTAGCCGTCCAGCTCGAACATGTTGAGGCGTCCCGGCGCCATGAAGTACGACGTCGTGAAGGTGCGCAGCCCCTGCCGGATGTCGTGCAGGTGGGCGCCGGCGGCCCACGCGGCCCCGGCCGCCGCCAGGGCGTTCTGGACGTTCATCCGGGCGCGCCCCTCGAAGGTGGCCGGCAGCAGGTGGGTCCATACCAGCGGCATCGACTTGCGCCCCTGGCGCAGCACGATCATCTCCCCGTTGCGGCCCTGCTCCAGGGTCACCGACCGGCGCCCGCGCGAGGCCTGGCGCTTGATGATCTCGCTGTCCGGGTCGGCGCTGAAGTAGATGACGGATCCGGAGCAGTGGCGCGCCATGGCTGCCACCAGCGGGTCGTCGGCGTTCAGCACGGCGTACCCCTCGCGCGGCACGGCCTCGACCACGACCTGCTTGACGGCGGCCAGCTGCCGGATGGAGGTGATGCCGCCCAGACCGAGGTGATCACCGGTCACGTTGAGCACCACGGCCACGTCGTTGCGCTGGTAGCCGAGCCCCTCGCGCAGGATCCCGCCGCGCGCCACCTCGAACACGGCGAAGTCGACGGTCGGGTTCTGGAGGACGGTGGAGGCGGAGCGCGGGCCGCTCATGTCCCCGCGCCGCCCCAGGCGTCCGTCGATGAAGATGCCATCGGTCGAGGTCATGCCGACCTTGCGACCCATGCCCTTCATGATGTGGGCGACCATCCGCGCGGTCGTCGTCTTGCCGTTCGAGCCGGTGACGGCCACGATCGGGATGCGCGACGCGGTCCCGGGCGGGAACAGCATGTCGATCACCGGCTTGGCGACGTACTGCGGGTCGCCCTCGGTCGGATGGGTGTGCATCCGGAAGCCCGGGGCAGCGTTGACCTCCACGATCCCGCCGCCGGTCTCCCGCACGGGAACGCTGATGTCCGGGCAGATGAAGTCGATGCCCGCGATGTCCAGGCCAACCACGCGTGCCGCCAGCTCGGCGATCTCCGCGTTGTCGGGGTGGATCTCATCGGTCCGGTCGATGCTGATGCCGCCGGTGCTCATGTTGCCGGTGCGCTTGAGGAATACGCGCACGCCGCGCGGCGGCACGTCGGTCAGCTCGAAGCCCTGCTCGCGGGCATAGGTGACCGACTCGTCGTCGACCTTGATCCGGGTGAGCACCCTCTCATGGCCGATGCCTCGCCGCGGGTCCGCGTTCGTCATCTCCACCAGCTCCGCCAGCGAGTGCCGGCCGTCGCCCTCCACGTGGGCCGGGACCCGCTGCGCCACGGCGCGCAGCGCGCCGCCGATCACCAGGCAGCGATAGTCGTTGCCGGTGAGGTAGCTCTCCACCAGGACGCGGCCGTTGCGCGCCTCCGGCCGTGCGGCCTCGTAGGCGACGCGCACGGCCGCCTCGTCGACCAGGTTGAGCATCACCCCGCGACCGTGGTTGCCGTCGAGCGGCTTGACCGCCACGGGGTAGCCGATGACCGCGGCCGCGGCAGCCGCCTCGTCCTCGCTGCTCACCACCTCCGAGCGCGGCACCGGCACGCCCGTCGCCGCCAGCAGCTTGTTGGTGAGCTTCTTGTCCTGCGCGATGTCGACGCCCAGCGAGCTGGTGTTGCTGGTCATCGTCGCCCGGATTCGCCTCTGGTGGACGCCGTGTCCCAGCTGGACCAGCGACTGCTCGTTGAGCCGGATGAAGGGGATGTCGCGCAGGCCCGCCTCGTCCAGGATGGCCTGGGTCGATGGGCCGAAGGCGGCGCGCTCTGCCAGCAGCACGAGCTGCTCGAACCCGGCCATGAAGTCGAACTCGGCATCGGGCTCGACGAGGTGGTTGACCAGGCGGACCGCCAGCCGCCCTGCGGCCAGCCCGACGCTCTCCTCGCCGAAGGAGTAGACGACGTGGTAGCGCCCCGGCTCCCCGGTGCTGCGCGTCTTGCCGCGGCCGACCTCGGTCCCGGCGTCGCGCTGCAGCTGCAGGGCGACGTGCTCGGCCACGTGCCCGAGCCAGGTTCCCTCCTTCAGGCGCCGGGTGAAGCCGCCGGCCTTGCCCGTCCCGCACGAGTGCTGACCAACGTCGGGCATCGTCTCCAGCAGGGCGTCGACGAAGCCGGGGATCGTGTTCGACGGGAAGTCCTCGAGCACGCCGAGGTCGACGACCAGCTTGATGGCCGGGTCGTAGCTCCAGTAGTTGGGCCCGCGGTACACGCGCGTCTCCAGGATGCGCAGCGTGGCGGCCGGCCGCGGCCCCTTCTGACGCGCTTTCGACCGCCCCTGAGGCGATGGCCGCCGCCGCGGTGCGGCGGGCTGAGCGCTCATTCGCTGGCCTCCTCGTCGCGCCGGGCGCGCAGGGCGCGGCGGCGGGCTCGCTCGGGTGCCTTGTCGTCGGCGCCCTCGGCGGCGATGCGCCTGATCAGGCGCCGCGTCATGGCGCCGGCACGGTCGAGCTGGGCAAGCTCGCGCTCGCTGGCCGAGACGGGCCGCAGCGGTGCGAGAAGCCTGCGCTTGCGCAGGTCGAAGCGGTAGCCGGAGGGCAGGGAGTGCAGCATCACGCCGCTGATCATCATCGGGCGATGGCGCTTGACCTCGTAGGCATCGGTCTGGATGCGAGCCGGGTCCAGGATGGTGATGGAACCCTTGCCGATGACCTCCATCACGCCCCTTGGACTGACCAGCCCGGCCGTGTCCTCGTCCACGCCGATGCCCAGCAGCGCCGGCGACTGCGCCACCAGCGCGAGCAGGCGGCCGAGCCTGTTCCTCTGCTCGAAGTGCTGGTCGATGATCACCCCGGGCAGCAGGCCCAGCCCGGCGCTCATCTGGGTCATGCGCTGCTTGGGCGTGGCGCCGCTCGTCCCGAAGGCGACCATGTGAGTGCTGAGGGCCGATGCTCCCGCGCTCGTGCCGGCGACGATCGCCCCGCGCCGGTGGCGTTCGACGATGGCCCGCCCCAGCGGCGTGCCACCGATCACGCTGGAGAGCCGCAGCTGGTTGCCGCCGGTCATGAAGATGCCGGTCGCGTCCTCGACCGCCTCGCGCATCCCCGGGTCGGACGCGTCCTCGCGGCTCAGCGGTCGCAGGCCGCGCACGTCGGTCACCCCGAGCGAATGGAACAGGTGGCGGTACAGGTCGGTGGCCTCGTCGCCCAGCGACGAGGCCGTGGAGATGACCGCGATGCGCGCGTCGGCGCCACCGGCCAGCGTGACGAACCGCGTCAGGATCTGACGCTGCCGGAGCTTGTCCTCGGCCCCGCCGATGACCAGCAGATGCCCGGCACGCGGGGTCGGAGGGCTGGGTGCGTCCGCCATGTTGGGTGCGAGCATAGCGAATGGCGCCCGGAGCACGGCAGGCCGCGCATCGTATCCTGCTCGGATGGCCGACCGCCTCGACGCCGACGAGCTCCGAACCGAACCGCGCGACTACTACGAGGTCCTTGGCGCCGATCCCTCCGCCACGGCGACCGAGCTGCGCGCTGCGTTCCGCGCCGCCGTGCTGCGTCATCACCCGGACCGCAGCTCCAGCGGCGGGATGGCCACGCGCCGCACCGCCGTCCTGAACCGGGCCTGGCGCGAGCTGCGCGACCCG
Source organism: Candidatus Limnocylindria bacterium (assembly GCA_036375355.1). Taxonomy (GTDB): domain Bacteria; phylum Chloroflexota; class Limnocylindria; order QHBO01; family QHBO01; genus DASURX01. The sequence continues at coordinate 6,343 of DASURX010000114.1, forward strand.
CTGCGCCGCATCCACTACGACCGCGCCCTCGAACGCGGCAGCGCCGCGACGCTGGACTGGCCGCTGGAGGCGGACGAGGTCACCACGCGCGCGACGCGGCGCACGCGGCCGCGGCCGAGCGAAGCGCCGCCCAGCCGCTGGCACCAGCCGCAATGGCGCAACGTCGCCGGATTCCGCGTCCCGGCCGACGTCTTCATGGCCGGGCCGGCGGCGCAGCGTGAGTGGATCGTGGGCAACCGCATCGCCGGCGAGGACTGGCGCGAGCATGGCGAGCGGTACTGGCTGCGCTACGCCGCCAACGTCTACCGCGAGCGCGGCTGGATCGAGGACTGGGTCGGCGCGCTCGAGCGGCTGGTTGAGCTGGACGACAGCTTCGAGACGCTGGTCCAGGCTGGGCTGCGGCGCGCGTACACGGGCGCCGGCATGTTCCTGCGGGGCATCGGCTTCCTGCGCGGCATCGCGGATCGGTGGCCGGCCGGCAGCAGCCAGCGGCTGTGGGTCGACCGCGAGCTGCGCGCGCTGCTGGCCGAGTTCCGCGACCGTCGTGTCCGGCGCGGCCGGGCCGAGGATCGCGCGGAGTCCGCCGAGCTGCTCCTCAACTTCCTCGAGGCGCTCGAGATGGAGCCCAGCTACCCCGACGTGCGTGCCGCCATCGCCGCGCACCGCCGGGCGGGCCACCTGGGCCGGGCAGCCGAGCTGGTCGAGCGCGTGGCCGCCGCGCCCATCCAGGAGCCCGCGCGCTGGTTCAGCCTGGTGCAGCTGCTCACCGAGGCCGGCCAGCTCGATCGCGCCTCTCGGCTGCTGGCCGAGATCGCGCGCGGCGAGCACCCCGACGCGTTGGACCGCGCGCGCATCGGCGGCGACCCGGTCCGGCGCATCGCTGCGGCCCGGCACCGCCTGGCTCGTGCCCGCGAGCGCCAGCGGTCGAGCGTTTCGGTCCCCGGCGGCGCTGATGCCGCCGGGGGAACCGTTGCCCGAGTGCGGTAGGCTTCGCAGGCCGATGAGACTGTCGCGGCTCGCTCGCGCCCTGCTGGCCACTTTGATCGGCATCCTCGCGGCGGTGATCCCCGATTCGATCGCCGGCATCAGCGGCCAGGACAGCCCGATCCTGGTTTCGTGCCTGCTGGCGGTGGGGCTGGTGGGCCTGAGCCTGGGGCCCTGGGCCGCCCTGTGGACGTACGCATCCGCCGGCGTGGTGATCGTCGGCCTGGCGCTGCCGGTGGGCTCCGAGCCCATGGGCTCGGGCGATGTCCTGCGGCTCGCCATCTACATTGTGGGGGCGCCGTTCGAGATCATGCTGGCGATGCGCGCTGAGCGCGACCGTGAGCTGAGCGCGCACGCCCGGGAGCGTGGTCTCGCCGCCGAGAGCGAGGCGCGACGCGATCGGCAGACCGCCAACCTGTACCGCGACGAGCTGGCCGCGGCGGTGCGGGACCTGCAGCACGAGCGCCGCAGGCTGGAGGAGGTCGCCGAGGCGATTCCCGAGGCGCTGGTGGTGTACGACGCCGAGGGGCGTGGCACGTACGGCAACCGTGCCGCGCTGCGCAGCCTCGGCCGCAGCTTCTTCGACGTCGATGCGGACACGTGGGGCCGCGTGACCGAGCCCCGCGACGAGGCGGGCAGCGCCCTGGACCGCGACGACTGGCCGCAGCTCCGCGCGCAGCACGAGGCGTCCCGGCGCCGGATGACCGTCCGCATGCCGATGTCCGGGCGCGACATGCTCGTCGACGCGGAGGGGACGCCGCTGCCCGGCGGCGGGGCCGTGTTGCTGTTTCGCGACGTCGGGCGCGAGGCGGATGAGCGTCGTCGCCTGTCCGCGTTCGCCAGCTTCGTGGCGCACGAGCTGCGCAACCCGCTGGCCGTGGCGAAGGCGCGCATGGAGCTCGCCGGCCGGGATCCGGCAATGCCGGAGCGTGCCCGCAGCCACAGCAGCCGCGCCCACGAGTCGGTCGACGCTGCGATCGAAATCCTCGAGCGGCTCGAGCTCTTCTCGCGGGCCGAGTCCGGCCGGCTGGAGGCGATCATCGATCCATTCGACCTGCGTGTCGCGGTCGACGCCGCGGTCGAGCGCGTCCGCGCGCGCGGCAGCGATCGCGAGGTGCGGGTCACCTGCATCGGCGAGCCGACGGTGGCGGGCGACCGCCGCCTGACCGAGCAGGCGATCACCAACCTGCTGATCAACGCTGACCGCTACTCGGCGCCGGAGGCACCCATCGACGTGGAGATCCGCGGTGGTGAGCGCCCCAGCGTCCGCGTGGCCGATGCCGGGCCGGGCATTCCCGCGGAGCTGGCGACCATCGTCTTCCGCGAGCGGGTGAGCTCCGGCCGCGGGCTCGGCATCGGCCTCTACCTGGTGCGTGCCGCCATGGAGGCGCAGGCTGGGACGGTCACGCTCGAACAGGGCCGGCCGCGCGCCATCTTCTGCCTCGAGTGGCCGACGCGTCCGGCCGGGCCGGAGCGTGCTGCTGCCGACCCGGACGAGATTTCGCCAGACGATGCGACCGGTGCCGCCTGATCCGCTGGCGCTGCTGCGCGTCCCGGGGCCGGCCGAGGCCTATCCGGCCGAGCCATCCGACGAGGAGGTCGCCCGTCAGGTAGGCCTCGACCCCAGACAGGTCGTGCGCTTCGACATGAACACCCTCGGCGGTGGCCCGCTGCCCGGTGCGGCCCGCGGCCTGGCCGCGTACTCGGCCGCGCGGCTGGTCGAGTACGGGGACCAGGCCTACCGCCGCCTGCGCGCGGCGATCAGCGGGGTGACCGGCGTCCCACCGCAGCGCATCGTCCCGGGGGCCGGTGCGGACGAGCTGATCCGCCTGGTGACCGGCATGACGGTTGGCCCCGGCGACGCCGTGCTGGTGCCCACGCCGACCTTCCCGATGTTCGCAGTCGAGGCGCGCCTGGCCGGTGCCGAGGTGATCGAAGTCGCTCGGCGCGAGCCGCGCGAGCGCCAGCCCGTCGAGAGGATCGGCTCGGCGGCACGCGTGAACCGCGCCCGGCTGGTGTGGCTCTGCTCGCCGAACAACCCGACCGGCGATGCCTTCCCTCGGGCCGAGATCGAGGCCATGGTCGCGGCCCTGCCGGCCATCGTGGTGGTCGACGCGGTGTACCAGGAGCTCGCCGAGGCAAGCCTCGGCCTGGGGCCCGAGGCGCTCAGCCTGGTGCCGCTCCAGGATCGGCATCCCAACCTGGTCGTGCTGCGGTCGCTGGCCAAGGCCTACGGGCTCGCCGGCGCCCGGGTCGGCTACCTCGTCGTGGCGGAGGCGCTGGCCACCCGCTTCGACGCATCGCGGCTGCCGCTGGCGATCGGCGGGCCGAGCGAGGCCGCGGCCATCGGCGCGCTCGACGAGCCCGAGGTCGCGCGGGAGCGCCATCGGCTCATGGTCGGGGAGCGCCGGCGACTTTCCGACGCGCTGGCGGCGCGGGGCTGGGAGGTGCTGCCGTCGGTCACCAACTTCGTGCTGGTGCGCCCCCCGACGGATGCGGCCCGACTCGCCGACGCGTTGCTGAAGCGCGGCCTGGTGCTGCGCTCCTGGTCGAGCGGGCCACTGCGCGAGTGGCTGCGCATCACGGCGAGGGCGCCGCACGAGAACGATCGCCTGCTGACGGCGCTGGCCGAGGTCGGCGAGCGACCCTAGGCCGTCACCACCTCCAGCTCGCCGTGATGGTCCGCCGCGATCTCGTCGCGGATCCGCGATGCGTCGCCCGCCGCCAGGATGAGGAACTGCTCGGGGTGGATCAGCTCGCGGGCGGCGTCGAGCACTTCCCCGGCACCGACCGCCTCCAGGTTGGCCCGATAGGTGTGCCAGTAGTCCTCGGCCAGGCCGTAGATCGCCACCGGCTCGATGGCGAGCGCCACGCCCGAGGTCGTCTCGAAGCGCAGGGGGAAGATGCCGACCAGGAAGTCGCGCACCTCGTGCAGCTCGCGATCGTCCGGCTCGCTCTCCCGGATGCGGTCGAGCTGCCCGAGCATCTCGCGGATGGCGTCGCCGGTCACCTCGGTCTGCACGGCCGCGGCGGCGGAGAACGGCCCGGCCGCGCGCCGCGGATCGAAGCCGGCGCGCGCCCCGTAGGTGTAGCCCAGCTCCTCGCGCAGGCGGAGGTTGAGGCGCGACCCGAACACGCCGCCGAGCATCGCGCCTGTCACCAGGGCGGGGAAGTAACGCGGCGAGGTTCGTTCGATGCCGAGGTGGCCGATGCGAAGCTCGGTCTGCACCGAACCGGGCCGGTCGACGATCACGACCCGCCGTCTGCCGACCGTCTCCGGCGTGATGAGCCGATGCCCGCGCGAGGCGCCCTCCCAGTCGCCGAGCCGCATCTGGGCGGCACGCATCACCGCCTCGGGTTCGATCGAGCCGGCAACGATGAGGTGAGCGCCTCCCGGGCGCCACTGGGCGGCGTGGAACTCGCGCACGTCGTCGAGGGTCAGGGCGCTGACGGTCTCGCTGCCACCGGCGGAGAGGCGCCGGTACGGAGTCGCCTCGGTGAAGAGGTGTCGCAGGAACATCTCGTCGGCCAGGCGGCCGGGATCGGCGCGCGACTGGAGGATGTCGGCCAGGCGTTCGGCGCGCAGCCGCTCGAACTCGCCGGGATCGAAGCGCGGCTCGCGAATCATCTCGGCGAGGAGCGCCATGCCCTCCTCCAGGTGCTCGGGCAGCGACTGGAACGCGGCACGGGCCGAGTCCCAGCTCGATTCGCTGCTGACCTCGATGCCCAGCCGCTCGGTCGCCTCGGCGAACGCGGACGCGTCCAGGCGGCGCGTTCCGGTCACCAGCAGCTGCGCGGTCAGGGCCGCCACGCCGCCGTGCGCCTCGTCCTCGGAGGCTGCGCCGCCGTCCACCAGCAGGTGGACGTTGGCCATCGTCGCCCCCGCGATGGGGACCATCCACACCGTCAGGCCGTTCGACAGCTCACGCCGGTCGAAGGCAGGGAAGCTGTAGGGACGCGGCGCACCCGGACGGGGCCGCAGGGGGTTGGTTGCGATCGTCATGCATCCACCTCCGCGGCCGCCTCGGCGCCCGCATCATCGGCCGCAGCCGCCTCGCCCGACGGCAGGTAGGTGAGGACCAGCCGGTTGTCGGCGCGCAGCGTATCCGCCATGGCCGCGCGCACCTCGGCCGGACCGACCGCCAGGTAGCGGCTGACCTCGGCGTTGATGCGTTCGGGCTCGTCGAACAGGCACGTGTACATCGAGAGGCGGTCGGCCCGCTCCGCGATGCGCTCCAGGCTCGATTCCACCGCTGCGGCGTGCAGGTTGCGGACCCGCTCCAGCTCCTCGTCGCTCGGCCCGTCGGCGGCCAGCCGCTCCACCTCGGCCACCAGCGCCGCCTCGAGCTGCTCGGGGGCGACCTCCGGGCGCGCGGTGGCCCACATCACGAACATCGAGGCGCCGCCCACGACGGGGAAGGGGAAGACGGTGATGTCCTGGGCCAGCTGGCGCTCGCGGACGAGGAGGCGGTAAAGCCGCGAGGCGCGTCCCACGCCCAGGAGGTCCCCTGCGACCGACAGCGCGTCGAAGGCATCGGTCCCGAACACGGGCATGCGGAAGGCGAGGTAGACCCGCGGCAGCGGCACGCGATCGGGGACGTCCTCGCGCAGCTCGGTCCCGAGCAGGGGAGGGATCGACATGTCCGGTGGCGGAGGCAGGTTCGGGTTGGCCGGGATCGGCCCGAAGTGGCGCTCGATCATTGCCATGGCGGCATCGGGCTCGAAGTCGCCGGCGACGGTGAGCACCGCGTTGTTCGGCGCGTAATAGGTGGCGAAGAAGTCGCCGACGTCCTCGAGCGAGGCGGCGTTCAGGTCCTCCATGGAGCCGATGGTGGGGTGGTGGTAGGTGTGGCCCTCCGGGAAGAGCGCCGCCTGGATCTTCTCGTCCCAGGTCCCGTAGGGCTGGTTGTCGACCGCCCAGCGGCGCTCGTTCTTGACCACCTCGCGCTGGTTGTCGAGCTTCTCCTGGGTCATCGCCGGCAGCAGGCTGGCGAGTCGATCCGACTCGAGCCACAGCGCCAGCTCGAGCTCGTGGCTGGGCAGCGTCTCGAAGTAGTTGGTGCGGTCCAGCCACGTGCTGGCATTCAACGTGCCGCCCGCGGCCTGGATCAGCGCGAAGTGCTCACCCTTGGCCACGTGCTCCGAGCCCTGGAACATCATGTGCTCGAACAGGTGCGCGAACCCGGTGCGCCCCGGCCGCTCGTGCTTGCTGCCGACGTCGTACCACAGGTTAACGGCGACGATCGGTGCGCTGTCGTCGGGAGACAGGTTGACCCGCAGGCCGTAGGCGAGCCGATGACGCTGGACCTGGACGTGGGGCAAGCTTCGAGACCTCTGTGCGCCCG
>DASURX010000115.1:0-4904 GCA_036375355.1 Candidatus Limnocylindria bacterium
ACGGTGCGAGCTCCGGCGGATGCACCTCGGCCAGGGCCGCGCGGACCTCGCTCTCGATCGCGGCCGCGACGGGATCGCCGGCCAGGCGCACCGGGCGCGGGCGCGGCAGGTCGACGGGCACGATGCGGTGAACGCGGCCCGGCCGGGCGGTCATGACCACGATGCGGTCGGCCATGCGGATCGCCTCGCCCACCGAGTGCGTCACGAGCACGATGCTGCGCGGGTGCTCGAGCCACAGCCGCTGCAGCTCGCTGTCGAACGCCTCGCGGGTCAGGGCGTCCAATGCCGAGAAGGGCTCGTCCAGGAGCAGGAGCGGCGGGTCGGAGATGAGGGCGCGGGCCAGCGCAGCCCGCTGTGCCATCCCACCCGACAGCTCGCGCGGCCGCAGCGCGGCGGCATCGGCCAGGCCGACCTGGGCCAGGACGTCGAGGGCCCGCGCGCGGCGCTCCGCGGCGGGGGCGTGCGCCAGCGCCAGCGGCAGCGCCACGTTGTCCAGGGTGGTCAGCCACGGGACCAGCCGCGGCTGCTGGAAGGCGAGGCCGATGCGGCCGTCGCCCGCGAGCGGCGGCCCCCCGTCCTGGCCCAGCGTCACGCTGCCGCGGTCGGGCGTCAGCAGCCCGGCCATGACGCGCAGGAGGGTCGACTTGCCACAGCCGTTCGGGCCGATGACGGCGGTGAGGCTGGCCGGTGTGACCTCGAGCGACAGGTGCTCGACCGCGACCAGCCGGCCGCTGTCGGCAGGGAACGAGACGGCAATGTCGCGCACGGAGGCGCCAAGGGCTCCCTGCCCGAGGGGTCCCTGCCGTAGGCCGCTGCGCTCGCTCATTCTCATGCTCCGTGCTTCCTGCCGTGAACCGGCCATCGCACGGGGCATCGCCTCGAGCGGCCCTCGCGGACGCATCGGTTCGTGCGGCTGAGCCTGGGCGCACCGCACAGGCCAAGCGGCAGCCGATGCGTCGGAGGAACGCGTCGCGGTCGCCTTCTCCCTTCCGGACTGTGACCGTCGGCCCTGTCTGCTCGGCGAGCGTCGCGCTCGCCGAGGTCAGGTCGGCCCCGCCAGGTGTGCCCGTCGCCGGTTCTCCGCGACGACGGCCCGACGGGGTTCGCGGGCTGGCTCGCGTCGCGCGAGCCGACCGCCGGTGGGGACTTTCACCCCGCCCCGAAGGCGATGGATTCGTTCAGTTGCGTCTCGAAGCGTACACCCCGGGCCGTGAAGGTCAACCGGCCCGATCCGGCTCGCCACGGCCGCTTGCCCAGCGATAGATGACGTACGCGCCGCCGAGAATGACGATCGCGTAGATCACGTACTCGTAGGGCCGGATCGCCTCGTACAGGTGCTGATAGTTCTCGCCGAGCAGGTAGCCGGCCAGCAGCAGCGCCGCGTTCCACGGCAGCGAGCCGAGGGCGCTGAACAGCAGGAAGCGGCCGACCGGCATGCGCGCCACGCCGGCGGGGTAGTTGATCAGCGCGCGCACCAGCGGCACCAGCCGGCCGAAGAAGACGGCCCAGTCGCCGTAGCGGGCGAACCAGGCGTCGGCGCGGTCGAGGTCGTCGGCGTTGATGTGCACGTAGCGCCCATAACGGTCGAGCAGCGGACGCCCACCCCAGGCGCCGATCAAGTAGCCGGCGAAGGAGCCCGCCACGGCCCCCAGCGTCGCCACGATGAGCACCGCGATCCAGCTCCACGGCGCGTTCGTCAGCGGCTCCAGCACCCCCGGGTCGGCGGCCGACTGGCTCACCTTCCAGCCCGCCATCGGCACGATCACCTCCGACGGGATGATCGGTACGAACGTCTCGAGCGCGATCGCCACGCCCACGCCGATGTAGCCGATCGCGTCGTACAGCTGCAGGAAGAACGGGATGATCGTGTTGTCGATGAAGTCGAGCATCGGCTAGGCGTCGTCGTCCCGGTGACGCAGCGGCACGGCCACCCGTCGGGGAGCCGGGGCGCCATCGCGCGAGGGGTCCACCGAGTCGGCTGCGGCATCGGCCTGGCGCAGGCGCTCGTCGATGCCGAGCACGTGCACCGAGACGATCACGGAGACCAGGACCGCCCCGGCCATCCAGCCGCCCAATACGTCCATGGGGTAGTGCGCGCCGAGGTAGATGCGCGTCACGCTGATGGCGCCGATGAGCACCAGGGCCACCAGGTACGCGATCAGGCCCTGGCGCCGATCCGGAGCCAGGCGCGCGACGCAAAAGGCCGCCAGGCCGTAGAAGACCGTGGCGCGCAACGCATGGCCCGCGGGAAAGTCGGCGATGTCGTCCAGCCCGATGCCCCCCACGTTCAGCATGGCGTTCCACAGCGTGGCCAGGCTGATGCCCGGGATGGCGGTGAAGTACTTGAGCGCCCACTCCATCGGAAAGGCCAGCGTGCCGGCCGCCAGCAGCAGCGCCAGGTCGGAACGCCGCTTGGCCAGGGCCAGCAGCCCGAGCAGCGCGAAGCCGATGGCCACGAACCATCCCGATCCGAGGCCGCTGATGCCGATCAGCAGCGTGTCAACCGGCGGGGCGTTGTGCACCACCCAGGACTGAAACTGCGGGACCACGTTGGCCATCAGCCACTCCTCGGGAACCGTGTACTCGGTGGTGCGCTTGAGCGTGACCAGCCAGAACAGGACGGGGAGGGCGATGAGGGTCAGCAGGAAGGCCGCGGCCGGGCTCGGAACGGCCCCGCCCAGGCGGTGCCGCGCGTCCGGCGCGACGAGCAGGCGGCTCGTCGGATCCGGCAGTCGTCGCACGTTCGTAGTATAGGGAGCGGCCGCTCGCGGACTCCCTCCCGGGACCCGCCGGCCGGGAAGGAGCACGACCACGCGCGAGCCTCCCGACGTACCCGACGTGCCCGGCATCCCGCTCGAGCTCAGCGGTCACGACCTCTCGCTGGCCGATGTCGTCGCGGTCGCGCGCGAGCGGCGCCGAGTCATCCTCTCCGCGACGGCACGGGGGCGGATGGAGGCGTCGCGGTCGGTCATCGAGCGGCTGATCAGCGAGGGCGCCACGGTCTACGGCGTGACGACCGGGTTCGGCGACCTGGCCACGACGCGCATCGATCCGGCGCGCGGCGACGAGCTGCAGCGCAACCTGGTCCGCTCCCACGCTGCCGGCGTGGGCGAGCCGCTGCCGGTGGAAGTGGTGCGGGCCATGATGCTGCTGCGGGCCAATGCGCTGGCCATCGGCCTGTCGGGGGTGCGTCCGGCGCTGGTCGAATTGCTGCTCGGCATGCTCAACGCCGACGTGCACCCGGTCATCCCCTCGCGCGGGTCGGTTGGCGCCTCGGGCGACCTCGCCCCGCTGGCGCACCTGGCCCTGGTGATGATCGGCGAGGGCGATGCCTGGCTCGACGACGCCGGGCCCGGCCCGGGCGGGGAGGCGCTGGCGCGAGCCGGGCTGGCCCCGGTGGAGTTGCGGGCCAAGGAGGGGATCGCGCTCCTCAACGGGACGCAGCTGATGGGGGCCTTGGCAGCGCTGGCGCTCCACGACGCGCGGCGGCTGTCGGCGGCCGCTGACGTCATCGGCGCCATGAGCCTGGAGGCCATGCTCGGCACCGCGGCAGCCTTCGACGAGGGCCTGATCGCCGCTCGACCGCACCCAGGGCAGGTGGCGGTGGCCGCGAACCTGCGCGGCCTGTTGCAGGGCTCCGAGATCGGCCCGTCACACGCGGTCAGCCCACACCTCGTCCAGGACCCCTACTCGCTGCGCTGCATGCCGCAGGTGCACGGGGCGGTGCGCGACGCGCTCGACCAGCTCGCCCGCGTCCTGGAGGTCGAGGTGAACGCCGCGACTGACAACCCGCTGGTCCTCCCCGACGGCCGCGTCGTCTCCGGCGGCAACTTCCACGGCGAGCCGCTGGCGCTCGCGATCGACTACGCCAAGACGGCCGTCGCGGAGCTGGCCTCCATCTCGGAACGGCGCTCCGCCCGCCTGGTGGACGCTCACCTCTCCGGCCTTCCCGCCTTCCTGACCGATGAGCCCGGGCTGCGCTCCGGGCTGATGATCGCCCAGTACACCGCCGCGGCCCTGGTCAACGAGATGCAGACCCTGGCGCACCCGGCCAGCGTGGACACCATCCCGACCAGCGCCAACCAGGAGGACCACGTCTCGATGGGTGCCACGGCTGCCCTCCACCTGCGCGAGGTCGTGGACCGCACCGAGGCGGTGCTGGCCATCGAGGCGCTGTGCGCCGCGCAGGGCCTGGACTTCCGGGCGCCGCTGCGTCCCGGCCAGGGGGTGGCCCGGGCGCACGGACGGCTCCGCGCCCTGGTGCCGCACCTGGACGAGGACCGATCGCCGGCCCCGGACATCGCCGCGGTGCGCGAGCTGCTGCGCGCCGGGGAGCTCTCGTTCGATGCCTGACCTCATCTTCAGCCTCGTCGACGACGCCTCGTTCGCCGACATTCCCGCACCGGCCCGACCCGGAGCCCGCTGCCAGGCGTGCGACTACTGGGAGCGCCTCGACGGCTCGCGCGAGGCCGAGGACTCCGACGCAGCGCGCACGCTGAAGCTCTCGCGCCTGCTGGCCGGCGAACGCCTGGCCGGCGCGTACGGGATGCTGGCCTGGCGCACCGGCTCGGACAGCGACCGCCTGGCCGTGGGTTGGGCCCAGTTCGGCCCGATCTCGGCCTATCCGCGCGCGCAGGTGATCCGCGACCGCTATCCGCAGCTGCCCGAGTCGCCGGCCCCGTGGGTCGTCACCTGCCTGCAGGTGGTGCCAAGCGAGGAGGATCGCGAGGGGTCGGCGCGGGCGCTGCTGGCCGAGGTGTGCGAGGAACTGGACCGGCGCGGCATCGTGGCGGTCGAGGCCTACCCCGAGGGCGTGGCCGATCCCTGGCTCCCCTCTCCCGGGCCCGAGGCCATCTACCTGGCCACCGGCTTCGAGCGCGTCGCCGGCGAGGATCGCTACCCGG
>DASURX010000116.1:0-2938 GCA_036375355.1 Candidatus Limnocylindria bacterium
CCTCGACCTCTTCCACCCGGACGCCGCAGACCACGCCCTTGATCAGGGCACGCGCGGGGTTTGGCCGGGGCGCCTCCGCGAAGAACGTCTCGAAGTCCGTCCGGCGCTCGAGGTGCGCGTCCAGCTCATCCTGGCGGTATCCCGTCAGCCAGCGGATGACCTCATCGACTTCGCCGCGGGTCCGGCCCTTCTTCTCCGCCTTCGCGACGTAGTGGGGATAGACGCTCGCGACGCTGGTGGTGTAGATGCGGTGCTTCGTCATTCCTCTCCCCCTCCTGGGGCCTCCCGACGATATCGACCGAGGCCCGGTCGGGCAACGCTTCCCGGCCGATCGGCTTCCCGACCCCGCCTCATCCCAGCAGGTGGCGAAGCACCTTCCAGCCCGCGATCAGCGCCCAGGTGGCCAGCACGGCGGCGAACACGGCTGGAATCCTCGCCTCGAGCCAGCCTGCGTCCGGCGCGGGCTCGTCCGGCATCCGGCCCTCAGTTGGGTGGGTCATCGTCGTACCAGGTGCGCCACAGGTGCGTGGCCTCGGCCACCACCGAGTCCACGTCGGCGCTTCGGAAGTGGGTGTCACGGCGAATGCTGCGAGCCAGGGCATCCCGCGCCTGCGCGTCCTCGCCCTTCGCGTGGTGGATGCGGGCGAGCAGGAGCCGCGGCGCCAGCCGGTCGGGATACTCGGCGGCGACCTTGCGCGCGTTCACCCCGGCGGGCTCGAGCCAGCCGAGCCCGAGCTGCGCCTCGGCGAGGACCAGCCTGGCTGCCGCGTCGTCCCACGCGTCGAGTCCCCGCTGCAGCACGCTCACCCCCTCTTCCAGCCGGCCAACCTCCAGCAGGCCGATGCCGAGCTCGTGGTTCAGGCCGGGCTGCGAGGGCAGCCGCCGCTGCGCGCGCACCAGCAGGTCCAGGCGCTCCGCCCCGCTCCCGCGCGAGGCCTTCGCCCAGAGCTGGTAGCCGGGATACTCCCGCAGCGTCTTGAGGGCAACCGTCGCCGCCCACGCCACCGCGACGGCCAGCGCCAATCGCCGGACCCACCCTCGCTGGAGGTCGGCGTCCAGAAGGGCCGGCGCGGGAATCAGCCCGAACGCGAGATGGACGGTCACGAGCGTGGGCACCCAGCGCAGGGCCCCATCCACCAGGGAATGCACCAGGATGGTGACGAGCAGCGCGAGCAGGCCCCAGTCGACCGCCGTAGTCCGGTCCTGCCGCCGGAGGGCCCGCACGAGGAAGCCGAGCGCGAAGGCCCAGAGCAGCAGGTAGAGTGCCCCGCCCGGCAGGCCCTGCTCGGCCAGCCGGTGGAACAGCTCGCTGTTGGGCTGGAACCGTCCCACCGCCTGGCGATCGAACTCGGCGTAGCCCGGGTGGCGCCAGAGCTCCGCCTGGTAGCGGCCCCACTCCGCGGCGAACCGGCCGGCACCGATCCCGGTGAGCGGCCGGTCGGCCAGCATCGCGCCCGAGACCTCCCAGGCGATGAGCCGCCCGCGGGTCGAGGCCGGGTTGAGCCGGTGCAGCAGGAAGCCGGCGAGCGCGAACGCGACCAGGACGGCCAGCCCTGCGACCACGGCGCGAGGCCCGCGGCGCCAGGGACTCGTGATTCTCGGTCGCAGCCAGAGCACGGCCAGGCCGGCGGCGACGAGGCCGAGCACCGCGCCGCGGCTGCCGTTCCCGACGAGGGCAGCCAGCTGCAGGAGGGCCGCGCCCGCGAGCAGCAGGCGCACCCCGCGCCTGCGCGCCTCCACGGCGGAGGCCAGTGCCGCGATGATCCCCGCCGCCATGAAGGCGCCGAATCCGTTCGGCGTGCCGATGAGGGAGGTCACCGACGTCTTCACGTCGGCGTCCCCGGGCCGGAAGCCGCCGGCGCCGAGGGCCTCGGCGAGGCCATGAACGGCCAGCGCGGAGCCCACGATCCACAGCGCGGTCATCAGGTCCGCCAGGGCCGCCACTCGCGGGGGAACGCCGGACGTCTCCGCATCGCGCGCCGGCGGATTGAAGAGCTGCCGGACGGCCAGCGTGAGCAGGAACGCCGCCAGCGGCAGCCAGATCCAGTTCCCGGCCTGCGTCGCGGGTCCAAGGTACGTGACCACGCCCCAGAGGCTGGACGCCGCGAGGGTGATCTCAAGCGCGGAGAGGCGCAGCCGGCCGTTGGAGGCCTTCGGGGCGGTAACCGCCCAGAGGAGCAGGGCGCCGGCCGAGGCCAGGAGCAGCGCATAGCGCTTGGGGGTCAGGTACGGGAGGTAGACGGCCGGATCGATCGCACAGGCGGCGAGGGTCACCACCACGCCGAAGAACGCGGCGGAGCGCAGGTCGCTGCCGCCAGTCACGGGCGGGATGCCGCGGCCCCGCCCGCCAGCGAATCCCGGAGTGCCTGTCCGGCCGCACCCCGGAAGCGGAACGCCACGCTGCGGTGCAGGTCGGCCTCGATGTCCTCGAAGTAGCCGCCGAGGTGCGTCGAATACGGCACCAGCCGGTAGCGCATGTCGAAGCCCCTCTCGCGAACCTGCCCGACCCAGTGCTCCGTGCGCTCGCGGCGGACCACCGTATCCTCGCTCGCCTGCCACACCAGCCAGTGCAGCCGCGGTCGGACGCGTTGGAGCGAGTCCAGCGCGCGCGCCCGTGCGCCTTCGTCGCGGTACAGCGGGGGCACGGCGAGGCCGAGCCAGCCGACGGGCACTCGCGGGTCCTGCGCCATCTGCACCGCCTCCACCACGTGGTTGCTCCATGCCAGCATCCCCACGGCGGCGGTGTCGAGGGCGAACACCGAGGCGACCTGGCGCGTGATGGCGGGCACTTCCTCCACCGCGACGGTGTCGAAGTCGTGCAGGCCGCGCAGGTGCGGGATGACGCCGAAGGTGCCGTAGCTCGAGCCCATCGTGGCCAGGCGCACCACGAAGCCGCTCATCCGTCCGCGTCCGGCCCAGAAGTCGGGATTGATGTGAT
>DASURX010000117.1:0-2616 GCA_036375355.1 Candidatus Limnocylindria bacterium
GGGAGGGTCCTGAGACGCGGATGGGAAGCAGCCTACGCGTGGATCGCCTCTCGAGCGCCCAGGAAGTCGAGCACCTCCTCCATCACCTCGTCGGTCTGCTCGTCATGCGGGTTGTGCCCGGCCCGGTCGACGATCCGCAGCCGCGCGTCAGGGATGCCAGCCGCCAGGGAGGCCTGGTGCTCGGGCGGATACAGGTAGTCCTCCCGCCCGGCCATGACCAGCGTCGGCGCCCGGATCTCGCCCAGCCGATCCATGATGTTCCAGCCCCTCAACAGGTTCGGAGCAGCCCAGATCAGCGCCTCGGGGCGCGGTCGCGAACGCCACTCGCCCTGGATCAGGCCGTGCACCACGTCCACGATGCCGGTGTGCGGGTTGTAGGCGGTGCCCAGCCGGAGCAGCGAGGGCAGGAACTCCTTCGGCTTGATGTGGCCGTGGTGGAAGCGGCGTGCGAGTCGCACGATCTTCGGGTCGAAGCCGCGGGCCGCCAGCAGCCGCGGGCCGTTCTCGCGCGGCCACCACGTGTCGCCGCCGCTGTCCAGCAGGATCAGCTGCGAGACCCGCTCGGGGAACCGGAGCGCGTATTCGAGCGCGACGTTCCCGCCGAAGGAGTGCCCCAGCACCGACCAGCGCTCGAAGCCGAGCGTCTCGCGCAGGGCATCGGGGTCGGCGGTGAGGTTCTCCCAGGTCATCGACTCCACCGGCGTGCCCACCGAGCGACCGTTGCAGCGGTGGTCGTAGAAGACCAGGGTGAACCGATCGGCGAGACGGCGGAACGGCGCCAGCGACCACAGGTCGGCACCCGGACCGCCATGCATCAGCACCAGCGGCTCGCCGTGGCCCACCACCTCCACGTTCAGCGACACGTCCCTGATCGCCATGAGCGGCATCGACTTGCCTCCTCCTTCGCCTCAGCGCGGGTCAATCGGCGTGATGGCGGCCAGCCGCTCCTCGATCGCCTGCGCCGCATCGAGGCACAGGTCCTCCCGGAAGCGCGGGCCGACGACCTGCACGACCTGCGGCAGGCCGCTGCCGATGCCGACGGGCACCGCCACCGCCGGCAATCCCAGCGCGTTGACCGCCACTGCCATGCGCATGGCGCGAATGATCCCGGCGACCTCCACGGCGGACCGATGTCTCCCCACCTCGAACGGCGGGATGCCGGCCACCGGCGCCAGCACCAGCGGACGTGACTCCTGGAGCTCGCCCCACGCCCGCAGGATCGCCTGGCGATCGATGAAGCACTGGATCGACGCCGCCGGGTCCGGCTCGCCGGCCGCCTCGAAGAAGGCCAGCACCCAGCGCTTCATCGGCTCGCGGACCTGCGCCGACCACAGGTCCCAGCCGGCGCGCAGCGGCGGGATCGAGATGTCCAGCCAGACGCGGGCCGCAGCCTCGACCGATGGAGGCTCGAGCTCCTCGATGAGGTAGCCGGCCTCGGAGAGCGCGGCCGCGGCCGTCTCCACCCCGTCCCGCACCTGCGGCGCGGTTCCCATTCCGGCGGGATCGCGGACCATCGCCACGCGGACGGGGCGGGCCGGATCCGGGCCGCGCAGCGGCGCGGGCACGCTCCACGGGTCGCGCCAGGTTGGGCCCGCGATGACCTTCAGCGCGAGGCGCAGGTCGGCGACCTGCCGCGCCATCGGGCCATTCACGCCCATCAGCTGGTTGCCGATCGGCAGGTCGCGTGGCTCGATCGTGGTCGCCGCCGGTACGCGCCCGAGCGTCGGCTTCAAGGTGGCCACTCCGCAGCACTGGGCCGGCCAGCGCAGCGAGCCGCCGGTGTCGTTGCCGATGCCGAGCGGGCTCATGCCGGTCGCCAGCGCGGCCGCCTCACCGCCGCTCGAGCCGCCGGGCGTCCGCGTGGCGTCCCAGGGGTTCAGCGTGGCTCCCCACAGCTCGCTGTCGGTGTGCCAGCCGATGGCGAAATCGGGAAGGTTCGTCCGCCCGAGAGGGATGCCGCCCGCGGCACGCAGCCGCTCGACGACCGGGGCGTCGATGCCCGGATCGGCCGTGCTCAGCGCCGCCATGCCGTGGGTCGTGGGCGTGCCGGCCATGTCGATGTTGGCCTTGACGGTGAACGGCACCCCCAGCAGCGGCGGAAGGTCGCCGCCGGATGCGAGCCGGCGGTCGGCCAGGGTCGCGTCCTCCAGCGCCCGCTCGGCCAGCACCACCGGCACGGCGTTGATCGCCGGGTTTACCCCGGCGATGCGCTCGAGATGCGCTTCGACGACCTCGCGACTGCTGACGTGGCCCTCGCGGATGGCCGCCGCCAGCTGCGCCGATCCCATCCGCCACAGCGCCGTGGCGGTCGGAACGTTCATCGCGCTGACCGCGCGCGCCCCGAGCCGGCCGATCCGGCCCATCCGGCCCATCCGGCCGTCATCGCGATCCGAGCCGCTGTGATTGGCCGATCGCCCGCCTCGAGTGCCCGCAGCTCGGCACGAACCGCCGCGGCGAAGGCCTGGAGGTCCGGAAAAGCAGCGCGATCGGCGGTGATGCCGATCCCCAGGCCCCCGGCATACGACACGGCGGCCACGCCCAGCGGCTGGTTACCCAGCAGCGGCACGATCGGAAAGACCTCCAGCACCCGCATCCCCGCCAGGTAGCGCGGCCGCT
>DASURX010000118.1:0-21826 GCA_036375355.1 Candidatus Limnocylindria bacterium
CCAGCGGATGAGCACGCTTCCGGTGACCGTCGCGTAGCGCAGGCGATTGGGATGCTCGCCGGTGCTGAGCCCGGCGTCGGCGTCCTTCATGCGGCGCCCCCTGAGAACCGTTCGCAGGCGTTCCGCCAGCTGTTCGGGCAGGACGCGTGCCCTGGGATCCTCGCCCAGCCGCCCGACCGTGAAGATGCCGATGTCGTGCGCGGCGACGACGTAGGCGCTGTAGCGCGGCCCCCACAGCTGCACCAGGGCCGGGTCCTCCCAGGTGCTCGGCCCGGTGCCCTCGACCCTGGCATGGATCGAGAGCAGCGCAGCACGCGGCATGCTGTCCTGGAGCCCGGCCTGTGCGGCGGTGCGCAGCGAGTCGGCTCCGGCCGGAAGGCGGCGGTCGAGCGCCTGGACGCGACGCCGGTAGGCCAGGATCTGGTCGCGGGTGAGGGTGAGGGGCGCGGCCACGGGCACGGATCCTAGGCCGGGCGAGCTCGCGGAGTCCAGCCCCGCCCGGGGTAGCGCCACGGGCGCCCGAGGCGGCACCATGCGGGCATGACGCTGGACCGACGGTCCCTGGCGTGGTCGATCTGCGTGCTGACGCTGCTCGTGGTGGCCACCACCATCACGCTGGTAGTGCTGAACCGCGCCTCGATCGGGTCGATCGACCAGGCGAACCCGATCGAGATCGTCCTGCCCGCCGCCTACGCCATTCTGGGTGGCCTGGTCGCCTCGCGCCAGCCGCGCAACGCCGTGGGCTGGCTCTTCCTGGCCATCGCGCTCCTGAACGCCGTGCCGGGAACCACCCTCCAGTACGCGCGCTACTCGCACATCACGAATCCCGCCGCACCGTTCTCACCCTGGATCGTCTGGTTCGGCTACCTCGTCTCGAGCATCGTCTACCCGGCCGGGCTGGCCACCATGGTGCTTCTGCGCCTTCCGAACGGGAAGCTCCTCTCGCCGCGCTGGCGCGTCGTCGCGTGGGCCGGCATCGTGCTGACCGTCGTCCTGGTCCTGCTGGCGATCCTCGACCCGATCGGGTTTGCGCTCGAGGGCCTGCCGCCCATCCCGAACCCGACCGGGATCGCGGCGTTCGCCGGCGCCAATTCCGGGACGCCGGGATCGGTGGCCTTCGTCCTGGGCCTGGCGGTGATCGGGGCCGCCGCGCTATCGGTCCTGATCAGGCTGCGACGCGCCGATCGCGAGGAGCGGCTGCAGCTGCGCTGGATCGCCTACTCGGTCATGTTCGCCGTGGCGCTGAACATCGCGTTCACGGTGGTGGCCCTGCTCTTCCTGCCGCAGCCCGAGGTGGTGGCGCTCTCGACCGCGTTCGTGATTGCCGGCTTCGGGATCGCCATGCCGGCCGGCTTCGCCGTGGCGATGCTGCGCTATCGGCTCTACGACCTGGACCTGCTGCTCAACCGCACCATCCTGTACGGCGCGGTCACCGCGGTGCTGCTGGTCGTCTTCGGGGTTGTCAACGTGGTCGCGCAGCGGGCAGTGGTGTCCCTGGCGGGGGAGCGCTCGGACCTGGTCGCCGCCGCCCTGGGCCTGGGCGCCGGGCTGGCGTTCGGGCCGGTGCGCCGATGGCTGCGCCCCGTCGTGGACCGCGCCCTGCCCGCTCGCAGCCGCCTCACGCTGCTGTTCACCGACATCGTCGAGTCCACCCAGGCCGTGGTCGACCTGGGAGACGAGCGCTGGCGCGAGCTCCTGGACCGATACCGCGGCGCGGTCCGCGCCGAGCTGTCGCGCCATCGCGGCCGCGAGGTGAACACGGCGGGCGATGCCTTCTTCGCGGCCTTCGATCGGCCCGCCAACGGGCTGCGTTGCGCCCTCGCCATTCGTGACGCGGTCGGCGAGCTGGGATTGCGGGTGCGCACCGGGCTGCATGCCGGGGACGTGGAGATGCGCGGCGAGCAGGTCAGCGGGCTGGCGGTGCATGCCGCGGCGCGGGTGATGGCACTCGCGGAGGCTGGCGAGATCGTCATCTCGGCCGACCTCGCGGCCCTGCTGCCGCCCGACACGCCGCTGCGCGACGCCGGTCGCCACGCGCTGCGAGGGGTGCCGGGGGAGTGGCAGCTCTACCGGGTCGTGTAGGCGGCGCCGGCCGATCTGGCTGCCGCGGAAGCGCTCAGCGACCTCGCTTGGAGCGCGGCGCGGCCGGTGGAGCGGCCTGGAGACGCTCGATCGCCTTGCGGGCGAGGAACACGGAGCGGTAGGAGTCGGCGGAAGGCGTGGTGTCGGGCTGCCGGACCTGCCAGCCGCTCAGGGCCGGGACGTAGATGATCTCCCAGCCGAGATGCTCCTGGGAGGCGGCCGAGCCGCGCTCGGAGACCTTGGTCGTGGGCTTTGCCTGGCATCGGCCGCAGCGCGCCGCACTCAGGCCGTGTGGGCAGGTGCGGCACGAGGCGCACTGGTCGGGAATGAAGCCGTGGATGCAGGGATCGAACATCGGATCCTTTCGAGGGGGCTTCCAGCATACGCCGATCCCGTGCAGCGCGCCGGTGTGGTAGCATTTCGAAAACGTGTTCGATTGGCGCCCCGGTCCGCGCCGCAGTCGCATGGCTGCCCCGAAACCGATCTTACTGCCCTGACCGGGCCCCGCACGCCGTGCGGGAGGGCCTCGTCAGGAGCCTCCATGACCTTCTCAGCGCTCGGGCTTGCGCCCGAACTGCTCCGCGCCGTCTCGGCGCAGGGCTACACCGAACCGACACCCGTGCAGCGCCAGGCGATTCCCCTGGTCCTGGCCGGCCGTGACCTCATGGCCGGGGCCCAGACCGGGACCGGCAAGACCGCCGCCTTCGTCCTGCCGATGCTGCAGCGCCTCGCAGCCTCCGCTCCGCGCCACGGCGCCGAACGCCCCAGGGTGCGTGCCCTGATCCTGGTCCCCACGCGCGAGCTGGCGATCCAGGTCGAGCAGAGCATCCGGAACTACGGCCAGGGCCGCCATCGATCCGCCGCCATCTACGGCGGCGTTGGGTTCCCCGCGCAGGCGGCCATCCTGCGCCGCGGCGTCGAGACCGTGGTGGCCACCCCGGGCCGGCTGCTCGACCACACCCGCCAGCGAACCATCGACCTGCGCGCGGTGGAGATCCTCGTCCTCGACGAGGCCGACCGGATGCTCGACATGGGCTTCATCCGCGACATTCGCTCGGTGCTGGCGCTGCTGCCAGACAGGCGCCAGAACCTTCTCTTCAGCGCGACCTTCTCGAGGGAGATCCGTGGCCTGGCCGAGGGTCTGCTGGATCGCCCGGCATCGGTCCAGGTCACGCCCGCCAACACGCCGATCGAGCTCGTTCGGCAGGTGGCCCACCCCGTCGACCGGCACCGAAAGCGGGAGCTGCTGTCGCGGCTGGTGCTCACCGGAGCCGTCGACAAGGCGCTGGTCTTCACCCGTACCAAGCACGGCGCCAACAAGCTGGCCGAGCAGCTGCGGGCCGATGGCATCGCCGCGGCGGCCATCCACGGCAACAAGTCCCAGGCGCAGCGAGTTCGCGCGCTCGATGACTTCAAGGCGGGCCGCGTCACGCTGCTGATCGCCACCGAGGTCGCCGCCCGTGGCCTCGACATCGCTCAGCTTCCGCATGTCGTGAACTACGAGCTGCCCATGGTGGCGGCCGACTACATCCATCGCATCGGGCGCACCGGACGCGCCGGCATCGAGGGCGACGCCATCTCGCTCGTCTGCATCGACGAGGCCCCGCTGTTGCGGGACATCGAGCGGCTCATCGGGGTGCCGATACCATCGCGGGTCGTGCCGGGCTTCGAGCCCGATCCCTCCGCCCGGCCGCAGGCCATTCGCCTCAGGAGCGCTGCGCCTGCTCCCGGCGCCCATCGGGCCCGCGGTGGCCCGGCACAGGGCTCCCGCGCTTCCTTCGGTCGCCCTCGCCGCATGAAGCCCAGGCACGAAGCGCGTCGCGGGACGAGTGAGGGACGCTGGAGCAGCCTGCCCGGGGAGCGGACCCGGCGCTGACCGGACGGGGAACCTGACCGGCAAAATCGGTTTCACGACACAAGTTGTCAGGAATGCCGGTCACCATGCCAGTCATGGATGAAGGACGCTGGATCACGGAGCGGCTGACGCTCCCGGACGGCCGCACGGTTGCCGTCCACGAACGACCCGGGGACGGGCCGACCGTCGTGTTCTGCCACCCGGCCCCCGGAGCGGGGAGGTTCGACCCGGACCCGCACGCCACGCGGTCGGCGCACGTCTCGCTGGTGGCCGTGGACAGGCCTGCCTACGGAGGCTCGGATCCCATCCAGGCGGGGCGCTGGGCAACGGTGGCATCGGCCGCCGATGACGTCGCCCACGTGCTCCGGACGCGCGGCATCAGCGAGGTGGGCGTCGCGGGCTGGTCGGCCGGCGGTCGCGTGGCCCTGGCGCTCGCCGCTCGCCATCCGGAGCTCGTCGCCCGCGTGGCGGTGATCGGCACGCCCGCCCCGAACGAGGCGGTGCCCTGGATCCCGGCGCACTTCGTCTCGGCCATCGAGGCGATGCGCGATCTCGGCCCGGACGAGGTGCATGCGGCCTTCGAGGAGCAGATGGGCGAGACCGTTCCGCCGGACCCGGCCCAGCCGGCTGCCCTGGCGCAACTCGGCGTCAGCCCGGACACCGATGGCGCGACACTCCGCCGGCCCGGCCTACGAGACCGCCTCGCCGGCATGCTCGCCGATGCCTTCCGCCAGGGCGCGCGGGGCATGGCGCTCGACGTGGCCGGCTACACGCTGCAGCCGTGGGGCTTCGACCCGCGTGAGGTCCACGTCGAGACGCTGCTGCTTTACGGCCAGGCCGACCCGGTCGCCGGCAGCCGGCACGCCAACTGGTGGCTGACGGCGCTGCCCGATGCCTGGGTCCAGGTGGTTCCCGGCGCCGGGCACCTGGTGGTGGCCGAGGCGTGGGACCAGGCGGTCTCCTACCTGGCCGCCGCCCCGGCGGTCGCGGCCTAGGGCGGACTCACTCCCGGCGCCGGAAGTTGACGACGCCCAGGCCGAGCATCACGGCGCCGAAGGCGAGCAGGATCAGCGCCTCGAGGCCGATCGGCAGGACGTGGCCGAAGAGCGTCAGGCCCAGGCTGTCCACCGCCTGGGCCGGCAGCGTGGCCCCGAGCACGATGCGACGGATCGGGTCCATGCCGTAGGACACCGGGTCCAGGCGCCCCAGCACGGCCATCCAGTCGGGCACGTTGGTCAGCGGGAAGAGCGAGCCGGACAGGAAGAAGAGCGGCATGAGCAGGAAGTTCATGACGATCTGGAAGCCCTGCATCGACTTCATGCGCGAGGCCAGTGCCACGCCCATCGCCGAAAGCGCGAACGCCAGCACGAACAGGAACGGGATCAGCAGCAGCACCGAACCGATGTCCAGCTTGACGCCGATCAGCGGCGCCAGCACCAGCAGCACCAGGCCCTGGATCATGGCCTGCGTCGCGCCCCCCAGCGCCTTGCCGATGGCCACCGCGGAGCGGTCGATCGGCGCGACCAGGATCTCCTTGAGGAAGCCGAACTCGCGGTCCCAGACGATCGACATCGCGCCGAAGATCGCGCTGAAGAGCACCGCCATGCCCACCACGCCGGGGTACACGAACTGCGCGTAGCTCAGGCTTCCGGACGGACCGCCGGCCGAGAAAGAACCGCCCAGCGACGACCCCAGTCCGGCCCCGAAGACGACCAGGAAGAGGAGCGGCTGGGCCAGCCCCACGATGGCGCGCACCCGGTCACGCCAGTAGCGCAGCAGGTCGCGGTACCAGACGATGTAGATGCCGCGCAGCGTGTCGCCCAGCGCGCTGGAGCGACGCGGCCGTGCGGTCGTGATGGCGATGCTCATCGTCGACCTCCGTGCGCGCGGAACATCATCCGCATCATGTCGGTGTTGCCGGCCCCCTCCTCACGGATGGCGTGGCCGGTCAGCTTCAGGAAGACGTCGTCCAGGCTGGGCCGGTGCGCAGACACGCTGGTCACCGGCACCGTGGTCTCCCGGACGAGGCGCGGGATGAACTCGGCGCCGTTCGCGACCTCCACCCGCAGCGAGCCGTTGTCCGCGGCCGGCTGCAGGCCGAACGTCTGCTCGATCTCGATCGCGGCGGTGGCGTTGTCTGCAGTGGCCAGGGTCACGACGTCACCGCCCACCAGCGCCTTGAGCTCGCTCGGCGTGCCGAGGGCCACGATCCGCCCGCCGTCGATGATGGCGATCCGGTCGCACTCCTCGGCCTCGTCCATGTAGTGGGTGGTCATGAACAGGGTCACGCCCTGCTCCTCTCGCAGGCGGCGGAGGTACGCCCAGATGTGGCGCCGGGTCTGCGGGTCGAGGCCGATGGTCGGCTCGTCCAGGAACAGCACCTCGGGCGTGTGCAGCATGCCGCGGGCGATCTCCAGCCGGCGCCGCATGCCGCCCGAGTAGGTCTGGACCACGGAGTCCGCTCGGTCAGCGAGCTCGACCATCTCCAGCACGGCCTGGATGCGCGGCCTGCGCTCCGCGGCCGGCACGCCATAGATGAAGGCGTGGAACTGCAGGTTCTCGCGGGCGGTCAGCTGGCCGTCCAGCGAGGGGTCCTGGAAGACGAGACCGATGGCGCGGCGCACGTCCGCCGGGTGCCGAACGACGTCGAACCCCGCGACGGTCGCCGTCCCGGCCGATGGCAGCATCAGGGTGCAGAGCATGTTGATGGTCGTCGACTTGCCCGCCCCGTTCGGCCCGAGGAAGCCGAAGATCTCGCCCCGCTGCACGTCGAGGTCGATGCCCCTGACCGCCTCGAGCTTTCCGAACGACTTGGCCAGGGCACGAGCCGAAATCACGGGTTGGGCATCGGTTCCGCTCACGCTTGGGCCTCCGCGTCCTCGGCACCGCCTGCCTTCATGGCATCCGCGAAGTCGGCGAGGTCGCCGGCGTCGTCATCGGCCAGCAGCCGGTAGAGCCGGCGCCGGCTGTCGACCAGGATCTCGCGGGCCTGCTTCTGCGCCTCCTCCGAGCCGACGCGCTGGACCTGGATGGTCGCGCCGATGAGCTGCACGGCCAGTCGCCGCAGGTCGAGGCTCTCGGGCGCAGAGCGCTTGTCGAACCACGGATGGCGGGTGAGCGGCGACGCCTCGGCGGCCGCGCGCCCTTCGTCGGACAGGCGATACACCTTGCGGCCGTCGAGCTCCTCGGTCCGCACCATGCCCTCGTCCTCCAGCTGCTGCAGGGTGGGGTAGATGCTGCCCGGGCTCGGGCGCCAGCGGCCCCCGGTGCGCGCCTCGAGCTCCTGCATGACCTGGTAGCCGTGCATCGGCCGCTCGTGCAGGACCGCCAGGATCATGGGCCGCACCTTGCCGCGCCGGACGGCCGCGTAGCCCTCGCGCAGCGGGCCGAAGATCTCGTGCATCAGCCGTCGGCTCGCTGCGTGCCGGGCGTGTGCGCTGGACATGGAACTGTTCCTCCGAAGGAATGACACGAGGCGTCACGATATATCGCGACGGCTCATGCGGTCAAGGCCTCAGCGCCGGCCGAAGCCCAGCCCGCGGCGATCGCTCGGCTCGGTCTCCGCGTCGAGCGCGACCTCCTCGAGCGGCACGTCCCAGTGGGCCTCGATCAGCTCGAAGCGCCGCCGCTCCTCGGCGCGGTAGCGGTCCTGGTCGGGGAAGAGCCGGGCGGCGATCTCGGCGTCGGAGTGGCTCTCGACCGCGGCCCAGTCGTGATGCGTGATCGTCACCATGAAGGTCCAGTCGGCATCGCCGGCGCCGTGGAAGCGAGGCCGGTGGCAGCGGATCTCCAGGAAGCGGCCGCTGGCCAGCTGATCGGCCAGGATCGGGTAATGATTGCGCCGAAAGAGGGCCAGGAACTCGTCAGCGTGGCCCCAGCGGACGCGGTAGTAGTAGGCGATGGTGACCGGTGTGTCGCTCATGCCGGAAGCGTAGTCCCGCGAAGGACCGATGGCGTTGCCGCGGCATCGGTCCGTCCGTCGAAAAGAAAGGTCTTGTCGCCTCCGGCCGGCGGGAGTAGCGTTCGCCGATCATCGGCCGGCGCCCGCCGGCCGCACAAGGCGCGGCGCAGGGGAACGCTGCCCACCCCGGCGGCGAGCGAGGAGGGTGCTCATGCGTCGCTGGTTGGTGGTTCTCGCGGTGCTGTCCCTGCTGTCGAGCCTGCCCGGTATCGCCGTGGCGGGCCGCCCCGACAGGTTCTCGGACGACACCACGTACCTGTTCTGCGATGGCCTGGAGGCCACGGACGGGAGCACGGTGTTCGCCTATGCGGAGGTGAGCCAGACCTTCGGCGCGTTCGGCGATCTGGCGGTCTGGGCCCCGGGTGCGGGGGGCGACCCGACCGTGGTCAGCATGGACGCCACGGCGTCATTGAGTGGCGGCGGATCGTCCATGACGGCGTCGTACAGCCTCGTGACGTTCGACCCGAGCCAGGATCCGCCTTTCGGCGATCCAGCCGGTACCGCCACGCTATCGGCCACCCTGACGCCGGTTGGCGATCCCCAGGCCTTCGACGAGAGCTTCCAGGACGGCAACCGCATCGTGCGCCAGGCGGGCACGCGCCAGGCGCTGGAGGTGACCGGCGAGCTGGTCCTGCCCGGAGGCGCAACGGCCGACCTGGCCGGAGCCTGCTTCGGCGAGCATCTCGTGATCACGGTCTTCGGCACCAACCCGGCACAGGCGCCGGCGTCGCTGGTCTACCACCGTGACGAGCTGACGCTCAGCTGTCACTGGCAGAGCGGTGACCTGTTCATTGACCTGTTCGCGAGCGCCGATGAGTCTGGTGCGTTCAGCGACATCTTCGTCGGGTCGGAGGAGGCCTTCGGCTTTGGATCGTCCGATGCGCTCCTCACCGACGCGGAGTACAGCGCCGCCTTCACGATCGAGGGCGACTTCTCGGGGAGTGCCGAGGCGGCCGCGGTGCTGACCCCGACCGGCCAGCGCGTCCATAGCCGTGACGTGTTCGGCGGGGAGACCTTCAAGCTCGTCGGCGAGGTACTCGCGGTCGACGGCGTCCTGGACCTCGCGCTCGACGGCACCGATCCGGTCTCGCTGGCCATGGATGCCGAGTCCTGCACCGCCGTGGACGGCCGCAGCACCGATCACCTCCTGGATCCGCGCGGCCCCAAGGGCAAGCCGCTGGCCAACGACACGCCGGACGGCGCCATCGCCCTCGAGATCGGGCAGACCGACAGCGTGCTCACCGGTGGCAACGCCTTCGACCCGGAGGCGGCGTGCGCCGATGACCTTGGCGAGCTCCCGATCACGTACACCGCGTGGTGGACCTTCACCGGCAGCGGCGATGACGTGACAGTCTCGACCGCGGGCAGCGGCTTCGACACGATCGTCGGGGTCTACGTCCTCGACGCGGGCAGCCTGGCACAGGTCGGCTGCGTGGATGACGTGGTCGACCCGGAGTTCAGCCTGGAGGCAGCGATCACAATCGGCACCGACCCGGGCGTGACCTACTACGTCCAGGCGGGCGGCTACGGTGGCAGCACCGGGAAGCTGGTCGTCTCCGTCTACTAGGTCGTGGATGCCCGGCCAGGGCGAGCTCGCATCGAATGGTTTCCCCTGGCCGGGCAGTCCCCATGCCATCGGCGTAATGACGTAGGCCGATGCGCGTCACACGCTCGACGCGCCGGCCGATGGCGCGGCACAACAATCAGCCGCGCACGCGGTGCGACCACGGACCGATGAATCCCGGCGGCCGCATCGGTCTTCGTACAGACATTGCCAACACGAGCCAGCAGGGATCCACATGACCGCCACCTCAACCTTCGTCGACCGGCCCCCCATCGAGCTGCCGCACCGCACCCGGATCGAGATCCTGGTCGCCGTGCTGGCCGGCATCTTCCTGGGCGCGCTCGACCAGACCATCGTCGGGACCGCGTTGCCGACCATCGTCACCGACCTGAAGGGCAACGACGTCTACACCTGGGCCTTCACGTCGTACCTGCTGACGGCCACGATCAGCGGCCCGATCTACGGGAAGCTGTCCGACATCTTCGGCCGCCGGCCGATCTTCGTGATCGGCGTGGCGACCTTCCTGCTCGGCTCGGTGCTGAGCGGCCTGTCGGGCGACATGTTCCAGTTCATCGCCTTCCGCGGCATCCAGGGGCTGGGCGCCGGGGCGCTGTTCCCCGTCGCGCTGGCCATCATCGGCGACATCTTCGCGCCGTCCGAGCGCGGCAAATACCAGGGCTTCTTCGGCGCGGTCTTCGGCCTGTCGAGCATCCTGGGTCCGGCGCTCGGCGGGCTGATCACCGACAATGTCGGCTGGCACTGGATCTTCTACGTCAACGTGCCCATCGGCGCGGTGGTGCTGTACGTCGTCTGGCGCACGCTGCCGACCCACCACGAGGCCGATGCGGACCGGCACATCGACTATCTCGGCGCGGCCGTCTTCGTGGCGGCCCTGGTGCCCACGCTCATCGGGTTCACCAACAAGCAGTCCGGCGAATGGACCGATCCGGGCGTCGGCGGCCTCATCGCGCTGGGGCTGTTCTTCGTCGCCGTCTTCGTCTTCGTCGAGTCGCGGGCCAAGGAGCCGATCCTGCCCCTCAACCTGTTCCGGATGCGCGCCTTCACCGCGAGCGTGATCGCGTTCTTCCTGGCCGCGATGGGCTTCTTCGCCGCCGTCGTGTTCCTGCCGCGCTGGTACCAGGTCGTGGCGGGAGCGTCGGCCACCGAATCCGGCTACCAGATCCTGCCGCTGCTGCTGGGGCTGATCGTGTCCGCGACGCTCAGCGGCCAGCTGGTGGCACGCACCGGCCGGCACAAGGCGCTCATCGTCGGAGCGCTGGTGACGGTGGCCTTCGGGCTGTGGCTGCTGACCAACCTGCACGCCGATACGCCGCGGCCCCTGATCTGGCTGTGGATGGCGGTGGCCGGCCTGGGCATCGGTCCTTCGTTCGCCGTCTTCACCCTGGTGGTGCAGAACGCGGTGCCGGTTCGGCAGCTCGGTTCGGCGACGAGCGCCCTGACCCTGTTCCAGCAGGTGGGCGGGACCGTGGGCCTCGCCATCACGGGCTCGATCTTCGGCACCACCTTCGTGGACGAGGTGCCGCGCCAGCTGGTGAGCGCCGGGGTTCCGCAGCAGTTCGCGGACGCCTTCGCCTCGGGCGGCGGCTCGTCGCTGAACCAGATCGGCGGGGTGGGGGACCTGGGAGCCGCCATCCTGGCGCAGGTGCCGGAGCCGTTCCGAGCGCAGGTGGAACCGCTCATCCCGGCGATCGTGTCCGGCATCCACGAGGCGTTCTCACTGGCGACGGCGTCCACCTTCGTGATCGGGATCGTGACCGCCCTGATCGCGGCCCTGGTGGTGCTCGCCGTCATGCCCGCGCGGGTCGGCCAGCACGGCGGGGCCGAGGCACCGGTCGGTGCGCAGCCCGGCGCAGCGTTCGGGCAGCATGAGCGGCAGGTGGTGCCGGTGGAGGTCGAGGACTAGCTCGTCGGCCCATCCCAGCACGCAGCCGGTGAATACCGCGGGGCTATCGCCCCACGTGCGGGGAGACATCCGGACCGCGTCCGCGGGGACGAGCGGCACTTGGCGGCCGCGCCATGGCTCCGCATCCTCGCCACAGGGAACGGAGCGAGCGGAGGAGCACGTCCATGTCAGCCGGGCAGCATGCACTTCAGCCGGGGACGGATTCACGGATCGATCGCGGACTGCGCTGGACCCTGTTCGGCGTGGTGCTGGTCGCGTTGGCGATCCTGGTGTACGGGACCGTGGCGGTCTACCGCGACCAGCCGCCGATTCCCGATCGCGTGGTCACGACCGACGGCGAGGTCCTGTACACGGCCGCCGACATCCGCGCCGGCAAGGAGCTGTTTCAGCGAGAGGACCTGATGGACTTCGGCTCGCTGTACGGCAACGGCGCGTACTTCGGGCCCGACTGGAACACCGACTACCTGATCCGTGAGCGCGACGCCGTGCGCGAGGCGCAGTCGGCGCAGCTGTTCGGCCGCGAATGGGCGGCGCTTGACAGCACCGAGGCCGGGGCGGTGGACGAGGCGGTGGCCAACGAGCTGAAGCAGAACCGCTTCGCGGATGGCGCGCTCGTCCTGACCGATGCCCAGGCGACCGCCTACCGCGCGTCACTGACCGAGTACCGCAGCCTCTTCCGGCAGGGTGATCCGGCGCTCGGCCTTCCCGCGAACGTCCTGGCCGATGACACCGAGGTCGGTCAGATGACCGCCTTCCTGGGCTGGACGTCGTGGACGTCCGTGGCGCTGCGGCCCGGCACGGACCATTCGTACACCAACAACTGGCCGTACGAGCCTTCGGTGGGTAACCAGCCCACCGAAGGGCTGTGGCTGTGGACCTGGGCCTCCCTGGCCGGCACCGCTCTGCTGCTTCTGGGCGCCGTCTGGGTCTATCGCCGCCTGGTCGCGCCGCACCCGGCAGCCGAGGTGGTCCCGGCCACGGCCGAGGAGGCGCAGGTCAGCCCCACGCCCAGCCAGCGCTGGACGTGGGCCTGGTTCCTGATCGTGCCCGTGCTGCTGCTGCTCCAGGGGCTGGTGGGCACCCTCATCGCTCACTACTACGCCGAGCGGCAGGGCTTCTTCGGCATGGACCTGACCACCATCCTGCCGTTCCACGTGGTGCGTGCCTGGCACCTGCAGCTGGCCATCGCCTGGATCGCCGCGGCCTGGCTGGGTGCCGGCCTGTTCCTGGCGCCGCTCATCGGCGGCAGGGAGCCGAAGCTGCAGCGCTTCCTGACCATCGGCCTGCTGGCCGCGGTCGTGGTCGTGGTGCTCGGCGCGCTGGTCGGGGTGTTCGTGGGCGTCATGGGCGACATCGGCCCCCTGTGGTTCTGGTTCGGCAACCAGGGGCTGGAGTACATCCAGCTGGGGCGCGTCTTCCAGATCGGCCTGTTCGTGGGCCTGATCGTGTGGGCCGCCGTCCTGGTGCGGGCGTTCTGGCCCGGCCTGCGCGCCGTGCGCAGTTGGACCCGCGTGGAGCACCTGCTGGCGTACGCGGCCGCCAGCATCGGCCTGGTCTACGCCTTCGGCATGATTCCACCGCTGGCGGTGGAGCCCAGCCCGACCATCACCGACTACTGGCGCTGGTGGGTCGTGCACCTGTGGGTCGAGGGCACCTTCGAGTTCTTCACCGTGGCTGCCATCGGCTACGTGCTGCTGCGCATGCGGCTCGTGCCGCGCCAGCTGGTGGAGCGGATCGTCTACTTCGAGCTGATCCTGGTGCTGGGCAGCGGGATGGTGGGCATGGGCCACCACTTCTACTGGATCGGCGAGCCGGCGCTGTGGGTCGCGCTGGGCGGCATGTTCTCGATGGCCGAGGTCATCCCGCTGATCTTCCTGGTGGTGCGGGCGTGGCACGAGCTGCGCCTGGTGCGCGCCGCCGGCGACGCCTTCCCGCAGAAGCTGGCCTTCGGGTTCATCACCGCCGCCTCGGCGTGGAACTTCGTGGGGGCCGGCGTGCTGGGCGGGGTCATCAACCCGCCAATCGTCAGCTACTTCGAGCACGGGCAGTTCCTGACCTCGGCCCACGGGCACGCGAGCATGTTCGGGGCGTTCGGGATGCTGGCCCTGGGGCTCGTGTACTTCGCCGTGCGCAGCATGCTCCCGGCCGAGCGCTGGAGCGATCGTCTCGGAACCTGGGCGCTCTACGCCTTCAACGCCGCGATCGTGCTCTGGCTGGTGCTCAACCTGCTGCCGGTCGGCGTGCTGCAGATCGCGGCCACGATCAACGAGGGCTTCGCCTACGCACGGTCGCTCGCCTTCTACGACGGCGTGGTCTTCTTCCAGTGGGCGCGGCTGCCTGGCGACGTGGCGTACCTGGCCGGTGCCGTGCTGCTGCTCGCGGACCTTGGCCGCAAGTTCTGGATCTGGCGCTCGCTCCGGGTCGAGGAGCGAGGGCGCGTGGGACGGGCGCCGCTCCCGGCCGGCGTGCACGCCGCCACCCGGGCGCACTAGCAGGGGTTGGGGCGCCGGGGGAGGACGCCCCGCCAGCACCCGCGTCGTCGAGCCGCTCGCCTGCTTGAAGCGTGCGGAGCATCGGTCTACCCTTTGAGGTCCGAAACCAGCGTGCTCGAGCTTCCACCCGTGCCCCTCCGCGTCGTTCGCCTCGCCCTTGCCCCCGTGCTGGCCGCTGCCCTGCTCAGCGCGACCGCCGGCGCTGCGCTCGGACGGGACGAGTCGGTGCCGGAGGCGAAGGGCAGCGCGGCCCGCACGCCGGTCGGCTACGACATCTCGTACCCGCAGTGCGGCGGCACGTACCCGCGCGACGTGGCGTTCGGGATCGTGGGGGTCACCGAGGGCATCGTGTTCAGCGCCAACCCGTGCCTCGGCGCGGGGGGCGACGGCGAGTCGCAGCTTGCCTGGGCCGGCCCCGAGGCGGAGCTGTACATGAACACCGGGAATCCGGGGCCCGAGCTCAGCTCCTACTGGCCGATCGGCCAGATGGTGCCACGCGTCTGCAGTCCCGACGATCCGGACACCGCCGACTGCGCCTACGACTACGGCTGGAACGCCGCTTCCGACGCGTACGCGGTGGCGGTGGACGCTTACATCTCCCTCGGCTGGGCCGATGCCACGGCGACCCGCACGCCGGTCCCCAATCACTGGTGGCTGGACGTCGAGACGGCGAACTCCTGGCGCGACGACCCGTCGCTGAACGTCGCCGCGCTGCAGGGCGCGGTCGCCTACCTGGAGTCGATGGAGGTCGCGTCAGTCGGCTTCTACTCGGTCGGGCCGATGTGGGACGCCATCACCGGCGGGACCGATGCGTTTGCCGCCTACCCCAGCTGGGTGGCGGGCGCCTCGACCCTGCGCGGCGCCAAGGCCGTGTGTCGAGACGCCTCGCTCACCGGTGGACCGGTCGAGCTGGCGCAGTACATCGCCAGGGGTTTCGACGCCGATTACCGCTGCTCGAGCTCCTGATTCGCACTTGCCCGGCAACCCGATAATCGGCGCCACGTAACGGCGGAGGTAGGTCGGCTTGGCGAGCACGGCCGAAGGCTGGGTCTGCAAGGCGTGCTGGAAGTGGAACCGGCCCGCCGACGAGCGCTGCTGGCGCTGCAAGACGATCCGCGACGCTGACGACGCTCACGTCGAAGAGCAGCGCAAGGCGATCGCTGCGCGGGCCGAGGCGCCCGAGATCGTCCCTGACGCGGTCGTCGCCATTCCGGTGGTGATCTTCCGCTCGTACGGGAAGGTGTGGTTGCGCGGCGGCCTGAGCCTCTTCGGCTTCCTGGCCCTTATGGCCTTCGGTGGCGTGACCGACGTGCTGTGGCTGGCGCTGACCGTCGGCTTCGCGGTTGCGCTCGTCGCCTGTGGGCTGGCGGCACGCGAGGTGGTCGAGGGGATGCGCAACCGGGAGGTGTGGGCCTTCGTGGTGGGCCTCGTCCTGTCGATCGTGGGGGTCATCGGCTCGATCACCGCATTCAGCGTCTTTGCCCCGGACCTGATCAGCCCAACCGCGGTGCGCTGGAGCTCGCTGATCGTGTTCGGGGGCGCCGGCGTGGCGGCCGGGGTCGGCCTGGTGATGCTCTACCGCAACCGCCCGCCGCGCTGACGCGGACTGGGGTACAGTGCTGGCCGCCGGCGATCATGGAGGTCGGGACAACACCGTGACGCGAGCAATTCGAGCTCTTCCCGCATCGGCAGCGGCCGACCTGCGCCGCGTGCTGCGCGGACGCGTCATCGCACCGGGCGAGCGCGACTTCGACTCTGCCCGTCACGTCTGGAACGCCATGGTCGACAAGCGTCCGGCGCTCATCGCCCAACCGCTGGACGCCGCCGACGTGGCGAAGGCCATCGGCTATGCGCGTGCCGCCGGCATGGAGGTCGGCGTCAGGTGCGGCGGCCACAGCGTGACCGGCATATCGGTGCCCGATGGCGGCCTGCTGATCGACCTCGAACGCATCAGCGAGGTGCGCGTCGACGTCGAGCGCCGAACTGCACGCGTTGGTGGAGGGGCTCTGCTGCGTGACCTCGACCGGGCCACGGTCCCGCATCGCCTGGCAACCACCGCCGGCAACGTCTCGCACACCGGCGTGGGTGGCCTCACCCTGGGAGGCGGCATGGGCTGGTTGGCGCGGCAGTTCGGGCTCGCCTGCGACAACACGCTGTCGTACACCCTCGTCACGGCCGATGGCGAGGTGCTGACCGTCAGCCAGCACCAGGATGCGGACCTGTTCTGGGGGCTGCGCGGCGGCGGCGGCAACTTTGGCGTCGTGACCGAGTTCACCTTCCGGCTGCATCCGATCGTGGACCGGGCGTTGAGCGTCGATGTCTTCTTCGCGCCGGAGCAGGGGACCGATGTGCTGCGCGCCTACGCCGCATGGGCACCGGGGGCGCCGCGCGAGTGCATCCCGACCGCCTGGGCCGGAACAGCCGGTGACTGGCCCTTCCTGCCCGAGGAGCTGCGTGGCCAGCCGCTGGTCGCGGCCGGCTACGCGTGGGTCGGCGACCCGCAGGAGGCACGTGCGCTGATACCCGCCATTCGCGCATTCGGCCGCTCGCTGGCCGAGGCCACCGACGAGACCTCGTACCTCGAGCTCCAGTCGGGGAGCGACGCCCCGATGCGCCATGGCATGCGGCGCTACTGGAAGGGCCACTACCTGCGCGAGCTCAGCGACGAGGCGATCGGGGCCTTCCTGGCCCGCGGCGGCGACGGGGCGACGTTCCGGCCGGGCGGCTCGCTGCAAGGGTACGGCGGCGCCATCGGCGAGGTGGGCATCGGCGACTCTGCCTTCAGCCACCGCGACGCGCGGTTCGAATTCGTGACGCTCGCCGGCTGGGAGGATCCGGCCGAGGATGCGGCCCGCATCGAGGCCATGCGCGGCTATGCGCGAAGCCTCGAGCCGTTCGCGAGCGGCGTGTACGTCAATGGCCTGAACGACGAGGGGCCGGACGGCATCCGTCGCGCGTACTACGAGCAGACGCTGGATCGGCTGGTGGCGCTCAAGGATCGCCTGGATCCGGGGAACGTGTTCCACCTCAACCACAACGTGAGGCCTTCCGGCACCGCTTCTGCTTAGCCCCGGGGCATGCCATACAACACGATCGCCGACCTGCCGACGGAGCAGGTCGACCAGTACAGCACTCACCAGAAGCACGCGTTCCTCACGGCGTTCAATAACGCCCTGGAGGAGTACGGCGGCGACGAGAGCCGGGCGTTCGCGGTGGCGCACACCGCTGCGCAGCGAGCCCCGGAGCGGGACCCCGACGAGGAGCGCTCGCGCTAGGGCCCATACTCGCCGGATGTCCCACCTCGCGCGCTGGTACGTGCTGCTGGGCATCGTCGCCTTCGCCGGCGCCGCCGTGCTCCTCGGCGCCACCACCGGGGAGCTGCTGCGCCGCAGCGAGGCGGGCTGGGAGACGCTGCTGCGCTACGAGGCGCCGATCATCCTGCTGGTGATCATCGGCGTCTTCCTGTTCACCACTGCCGCCGGCCTGGCCGCGGCTCGCCCGTCCGCGCTGGGCCTGGCGATGAGTGAAGCCATCGGGTTGGTGATCCTGGGCCTGGTGCTCCTCACGTCAGGCTCGCGCGTCGCCACGGCGCTGCAGGCGCCGCAGGTCTTCGTGGTGATGGGCCTGCCCGTCGCCCTTGGCGCGATCCTGATCGGGGCACGCCTGATCCGCTCGCTCTGGCGCTCGGCTGCGGAGCGAACGCCGTTCTCGCGGGCGGATGTGCGGACCATCGTCATCCTGGGCGGGGTGGTCGCTGCGGGCATCGCCGCCCACCTGGTGGCTTCGGGGACGCTGCGCAGCGCCTGAGGAATCGGGCGTGCAGCCCTGCGGAGCGCGCCGTCATCGAGCTCGGCGAAACGACCCAGTCAGGTCACGACGGCGCGCGCTGCCTGCGGGCGGGGCCGTTGGGACCGGGCCTGCGACGAAGCGGGGCTTCGCCCCATGCGCCCCGCGTCGGGTGGTGCCTGCTCGGTTCCCGGAGTCTCACGCCGGCCGCCCGCGGCGAGCACGCGATAGACCGCTTCGTACTCGTCCACCATGCGCTCTACGCTGAAGCGCTCGATGGCGCGCTCGCGGACGAACGCGCGGTCAATTTCGCCGACCTCCTGCACGGCGAACCGGGCCTCCATCAGGTCATCGACCAGGAAGCCGTTCTCACCGTGCTCGATGAGCTCGGTCAGCGCGCCCGCGCGCCGGCCGATGACCGGGGTCCCGGTCGCCATCGACTCGATGGCCACCAATCCGAAGGGCTCGGGCCAGGCACCCAGCATGAGCGTGGCGCGCGCGCCGGCCAACAGCTCGTCGCGACGGTCGTTGGCCAGCTCGCCGACGAACTCGACGACGCCCTCGTCGATCGCCGGCTGCACGATCTGCTGGAACAGGTATCGCTCCGCATCCTCGTGGACCTTGGCGGCGATCCGCAGCGGAAGCCGGGTCATGCGCGCAAGGTCGATGGCCTCCTGGACGCCCTTCTCCTCGGCGATCCGGCCCACCAGCACCAGGTAGTTGCCTGCCTCGGGCGAGAATGGCGCGTTCTCGAGCGGGAGGCCATGGTGGACGGTGGCCACCCAGTTGTTGTCGGGCCACCAGCGTCGCTGGCTCTCGCTGATGGCGACCAGGGGGATCTCGGTGAACTCGTCGAGCAACTCCGGCACGCCGGGCGTGTCGAGCCGCCCGTGCAGGGTGTGAACGACGGGGGTCGCGCAGTGGCGGGCCAGTCCGAAGGAGTACGTGTCGAGGTGCGAATGCATCACGTCGAACCGCTCGTGGACGCTCCACGCGCGCTCCATCGAGACCTGGATGTAGGGCGTCAGATCGCCCCGCATGCCTGAGCTCCACAGGGCGCGCTCGATGGTCGGTATCAGCTCGCACGAGACGTTCGAGTCGCCCGGGCCGATGAGCGTCACCTGGTGCCCGCGCCGCACCAGCTCTTCGACGAGCACGGCCACGATCCGTTCCGTCCCGGCGTAGCCCGGCGGTGGGATGCGAACCATCGGCCCCGAGAGCAGCGCGATGCGAAGAGGTTGAGCGATGTCCAGGACCACGGTGCCCGCTCCAGTCTGGGTGCCCATGTGCGTGTGTCGCAGTCGCCCAATTGCAGGTTTCGGGCCAGCCGGCGAGCCGCTCAGCCCCCGGGCGGGGGGCACATCGGCACTGGCGCCGCCGCTCGGCGTGCGGGACGCTCGGCCCGCTGATTCGCTGGGTCCCGCGACGGCAGGCCGGGGCCGACTTGAGAGAGGGTACCACCATGCGATTCGCGAGCTCCATCGCGGCGCTGCTCCTGGTCGTGGCCGTGGCCGGATGCTCGGCGGCGACGATCGATTTCGACGGCGTCGTCGGCGAGGGAGCGCTGACGAGCGAGACGCGCGACGTCGAGACCTTCCACGGCCTGGAGGCCGGTGGCGGGATCCACGTCAACGTGAGCATCGGCCAGGAGCAGTCGGTCGTCCTGGAGGCGCAGCGCAACATCCTGGACATCCTGGAGACCGAGGTGACCGATGGCGTGCTGGTCATCCGTGCGAGCGACAGCTACAGCGCGACGCGACAGGTGACCGCCACCATCGTGGTCGCCGAGCTGACCGCTCTGGACCTGTCGGGAGGCGCAGTCGGCTCGGTGGAGGGTGTCATGGCCGATGCCCTCGCGGTCGAGGTGAGCGGCGGCGCCAGGATGTCGGCCAGCGGTCACGTGGCCGACCTGCAGCTCAACGCCAGCGGCGGGGCCGAAGCCGACTTGGCAGAGGTGCACGTCGGCGCGGCGGACGTCGAGGTATCGGGCGGCGGACGTGCCTAC
Organism: Candidatus Limnocylindria bacterium; assembly: GCA_036375355.1. Classification (GTDB taxonomy): domain Bacteria; phylum Chloroflexota; class Limnocylindria; order QHBO01; family QHBO01; genus DASURX01. Next base: position 19,670 of record DASURX010000118.1, read on the forward strand.
CTGACCCATGCAGAGTCGGTGCACGGTTCGGCGTCGGGTGGCTCGACCGTGTTCGTCGGCGCGGATACGGCGGTCGACGTCGAGACCTCCGGCGGCGCGCACGTGGAATGACGCTTCGCGCCCGCTAGAGAGTGGCGACGGCGGGCGTCGCGGCGTACTCGTACAGCCGGGCGATGTGGTCCGGCCAGTTGCGGACGACCACGTGGCGCTTGGGCTTGCCCAGCGGCGTCACCTCGTCGTGCTCGTCGTCGAGCAGGCGCGGAAGGAGCGCCACGCGCCTCGGCCGCTCCCAGGCGGGATAGTCGCGCAGCAGGGTTCGCACCTCGGCCTCGATCAGCGCCACCGCCTCGGGCATGGCCGCCAGGTTCTCCTGGTCGCGGCTGCCCGCGCCTTGCTGGCGCGCCCATTCGGCGAGCTCCGCGAAGTTGGGCGCGACCAGCACGCCCGTCTGCTCCCGTCCCTCGCCCACGATCACGGCCTGGGCGATGTAGCGCGACGCGAGCAGCGCCGACTCCATCGGTCCCGGCATCACCTTCTTGCCGTTCGCCAGGATCACCAGGTTCTTGATGCGGTCGGTGATGAACAGGCGTCCGGCCTCGTCGAAGCGGCCGATGTCGCCGGTGTGCAGCCAGCCGTCGGCGTCGATTGCTGCGGCCGTTTCCTCCGGCCGGTTGATGTAGCCGCGCATGATCCCCGGGCCGCGGGCCAGCACCTCGCCGGTCTCGTCGTCGACGCCGATCTCGGTCTGCGCCACCGGTTCTCCGACGCTGCCGAAGCGGAACGACTCCTGCCGGTTCAGCGTCAGCAGCGGTCCGGCCTCGGTCAGGCCGTAGCCCTCCAGGATCAGGATCCCCATCGCGTAGAACAGCTCGCCGATCTCCCGTGACAGTGGAGCCGATGCGGAGGCGAAGAAGCGCAGCCTCCCGCCGGTGGCCGCCCGGATCGGGCCGAACACCAGGCGGTTGGCCAGCGCCAGCTGCAGCCGCAGCCACGGCGCATCACGACGGCCGGCCAGGTGGTTCTCGTAGCGCCGATGGCCCAGGCCGACGGCCCACGCGAACGCCCGCTGCTTCCAGGGCGGACTGCTCGCGATGCGCGACAGGATGCGCTTGTGCATCCGCTCGAAGAAGGGAGGCACGGTCACCATCACGGTCGGGCGGACCTCCAGCAGATCCGCCGGCCAGCGCTCGATGATCGGCTCGGCGAAGGCGATGCAGGCGCCCACGCCCAGCGGCACGATCATCCCGGCCGAACGTTCCATCATGTGGCTCAGCGGGAGCACCGAGAGGCCGATGTCCTCCTCGTTGAACGGGATCGCCTGGGCGCCCGCCTCGTAGACGTGCAGGATGTTGCCGTGGGCCAGCACCACGCCCTTCGGCTCGCCGGTGGTCCCCGAGGTGTGCACGATGGTCGCCACATCGTCGCGGCCGACGGCGCTCCAGGTGGCCTCCCAGGCCGCGACCGCATCCGCCGAGGTGTCCGCTGCCGCGCGCACGTCGTCCAGGCGCAGCGTCCCGGACGGCAGGCCCTCGCCCTCGAAGGCGACCACGAACTCGAGCGCCGGCAGCCGGCTCCGCACCGCCGCGACGCGCGCCGCCTGGTGCGCGTCCTCGACCAGCACCATCCGCGCCGAGACGTTGCGCAGCATGAACTCCATCTTGCCCGGATGCTCCGCCGGGAAGATCGGACAGCTCACCGCGCCGAGCGACATGGTCGCCAGGTCGCAGATGGCCCAGTCGACGCGCGAGCGGCTGATGATCGACACCCGGTCGCCGCCGCCGATCCCCAGGGCCCGGAGCCCGAGCGCGGTGCGCTGCACCCGTTGCCACAGCTGCGAGAAGGTAATGCCCTCCCAGCGCCCGTCACGCCGCGATCCGGCGCGCCACTTGAGCGCAGGGCGGTCGGCAAACTTGAGCGATGAGCGGTGGGCGAGGTCGGGAAGGCTGGCAGGACGCTCGGCTTCCGGCGTGCGCAACGGACCGCCGAGGTGGATCTCCGCCGCGGTCATCGGGTTCCCTCCGTGCGTACCGGTCCGGCGCACGGTCGCCGGACGCGGCACTGCGCCAGTACGACGCATGCGCCAGCGCGGCGCAAGGGCCATCCGTCCTGTTGGCGGCGCCCGCCGCCGGACCCAGGCTACGCCGCCCTTGTCGCGGT